>JALYUQ010000294.1 GCA_030853685.1 Actinomycetota bacterium | reverse complement strand
CGCCGAGCCCGCCCGCGCCTCCGAGGCCGCCCGCGCCGCCGAGGCCGCCCGTGCCGCCGAGCCCGCCAACCCCCGCCCCGGTTACGATGCAATCGAGCGCGGCTTGGACGTCGTGATCTCGCTGGCCGGGACGGTCCTGTCCGCACCCGTGATCGCCGTGCTGGCGTTCGCGATCCGGCTCGAGTCATCCGGTCACCCGATCTATCGCCAGAGCCGCGTAGGCCGCGACGGGGAGCCGTTCTCGATCTACAAGCTGCGCACGATGGTTCACGGCGCGGAGCTGATCGGCGCGGGCCTCGCGATCCAGCAGGGCGACGAGCGGATCACGCGCCTTGGCTCGCTGCTGCGCCGTTACTCGCTCGACGAGCTTCCCAACCTATGGAACGTGCTGGCGGGGGAGATGTCGATCGTCGGGCCGCGGCCCACGATCGAGATTCAGGTGGCGCAGTACACCGCTCGCCAGCGCGGGCGCCTCGCGGTCAAGCCCGGGATCACCGGATGGGCTCAGGTCAACGGCCGGGCTTCGCTGCCGTGGTCAGAGCGGATCGAGCTCGACCTGTGGTACGCCGAGCACCGCTCGCCGATCCTGGACTTGAAGATCATGGCCCGGACGGTGCAGATGGTCCTGGGCGGGCAGGGGCTCTACAAGGGAGAGACGGGCGGTTGGCACCCCCCGAGCGCGAGCCAGTGACGCCCTCCAGGATGACGCCCAGAGCGCGCGAGCCGGGCGTGCTCCTGACCGGTGTCGGCAAGCGCTATGACATCGTTTCGGCCTTCGCCCGCCATGCGACCGTCGTGGCTGCAGATCCGAGCCCGCTGGCGCCTGCGCAGTACGCGGCCCACCATCGCCGGGCGGTGCCGCGGATCGAGGATCCCGATTACGTGCCGGTTCTGCGCTCCCTCTGCGAGGAGTTGGCAGTTGGTGCTGTCGTGCCGCTCACCGACCTCGACATCGAGCTGCTCGCTCGCGCGCGCGCGGCGGGCGAGTTGCCGGCCTTCGTCCCCGACCCCGAGATCGCGCGCGCGACGTTCGACAAGTACGAGACCCACCTGCTGCTGGAGCGGCTCGGCCTTCCCTCCCCCCCGACCGTGCTGCCCGGCGAGCCGGTGAGGAGATATCCGGTGATGGTCAAGCCCAGGCAGGGATCGGGGGCACGCTCGATCCATCGCGCCGACGACGAGCGCGCGGCAGAGTTCTTCGTGCGCTACGTGCGGGAGCCGACGATGGTTCAGGCGCTCATGGACGGCCCGGAGCTCTCGATCGACTGCCTGTCTGACCTGCGGGGCCGTTGCCTGAACGCGATCCCCCGCACGATGATCGAGTCGCGTGGGGGGGAGTCGATCAAGGGCACGGTGATCGCCGACCCCGAGCTCGTCGACCTCGGTCAGCGCGTGGTGGAGGCGCTCGGAGTTCGCGGGCCCTGCACGGTGCAGGTCTTCCGTGACAAGGAGATCGGCTTGGGCATCACCGACGTCAACACGCGTTTTGGGGGCGCCTTTCCCGCGCCGATGTATGCCGCGCTCCCCGGCCACACCTACCCCGAGCTGATCGTGCGCATGGCTCGCGGCGAGGCGATCGAGCCCCATGTAGGGTGCTTCCGCGCTCCGGTCACCTTTACGCGCTACTTCTGGCAGCTCGAGCTCGACGAGGAGCTGGCGCCCACCGGGCGCGACATCGTCGATCCGCCCGGGCCCCCGCGCCCCAGGTAGCCTTCGCGCCTGCGATGGTTGGCTTCGTCTTGTCAGGAGGGGCGAGCCTCGGTGCGGTCCAGGTGGGGATGCTGCGGGCGCTCTACGAACGGGAGATCGTTCCCGAGCTGGTCGTGGGTGCCTCTGTGGGAGCGATCAACGGCGCCTATATCGCCTCGCACCCGCCGACTGTGCAGACCGCATACGAATTGGCCGCCATCTGGCGGACGCTGCGAACCTTTCAGATCTTCCCGCCCAACCCGGCCCCGGCGCTGCTCGGCCTGCTCGGCCGGCTCGATCACCTGATCTCCAACGCCGGGCTGAAGGCGGTGCTCGCCGCCCACTTTCAGCAGTTCGAGCGCCTGGAGCAGATGCCCATCCCGCTGCACGTGATCGCAACCGACATCCGCGACGGTAGCGAGCGGCGCCTCTCGGCAGGCGATGTCATGGCTGCCGTGATGGCGAGCAGCGCGATTCCTGGGATCTACCCGGCGGTTTCGTTCGAAGGCGTCGACCTCGTCGATGGCGGCGTCGCCAACAACACTCCGATCTCGGACGCCGCGGAGCTCGGCGCCACCAAGATCTACGTCCTGCCGACGGGAATCTCGTGCGAGCTGGAAGAGCCGCCGCGCGCCGCGATCCCGGTCCTCATCCATGCCTTCACGGTGCTGATCAGCCAGCGGCTGACCGAAGACATCGAGCGGTTCTCACACGAGGCCGAGCTGATCGTGCTGCCGCCGCCGTGCCCAACCCACGTGCTGCCCTCGGACTTCAGCCACGCCGGCGTGCTGATCGAGCAGAGCTACGAGCTCGCGCGGGCCGCGCTGGAGCATCCAGACCCAGCCACGCACTGGACGCCGCGGTCGCTGGAGAGGATCAAGCCCCACGAGCACTGAGTGCAGCGCGAGTGGGTCAGCGCTGCGCGGCGTGTCGCCGCGCGGGTGCGAGCACCTTGGCACTCCAGCAGCCATCGGCGAAGCCGGCGATCTCGGCGGCCAGCCTGGCCGGGCGCCTGCGCAGCTCGATGATCGAGCTGGCGTCGATCAGCTTGGCGTTGGGGAGCTCGTGGGCGAGCATGTCGGCGTCCGAGAACGGGTGCACGGGGTCGCGCGGATGGCCGATCACCAGTGCCGGCGCCTCGAATGTCCTGCGCTCGGTGCGGTCTGGCGCCGTACGGGCGAAGATGATGCCCTGGATCAGGGCGCCGCTGGGCCCGGGGTCCTGGGTCACGCAGTCGAGCCCGAGTCCCAGCAGAAAGGGCATCCCGTTGCGCGGCACCACATGTGCCGCGCCAGCGAGCACCTTCATCACCCGCTCCCCGAATGTGAGCGCGAACAGCAACGGCGTAAACGTCGCGGCGCAGGCCGGGATCGCGTTGTCGAGCACTGGCGCTTCGATGACCATTCCGCGCAGGCGCTGCGGCGCGAGTGAGGCTACCTCGAGGCTGACGTTGGCCCCGAGCGAGGTCCCCCCGACGATCGCTTGATCGAGCTGCAGGTGATCGAGCAGCGCGACCGTCTGGCGCGCGAAGCTCGACATCGAGTATCGCCACATGTCCCGCGGACGATCGGAGGCGCCGTGGCCGAGCGGATCGAAGGTGATCACGCGGTTGCCCCGGGCGGCCAGCTCGCGCGCGAGCGGCGCCTGCATCTTCTGGGAGAGCAGCAGGGCCGGCAGCAGCACCGTCGCGCGCGGGCCCTCGCCGTAGATCGTGTAGGCGAGCCGCTGCCCCTCGTGGAAGAAGTGCGGCATCGCCTCAGAATAGCTGCGGCTGGCCAGCCCCGGCGGCCGGCCCTCTGGGTGCGCCCCGGTGCCGCTGCGCCCCGAGCGATACCGTCCGTAGGCCATCGCACGAATCGGAGGACTGTTTTCATGGCCAGAGCTCCACGGTCGCTTGCCGGCCTGGTAGTCGCAATCACCGGCGGGGCCCGCGGGATCGGCCGCGCTACCGCTGCTGCGCTGATCGTCAAGGGTGCGCGCGTCGCGATCGGCGACATCGACGCGTCGCTGGTGGGGCGCACTGCTCGGGAGCTCGGCGGTGAGACGATCGGGCTCGCGCTCGATGTCACCGACAGCCATAGCTTCGAGACCTTCCTGCAGGAGGTCGAGACGCGCCTGGGCCCGCTCGATGTGCTGGTCAACAACGCCGGGATCATGCCCGTCGGCCCGTTCACGCAGGAAACGGAGCTGACCGCGCGGGGGCTCCTCGACATCAACGTCCACGGCGTGATCATCGGCTCCAAGCTCGCGCTGGAGCGCTTCGTCCCGCGTGGACGCGGTCATCTGGTTCAGATCGCTTCTGCGGCGGGGAAGTTCGGTTTTCCGGGCGGAGCGACCTACTGCGCCACCAAGCACGCGGTCGTCGGGCTCAGCGAGACGATCCGCCAGGAGTACCGCGGCACCGGGATCGACGTGAGCGTCGTGATGCCCGTCCTCGCCAACACCGAGCTCGGGACGGGCTTTCCTGAGACTCGTGGGTTCGGGGTCGTCGAGCCCGGGGACATCGCGGACGCGATCGTGCAGGCGCTTCAGAGCGGGCGCTTCGATGTCTACGTGCCCAGGACGCTGGGCGGTATGGTCCGGCTCAGCGCCCTCGTCCCGCGTGCCGTGGCCGAAGCGATCTCCCGGCTGCTGAAGGGCGATCAGGTGCTCGCGCACCCCGACCGCGCCGCCCGTGCCGCCTACGAGGACCGTGCGGCCAAGACGATCGCTGCCGCGGAGCAGCCGGCGGCTGGCGAGCTGCCCGCGAGCGGGGCACCCGGCGCTGCGCAGCGCAGGCGGGAAGCCGTCTAGATTCCATCGACGATCGCCTGCGAGGCATCTGAGGCCACCGTGACCTCGATTGTCTGCGCTCCGCGCACCCATGCGATCAGATCGAGCTCCTGCAGGCGGTCCAGGGTCGCCTGCAGGGCGAGCGCCTGGCCCCGGCTCGCGTAGCGGCGCGCGATCTGGAACGTGTACCCTGTCGTCGCGGGCGAGTCGGTGAAGCCGACCAGTTCCTGGTAGCGAGCGTCGGTCACGGTGCTGGCCACGATCAGTGGCGTTGAGCTGCGGCTCAGCGCCCTTACCCGCGCCGCGAGCTCGATCAGCAGGTCGAGCGCGGGCGCGCGCAGGCCGCGGTACAGCGCGGCCGGAGCACCGAGGCGTGGCGCGAGCGAGCCCATCCCGGGTCCGTAGGAGAGCCCGAGGTGGCCTGCATTTGAGGGTAGAGGCAGAATCGTGTGACTCGCATAGGCCCTGTCGAGGGCATCGGGGTTCCCGAAGGACGGCGTGCGGTCGGGAGGGTGGAGAGCTTCCGCGCCGTAGCCATCGGCGGTCTGGAGCGCCGCCAGGCGCGAGAGCTCGGTTCGGTCCGAGCGGTACAGGCGCATGATCGCGATCGCACCGAGGATCCGCCAGTAGTACAGCGAGGAGTCGTCGCCGAAGCTCGAAAGCAGCTCGTAGGCGGCCCTTCCGTGATCGGGTGAAGTGTCGAAGTAGAGCTGGGCGTAGGGGATCGCGTGGCCGCCGTCGTAGTCGGCAAGCACTTGCTGGAGGTTGCCGATGCCCATGTGGTAGGAGACGACCGCGAGGTCTGAGCGCCCGAGCCGCTGGCGCGCGAGCTCCAGGTAGCGAACCGTCGCCGCGAGCGCCTTGGAGGGGTCAAAGCGGTCGTCGATCTTCGCCCGCCGGCGCACCAGCGCAGACACGAGGCCGCTTGCACCCAGCGCCGAGGCGCGGTAGATCGCCGCGGTGAGCTGCCTGCTGCGCGCCAGGTCGACGTGCATCCCCAGCAGCGCCTGGCCTGTCTGGGCGAGGATCTGGGTGAGCCCCGCGGCGGCGGAGGGGTCGTTGCCCGCGATCACCTGTGGCCGGCCGGCGCTCTCCAGGAAAACGATCGCCTCGAGCATGTCGGGATCGATCTCGGTGCCCCTGGTCGCCGCGCTCACCGCTCCCCTGTAGGAGGCCACCCGGGCCGCGGTTGCGATCGCTCCACCGGGGCTCTTGGTGAAGAGGACGTGCGCGCTTCCGGCGGCGGCGCGCGCTTCGAACTCCGCCTCGCGAGAGGGCGAGTACGCAAACGGATTCCCCCCACGGGCGGGCCGGCCAGCCCCCGGGAGGGGCAGCGGGGGCGGAGGTGCTGCGCCCCCGCTGAGCAGAGCGACCAGGACGGCGATCGCCAGCACTGCGCCGGCCACTGCCAGGGCGAGCCGCGAGCGCTTCCGGCTCCGGATCGCGCTCACCACGTCCCGGCGCTCACCACGGCCCGCGGCCGAGTGTCCTCATCGCAGCGTCAGGTCCAGGCCACGACAACGGGACGCCGCGGCGGCGCTGGCGTGGCGGGGGACACTGGGGTACACCTTCCAGCCGTAGCTGTGGGCAATGAAGTTCATCAATGGGTGCGGACGCAGGCGGTCGTAATGGCGGTCGAAGTACAGCTCGCCGATCTTGACCCCCAGGTACCACGCGAGGACGCTCTGGAACTCGATATTCACCTCCGGCTGCCCGCAGGCGAGGATGCGCGTGGCTCCGAGTCGCTTGACGACCGTCGAGAGACGGTCGAACTCCAGGGTGCGCGCTCGTTCGTGGACCAGGTCCTTGCGCTCGGTCTGCAGCCTCGAGCGCGCAGCGGGGGCCAGCGCGCCGGCGAAGACGAGCACTACCAAGCCCGTCGCCCAGCCGGCGAGCTTCGCTGATCCTCGCCCCCGCGCTCGGGGCCACAGGCGCCGGGCCATACCGGCGATCAGCGGGGGGAGATCCAGGATCACGCGGCCCACCGCTATGCCCGCCAGCACGCCCATCACGCCCGCGGACTCGAACAGGTACCGGGGTACCGCGGGGAAGCCGTGCAGCGCGAACCCGACCTCGATCGCCACCCAGAGCACCGTGCCCGCCGCGAGCAGCAGCGTTTTGCGATCCCGCCGCCAGACCGCGAATCCGGCCGCGAGCAGCGATAGGAGCTTGATGCCGAGCGCATGGAGAGCGAGGAAGCGATCGATGGTGCCCGTGATCTTGTTGGCGTGCAGCTCGCGCGGTGAGTGCAGCGCGTTGTCGCCCGCGACGAACGCGGTCTTGGCCGTCAGTGCTGGGATTCCGAACCAGAGCAAGGGAACGAGCGCGACTCCGCCGGCGATCAGCCACCGGATCGAGGGAACCCTCCACCACGCCCACAGCACGTACAGGCCGAGGAACGGCCACACCTCCGGACGCCCCAGCGACGTGAGCACCCAGAGTACCAGCGCCCAGCGCTGGCGCCCACACAGCCAGCAGTCGATCGCCCCCAGGCACATCGCGACGATCATCGTGTCGGACTGGGCGCTGAGGATGAAGTGCGAGTAATCCTGGATCCCGAGCAGGGCGCCGGCCGCGAACAGCCCCGCGATGTATGCGGCGTAGCGGCGCTCGGGCGGCGCGTCGAGAAGCCGGAAGGCGATTCGCCATGCGAACACGACGCCGCTCAGCGACACCGCTACCGCGGTGATCATCCACAGCCACAGCGCGTAATGACCGATCACGGCGTATGGGACCGTGAACAGGTAAGGGAGCGGCTTCCAGGATGGTGCACCGTTGGTGTCGAGCTTCAGATGAACCGTGAGGTGGCCCCAGACAAGCCACCCGTAGGGGTCATACCCGGGACGTGTCCCGGCCCACAGCACGACGAGCGTCGAGATAGCGAGCAGCGCAAG
Organism: Actinomycetota bacterium; assembly: GCA_030853685.1. Taxonomy (GTDB): domain Bacteria; phylum Actinomycetota; class Thermoleophilia; order Solirubrobacterales; family Solirubrobacteraceae; genus Palsa-465. The sequence goes on along the minus strand of JALYUQ010000294.1, from coordinate 30,485 downwards.
CGCGAGGAGCCACCACCGGTACCTCACGATCAGCTCGCGTGCGGACGCCCCGGGCGGCCTTGCCGGAGGCGTGGGGGCCGCCGGGACTTCGGCCGCCGGGTCTTGTAAGGCTTGCTGTGACACGCTGAAGGCGACGCTGGCGGGCGCAGGGACGGCTGCGCACGGGCCCGAAGCGACACCGAGGACGCTATCAGCATTTTGCGCCCTGCCGCCGCCCTCAGCGTCTCCCGCAGCCTTTGGTTTGTCCGGTCGGCTATTCTCTTGCGCTTCGCGGGTCAGCGATCACTTCAGGTTTGGCCGCCCCTTGGCCAGCCCCCGAGTCAGTCCCCGGAGCACTCCCGGGCCACTCCCGGGCCACTCTCCGGCCGTTCGCAGGCCGGGAGCGCTGAAGATCCCAATCGAGTGAAGGCATTGGAGCGTCAGTATGCAAATCTTGGTCCTAGGCGGTGACGGATACCTCGGGTGGCCCACTGCGCTTCACCTGTCGGCCGCAGGCCACGACGTGGCGGTCTGCGACAACTTCGCCCGTCGCGGTTACGACGAGGAGCTCGGCGTCGAGAGCCTCGTTCCAATCGCCTCGCTGCAGGAGCGCGCGGCGGCCTGGGTGCAGGTCGGCGGCAAGACGATCAGGACGTATGTCGGCGACCTCTGCGACGCCGCGTTCGTGCACGGGATGGTGGGCGAGCTACGGCCCGAGACGATCGTTCACTTCGGCGAGCAGCGTGCCGCCCCTTACTCGATGATCGATCAGGCGCACGCGGTTTACACGCAGACCAACAACGTCATCGGAAATCTCAACGTCATGTACGCTATCGCCGACATCGATCGCGACATCCACCTCGTCAAGCTCGGCACGATGGGCGAGTACGGCACCCCCAACATCGACATCGAGGAGGGCTGGATCGAGATCGAGCACAACGGGCGCAGCGACAGAGTCCTGTATCCCAAGCGGCCTGGCTCCTTCTACCACCTGTCAAAGGTGCACGACAGCCACAACATCGAGTTCGGGTGCCGCATCTGGGGGATGCGGGCGACGGACCTCAATCAAGGTGTGGTCTACGGCGCCGACACCGAGCACACCAAGCTCGATCCGCGTCTGGCCACGCGCTTCGACTACGACGGGGTGTTCGGGACGGTGCTCAACCGGATGGTGATCCAGGCCGTGCTCGGACACCCGCTCACGGTTTACGGCACCGGCTCGCAGACCCGCGCTTTGATCAACATCGTCGACACCGTCGAGTGCATCCGGATCAGTGCTGAGAACCCCGCCGGTCGTGGGGAGTTCCGCGTCTTCAACCAGTTCACCGAATCCCTTTCGGTGCGCCAGATCGCCGACACGATCGCGGCGGACTACCCCGGCGAGTGCACGATCGAGGAAATCGAGAATCCGCGCGTCGAGGCTGAGAACCACTACTACAACCCCAGGCACACCCGATTGGTCGACCTCGGCCTGGAGCCGACGCTACTGAGCGACACGCTGATCGACCACTTGTTCGAGGTCGCCGAGCGCCACAAGGACCGGGTCGACCTCGAGGCGATCATGCCGACGGTGCGCTGGCGGGAAACCGCGAGCGAGCTGCCGCGGACTGTGAGCGAGCTGCCTCGGGCTGCGAGCGAGCTGGCGCCGGCGAAGTGAGTCCATCCGCCGCGCCGCCGCCGGCGGAGCGCGCTGCCGACTTCACTGGACGCCGGGTCCTCGTCACCGGAGGATCGGGCTTCATCGGCCGCCACATCGTCTCCGAGCTGAGGGGAGCGGGCGCTTATGTCCGGGTCGCCGATCTGCGACCTCATCCGGACCGCGGAGTCGCAATCGTCCAGGGCGACCTCGCGGACGCTGCCGTGCGCGAGGATGCGCTGAGGGGGGGGATCGACTCGATCGTCCACCTGGCTGCGGTGACGTCGGTGCTGCGTTCGCTGGAGGCGCCCGAGCTCACCTATCGCACCAACGTTGGCGCAACAGCGGGGCTGCTGGAGGCGGCGCGGGAGGCTGGTGCGACGGCGCTCGTATTCGCCTCGACCAACGCGGTCACCGGCGAGATGCAGAGCCCGAAGATCTCGGAGTCCTCGACGCTCGCTCCCCTCACGCCCTACGGCGCGACCAAAGCCGCCGCCGAGATGCTGATGGCCGCCTACACGGCCTCCTATGGGTTGCGGTGCACCTGCCTTCGGCTGACCAATGTCTACGGGCCCGGCATGCAGGCCAAGGACAGCATCGTCGCGCGCCTGATGCGCGCGATCCGCCTGGGGACGACGTTCGAGATCTATGGCGACGGCCGCCAGGTTCGCGACTACGTGCACGTGAGCGATGTCGCCGCTGCGGTCCGCTTGGGGCTGGTGCGCGAGGACTGGCACGGGCCGGTGGTGATCGGCACCGGGACCTCGCTGTCGGTGCTCGAGGTGCTCGACGCGGTGCGCGCGGTCAGCGGCGCGGAGCTGCACGTGGAGCACGGACCGGCGAAGCCCGGCGAGATGCCGGCTGTGATCGTCGACCCCAGCCGTGCTCGCCACGCGGGATGGTCACCGCGATTCAGCCTGGCGCAAGGGCTGACCGGCGTCTGGGAAGAGTGGTCACGGGCGCAGGTGGAGGGAGCCTCAGCTTGGCAGCCCACGCCCACGCCCGAGTCCGCCCCCACGTCCGGCCCCGCGCGGCCGTGACCCTCGCAACGCACCAACCGTTCGCGACCGAGGCGGAGCTTGCCACGCTCTCCGCTCAGGAGCGCGGGGCCGCAGCAGCCTTTCTCGTCGCCCATCCGCCCGGGACCGGCGCGCCGCTGGCGGTCGTGATCCCGGCGTACAACGAGGAGCCCACGGTGGCCGCGGTGATCGCGGAGGTGCCGGCGTACGCCGCCGGCCTGGCGACGGAGGTGATAGTGGTGGTGGACGGCGCCCGGGACGCCACCGCCGCCCGCGCAAGCGCCGGCGGCGCGCTTGTCTGCGACGTTCCGGTCAATCGCGGTCAGGGAGCGGCGCTGCGGTTGGGTTACTGGCTCGCACGCGCGCGCGGGGCGCAGATCGTCGCGACGCTCGACGGCGACGGTCAGTACGAGCCACTGGAGCTAGGGCGCGTCGTGGAGCCGATCCTCGCCGGCCGCGCGGACTTCGTCAGCGGCTCCAGGCGCCTGGGCAGCGAGCTGACCACCGACACGATCCGGCATGCGGGTGTGATCGTGTTCGGAGCCTTGATCAGCGCCTTGATCGGCCAGCGGATCACCGATCCGGCCTGCGGCTTACGCGCGATGCGAATCGAAGTGCTCGAAGCGGTCACGCTGGCGCAAGCGCAGTACCAGGCCTCCGAGCTGATGATCGGCGCCGCGCTGCACGGCTTCAGGATCTCCGAGGTGCCCACGACGATGCGCGACCGAGGGTTCCACGCGACCGCCACCAAGAAGGGCGGGAACCTGGGCTACGGCGTGCGGTTCGCGCGCGCGGCGCTCCACACGTGGCGACGGGACCGCAAGGCGGCACGGACACGGCTGCGCCCCGAGAAGACCCAGAACTCGTAGACCGCGAACTTCGCGACGAACAGTATCCCCTGAACCGCGACATAGGACGCGGTGACCAGGATCACCCGGATGCCGTGGTGGGCGGGAATGCCCTGGACGTGGTCGTTGGTCCAATCCGTGGTCAGCGCGGAGGCGATCAGCGCTACCGCTGAGACGGCGATATAGCCGAGTATCTCCCGGCCGAACGAAGGGCGCCCCCGGAGCTTCCATGCCCAGCGGCGGTTCAGCACCCAGTTGGGAACCGCGCCCGCCAGGAACGCCAGCACCGAGCAGGTGGTGGTGCCCACGCCGGTGACATAGAGCGCCGCGAACACGACGGCGCTGGTCGCCGCGGCGAGAATCGACCCGATCGTGTAACGGGTGATGCGTGCTGCAAGGGCGGAGCCGCGCAGGTTCTGGATTCGCCGCCGAAGCACCGATCCAATCCTACCGTGTCCCCGCCAGCGCTACGAACGCGCGGGCTTTGGCAAGATGGCCCCATGCTCGAGGATGCGGCGCCGTACTCGCTGGGCGCTGCGCCCACTTCGGGTGCCGCGAGGACCGGCACCGTGCTGATGCGGATCTTCCGCACGACGCCGTGGGCGGTCTGCGCCATCACCGCCGCCGCCGCCGCGCTGCGCTTCACCGCGCTCGGTGGGGTCGATGCCAACGACTTCTACGACGCCGCGGTGCGGAGCATGTCGCTCTCGTTTCACAACTTCTTCTTCGGTGCGTTCGATCCGGGCGCGGCGCTGTCGCTCGACAAGCCGCCGCTGGACCTCTGGCTTCAGGTCGCCAGCGTCAAGCTCTTCGGCTGGAGCTCGCTCGCGCTGAAGCTGCCCGAGGCGCTCTGCGGGACGTTATCGGTGCCACTGCTCTACGACGCGGTGCGCCGCGCCGCGGGCCGCCCGGCGGGCCTGGCCGCCGCGACCGTCCTCGCGCTCCTGCCTGAATCGGTCCTGACCGCGCGCAGCGACACGATGGACTCGGTGATGATGCTGCTCGTGATCGGGGCGCTGTGGCTCACGATCTGCGCCTGCGTCTCTCACCGCCGGCGCCCGCTGATCCTGGCCGGCGTCGCGCTGGGCCTGGCGTTCGAGGTGAAGCTGCTGGAAGCGCTCGTCGCCGCACCCGCGTTGGTGGTGCTCTACGGGCTGGCTGCGAAGCTTCCCGTTCGAAATCGAGTGCGTAATCTGCTGCTCGCCGGCGGCGCGCTGCTGGTGGCCGGCCTGTCCTGGGCGGTAGCGGTCTCGCTGGCGCCCGGACACCATCCGTGGGCGGTTGGATCCAGCGACGGGAGCGTCTGGAACGCGATGTTCGTGTTCAACGGCGTCGGCAAGGTGTCAGGCGCGTCTAACGCGAAGCCGGGCGGACCGGGTCCGTTCCGGCTTCTCGTGTCCACCGGCTGGCACTACGACGTACTGTTCGGGTGCGTGCTCGCCGCCGCGATCGCGATCGGGCTCGCAGCGGCAGTGGTCTTTGTGTGGCGGGGGCGTCAAGCGCGCGCGAACGGGGCTCCCATACTTGCGGACGCGAATGGTGAGGCGCCGGCGCGGGCGAACGACGCGGTCCTGGCGCGGGGGTTTGCGATCTCGCTCGTGGTGTGGATCGCGTTCGCGATCCTGTTGTTCGACACGATGGGCACCGTGCACGCGCGCTATCTCGAAGCGCTCGCGCCAGCACTGGCCGCGACGATCGGGTACGGCGCCGTAACGCTGGCGGGCTTGCCTGACGGGCGCGGACGGCCCGGCACCACATCGATGCTCGCGCTCACGGTTGCGTTGCTGGGCATCAGTGCCTACACGTTCGGCCTGCAGCCGGCGTCGGTTGGGTGGTCGGCTACGGCGCTGATCGTCGCGGCAGTCGGCGCCGGACTGCTGGCCAGAGCCGGCGGGCGCATCCGCGCCCCGGCGAAATGGCTGACGGCGGCAATGATCCTTGCCTGCGCGCTGGTCTTCCCCGCACACGAATCGCTACTGCTCGTGCGCACCGGTGCGAATGACTCGCTCGGGCTTGCGACGGCGCCCGCGGGCGACGCGGCAGCGCTGTCCAGATACCTGGAGCCGCGCACGGCAGGCGTCCACTATGAGCTCGCCATCGACGAGCCGCTCGCGCTCGCTCCGCTCATAATCCGCGACCGCCGACCGATCCTGGCCCTGACGAGCTTCGGTGGCCGTCCGCTGGCCGGGATCGGCCAACTGGTCGCGGCGGTCAGGACGGGAGCCGTGCGCTACGGGCTCGCCGGCAATTACAACTGCGGCCCGCGGAGCGCCAACCGCGCCGCGTGTGGCCCCGCCGCGTTGTGGATCCGCCACAACGGGATCGACGTGAGCTCGCCCGCGGGGCTCACGGGAGGGTCGAAGCTCTATCTCCTCTTGCCGAGCCGTGCTGGCTGACCGGCTCGCCGGGGCTCGCCGGCCATCGTGGCGGTTGATCTGCGTCCTCGCGGCCGTGGCGGGCGTCGCCGCGCTCTGGATCTCGCAGTCCCGGGCATCCCCGGCATCCGGGGCGCCTCCGCCGTCCCGGGCAACCTTGGCTGCGAACCGGGCGACGGCGGTGCCAGCGGCGGGGGCGGCCCAGCCCGTGGGGGCATGCGCCGCCCCCTCAGGAGCCGCGCCGGACAGCCACACGGTTTCGCTCGTGGTCGATGGCAGACGACGATTCGCACTTGTGCACGTTCCCCATCCGCTCCCGGCGGGTAGGCGGCTCCCGCTCGTCCTCGCCTTGCACGGGTATGGTGGCAGCGGACCGCGGATGGAGCCCTACAGCGGCTTCTCTCGCCAGGCCGACGAGCACGGATTCGTGGTCGCCTATCCCAGCTCCCTGGGGCTTGCGTGGAACAGCACCGGTGCGGCCGGCGGGCCGGATGATGTGGCCTTCATGCGCGCGCTGATCGCTGCGCTGGAGCACAGCATGTGTATCGATCCCGAGCGCGTGCTTGGCACCGGCGTCTCCAACGGCGGCGGTATGGTCGCGCTCGCCGGGTGCGAGCTGAGCTCCCAGATCGAGGCGATCGCCCCGGTCGCCGGGGGCTACGACGGTCAGCCGCCGTGCCGTCCCACACGTCCGCTGTCGGTGCTCGAGATCCATGGAACCGCCGACCAGGTGGTGCCGTACTTTGGCCGCACTCGCCGCCCGACGCGAGACGGCGTCCCGCCATTCGTCAATGCCTGGGTGGCTCGCGACCGCTGTTCTCCGCGCGCGGGAGTGCGTGCGCTGGCGCCCGGCGCGACGATCTACCGCTGGCAGGGGTGCGCGGGCGGCGTGCGCGTCGAGCACATCAAGATCGCGGCCGGGCATCACCAGTGGCCCGGCGCAACGCCGCCGGACCCGGGGCCTCCGTCAGCGATTTGCGCCGCGTGCACGATCTGGAGCTTCTTCTCCGGCCTCCCGGCCGGCACTCGGGCTTGGCCGGTAAGCCCATCGTCGCCGGTCCGCGGCTCGTCGCCGGGCAGCGGTGGAGCGCCTCTGCGCAGCTCAGCGTCGTAGCCGCTCGAGTGCGGGGGCGAGCCGCGCACGGAGCTGATCGGGCGCTAGGCTCGGGATCTCGAAGCTGGCGTCTCCCCGCCGCGCACGGATCAGCAGGTGGGCGCCCCCCTTTTTTTGGCGCCGGCGCAGCCGGCCGCGCGCGTCTGGAACCTCCAGCGCGGAGATGTCCTCCCAGCGAAGGCGTCCCAAGGCGCCGTCGCTGGATCCGCGGACGATGTCGAGTCCCTGCTCGGACAGCCGCAGCGTAATGTGGCCTTGACCCGGTGAGAGCTTGGCGATTCCCGCGAGGTGGATCGCGGGCAGTCGCAGCGGTGGTGAGAAGATCTCGGGCGGTTGGGTGTCGCGAACGTTCTTGGCCGGCTGCTCGGGCTGTTGGGTGGCCTGCGCGGCGTGTCTCTGGCCGGGGGGAGCCGGGGCTTGTGGGCCGCCGGCCTCATTGTCGCCCGCAGCGCTCGCGGGCTGACCCGCGCCCGCAGCGCTCGCGGGCTCGCCTGTGCTCCGAGCGCCGGAGGACGGGCCGGTCTCGCGGACTGCTGCGTCTAGGCTGGCGAGGCTCTCCTCGTAGGAGGGCGCCCCCGCGATCTCCTGCGCCCGCGTGAGCACCGGATGACCGAGCGCCTCGCCCAGGCTGATTCCGAGCTCCTCGCTGGCGACCGCGGCGAGCGCACGGCGCCACTGGAGCCCGTCGGCGCTGTCGGCAGCCTCCTGCACCATCGACTCGAGCTGCTCGGGCCCGATCTCCAGCACGTCGGCGTGGGCAGCCGCTGCCTCCTCGAAGGCGGGGCGCAGACGCGCCACGAGCGCGTCGCGCCCGTGTCGCGCGATCTGGGCAGCCGCCTGCTCGAGCACCTCATCGTTCACAGCGCCGCCCTCGCCAGCAGCGCGCCGGTGGCCGCGAGAAAGTGGGCCGCCTGCGTGCCATACAGGATGCGGTGGTCACAGGCGAGCGTCAGGGTCATCATCTGGCCCGGCACGATAGCTGTGCCGCGGACGACGGGGACCTTTCGGATCGCCCCCGCGACGAGTGCACCGGCGTGAGCGGGGCTGAGAACCGTGGTGCAGCGCGTCACGCCGTACATCCCCAGGTTCGAGAGCGTGAACGTCGCGCCGGCGAGCTCCGGTGGGGTGAGCTCGCCGCGGCGAGCGCGGCGGGCTAGGGCTTCGATCTGCTCGGTCAGCTCGCTCAGCGACCTGCGGTCTGCATCGAGCACAGTTGGGCTCGCGTACGCATCCTCGGTCCAGATCGTGACTCCCACGTTGACGCGCGAGTAGAGCTCGAAGCGTCCGTCGCGGTACGCGCCGTTGGCGCGGGGGACCTCGCGCAGCGCCAGGGCGCACGCCTTGACCAGCATCGCGGTCACCGAGTACCCCTGCTCGTGGCGCAACGCAGCGCACGCCGACATGTCCACGTCCAGATCGAGCTCCAGATCGGGCACCGTCGCTCTCGCCTCGGCGCTCCGCCGCGCGATCGTAAGCTGTGCGCGGCTTGGTTCCAGCACCCGTATCTGCCCCTTGCTGGCGCTGAGCGCGGCCGGAGCTGGCGCGCGGTCGTCCATCCTGCGCAAGATAGCCGCTGCGGGGCCTCAGTCGGCGTCCGCTCCTGCCCAGGCCCGGATGAAGTCCTCGGCGTCGAGGCCGACGAGGTCGGCGCGCAGCTCGCGCAAGAGCTTCGCGCCCCGCTTGGCGGGGAGCTCCCAGTAGAGGACCACCTCGCCATCGTTGACCGAGACGACTTCGATCCGGTCAAGGCGCCCGCGATCGGCGAGGAACGCCGGCTCGGCGCCTTCCCGCGAGACGATCAGGTGAAAGGCGCGGTTGGCTTTCACAACCGCGCTCCGCGCGTCACGCCGCCCGAGCCAGCGTCATCGCGGCGCTCCGAGCGTCACGCCGGCGCCAAGCGTGCCTCACAGCCGCGCTCCCAGCTCGCCGGCAGCGCCGGCGAGCACCAGATCGCCTTCGAAGATCCGGCCGCCCACCTCGATCGCCGGCAGCGAGACCACGCCGGCGCGCCGCGCGCGCGCCCCAGCCTCTCCGAGCGCGCCGGCCACCGAGCGCAGCGCGATCCCCTTCAGCAGCGCCGCGGGATGGATCTCGCACGCCGCCGCGGCGATCAGCACCGTGTCGCGCTGGCCCAGATCGCGCCCGCCGGCGAATGCCTGCCGGTAGGCCGCCAGCGAGAATGCCACCGTGCGGCCGATGCGCTTGGCATACGTGGCGGCGAGCATCGCCAGGCGCGTGTCCGGCGGCCACGGCGCAGGCAAGCGCAGCGGCTGCAGTCGCTGCTCGACGATGAGCCGCTCGAGCTTGCACCAATCGAGGACCCGGGCCGACCCTCCCAGCTCGGTGGCGAGCACCGGCTCCCATTCGGGCGCCACCGGGAGCGCCGACATGATCCGCTCGGCGACCAGGTAGCACTCCGGACTGCCCAAGTCGTAGTAGAAGATCGGCTGCGCCGGCGATGAGGGCGGTGAAGGTGGGGGTGGCAGTGGCGCACCGGGGTAGCGATTGCGCTCCGGCGGTGGCACTCGAGCCGAGCTCAACCGTGGATCAGCCAGCCGTCGGCGGCGCGCGCGGCCTCCATCACCGCTTCAGAAAACGTGGGGTGAGCGTGGATCGCGCGCGCGATCTCCGGAAACCCGCCCTCCAGGCCGCGCACGAGCACCAGCTCCCCGATCAGCTCGGTAGCCCGCGTGCCCGCGATGTGGGCGCCGAGCAGCTCTCCGTACTTCTTCTCGCCGACGATCTTGACGATTCCCGTGCGGTCGCCGTAGATGGTGCCGGCGCCGACCGCGCCGTACTGGAGCCTGCCCACCACCACGTCGTGGCCCTGCTCGCGGGCCTGTGCCTCGGTCAGGCCGAAGCTCGCGACGTTCGGGGCGCAGAAGGTGGCCCGGGGGATGTCGATGTACGCGATCGGATGGGTGTGGATGCCGGCGGCGTCCTGCGACGCTATCAGTCCCTCCTCAGAGGCCTTGTGAGCGAGCGCAGGGCCGTGGACGAGGTCGCCGATTGCATAGATCCCGGTGGCGCTCGTGCGCAGCGCCCCGTCGACCTCGATCAGTCCGTCCGGCGCGAGCTTCACGCCTGCCAAATCGAGTGCGAGGGACTCAACATCGGGGCCCCGCCCCGCAGCGATCACCAGCCAATCGGCTTCATTCTTGGACCCCAGCTCCTCGCCTGCGGGCGAGGAGCTGGGGTCACGCGTCTCGCGGGAGGTGAACTTCACCCCACGGCCCGTCGACTCGACGTTCTCGACGAGCGTGCCGGTATGAATCGTGATCCCCTGGCGCTTCAGCCCCCGGTCGACGACCTTGGAGATCTCGGCATCCTCGGTCGGGAGCACGCGCTCCAGCGCCTCGTACAGCTCCACCTCGACGCCGAAGCGAGCGTAGGCGGAGGCGATCTCCGCGCCCGACGCGCCGGCCCCGACGATCGCCAGGCTCCTCGGCAGCTCGGGCAGCGCCCACGCCTCCTCGGTGCCGATCACCCGGCCCCCGAACTGCGCGCCGGGGATCGTCCTGGCGATAGAGCCCGTCGCGAGCACTACCGTCCTCGCGCTGAGCGTCCGGCCCGCGACCTCGACGCCACCGCTGGCCGCCAGCGCGCCGTGACCTTCGATCAGCTCGATCCGGTTCTTCTCGAGCAGGCTCGCGACGCCCCCGGTGAGGGTGCCGACAACCTTCTCACGACGCGCGCCAACGGCCGCGTAGTCCACCTGCGGCTCGCCGACGCTGATCCCGAAGTCACCCGCTCCGCGCACCTCGGAGAGCACGTCAGCGACGCGCAGGATGGCCTTCGCGGGGATGCAGGCGTAGTTCAGGCAGCGACCGCCGACCTTGTCCTGCTCGATCACGGCCGTCTTCATCCCGAGCTGGGCCGCGCGGATCGCGCCAACGTAGCCGCCAGGGCCCGACCCGATCACCACGCAGTCGTAAGAGGAGGCGGGCATCAGCGCCCGGAGCCTATCCGAACGCTCACCAGGAGCGACCAGGGCCTTCCAGAATTTCTCACTCCGGCTCGCGCTCGGGCTCGGCTGGCATTTGGATCCTGCTCAGCGCCCTGATGAGCTTGTAGAACAGCGTGCCGGCACCCCCGATCACGACGAGCGGGATCACGAAGCCGAGCAGGTTGCTGGCGCGCATCAGCGCGAGCGTCGCCGCGAGGATCGTGATCAGTAACATGACCATGAACCCGAGCACCGCCCAGTAGCGCGTTCGCCACATACCGGCCGCAAAGACCAGCATCAGGAGCCCGTAAATCACCGCGGGCGCCGTGAGGGTGCCCGTTCGCGTCGCGCCGATGCTCTTGGTGCTCACGGTGCCGACGGCGAAGAGGACCACGTTGGCGGTGAACAGCACCGCCGCGATCACGGCGCCCACCGTGACCGACGCCGGGCGCTCCCCTGGCGCCAGCGGCGTTAGCTCGGCTCTGACGGCGGCGTTGCGCTGCTCGGCGCGGCTAGGCGTGGCCAAGGCTGGGCTCCCTCTGGGACCGCTTCTCGCCGCCGGCTTCGTTCTGAGCTGCTTCGATCGCGGGCTGAGCTAGGAGTGCGGCGCGCAGCGCGCGCGCCGCAGACTGTGGTTCCCGGGCGCCGGTCAGCGCGCGCACGACGGCGATACGGCGCGCTCCGGCATCACGCACCAGAGACACGTTGCCGGCGTCGATGCCCCCGATCGCAAAGAACGGGAGCGCTGCGCTGCGCGCTGCGTAGCGCACGAGATCCAGGCCCACCGGCGCCCGCCCGGGCTTGGTCGGGGTCGCGTATACCGGACCGACTCCGATGTAGTCACAGTCTCTGGCCCGGTCGACTTGGTCGGGTTCGTGGGTCGAGAGCCCCACCAGCCGATCGGGACCGAGCAGCGCTCGTGCGCGGGCGCCAGGGGTGTCATCATGGCCGAGGTGCACGCCGTCCGCTTGCGCTTCCAGCGCTAGATCGGATCGATCGTTGAGGATGAATAGCGCTCCGTGCGCTGCGCATACGCGGGCAAAGCGCGCCGCGGTGGCGAGGATCGCATCCTCCGAGCTACCTTTCATCCGCAGCTGGACGATGTCGGTTCCCCCGCGCAGCGCCGCGGCGAGGAAGCGATCGGGTTGCTCGTCGCAGACGAGGTACAGGCGTGCTGCGGCCAGGCGCTGACGGCGATCGAGCATCGGCCAAGTGTGCCAGGCGAGCGCGCTAGCATTAGCTCAGGCGCTGACTTGACCAACCACCGCAGATCATTTGACCTAGCCGTCGTAGGCGGCGGTGTGATCGGGCTGGCGCTCGGATGGCGAGCGGCCCAGCGCGGGTTGCGCGTGACGGTGCTCGAGCGCGGCGAACCCGGTGGGAGTACCTCCTGGGTCGCAGCCGGGATGCTCGCGCCGATCACCGAGGCCGACCCTCGCGAAGAGGCGCTGCTGCGCTTGGGGCTGGCCGGCGCGCGCGCATATCCAGCCTTCGTGACCGAGCTGGCGCAGGCATCGGGCCTCGATCCCGGGTACCTGCGCTGCGGGACGCTCGTCGTGGCGCGCGACGGCGACGAGGCGCAGGCGCTCGAGCGAGAGCTGGCGATGCGGCGCAGCCTCGGACTGGCCGTGGAGCGACTGCGCGCCAGCGAGGCGCGGCGAGCACAGCCCTCCCTTGCTCCGTCGTTGCGCCTCGCGCTCGATGTGCCCGGCGATCACGCGGTCGATCCGCGCTCCCTGACGGCGGCGCTCGCGCAGGCGCTTCGCCGCGCTGGCGGAGAGCTGCGCACCGGGGCACATGGCGCCGAGCTGGCGCTGCTGGGAGGCCGGCGTGTCGCAGGCGTCTCGCTGCGTGGGGGGGAGCGCGTGGATGCCGAGCACGTGGCGATCGCCGCCGGGGTCTGGTCCACCAAGATCAAGGGAGTACAGCCCGGGGCATCGGTTCCAATTCGGCCCGTCAAGGGCCAGATCCTGCGCCTCCACGATCCGGCTGGTCCGGGCCTGCTCACGCAGGTGCTGCGCATGCGGGAGGGCTATGTGGTCCCCCGCGGCGACGGGCGCTACGTTGTGGGCGCGACGATGGAGGAGCGCGGGTTCGACACCACGGTCACCGCCGGGGCGGTGTGGGAGTTGCTGCGCGGCGCCCTCGAGTTGCTGCCGGGTCTCGCCGAGCTCCAGCTCGACGAGTGCTCCGCGGGGCTTCGCCCCGCTACCCCTGACAATGCGCCCCTGATCGGCCCCGGGACGCTGCCGGGGCTGCACTGGGCGACCGGCCACCATCGCAACGGCGTGCTCCTGGCCCCAATCACGGCGGAGATGGTGCTCACCGGGGTGCTGGGAGAAGGGCCGGACGACTGTGAGCTGGCGGAGGCATTTTCCCCGCAGCGATTTGAGGCAGCGCCCGCGGCAGGCCGAGCGATGGCCGCGCCGGCCGGGGCGGTGGGCGCGTCGGTGGCAGCGGGAGCAGCGCCGGTGGGAGCGGGAGTAGCGCCGGTGGGAGGCTGAGCGATGGCCGCGTCTGTGGGAGGCCGATGATGCTCGTGACAGTAAATGGCGAGCAGCGTGCGGTTCCGTCGCGGGCGACGGTGGCCAGCGTGCTCGCCCAGCTCGATCTCCTCCCGGGCGCACGTGGGGTGGCGGTCGCCGTCAACGGCGAGGTGGTGGCGCGCGGTCAGTGGGAGAGCGCCGGGCTGCGCGACGGCGACGGCGTCGAGATCCTCGCCGCGGTTGCGGGGGGATGAGCACGATCGATCAACCGCTCCCGATCAGAGGGGACGAGCACGCCACAACGGCGGACCGATCGCTCCCGGCCGCGGGCGACGAGTACGACGCAACGCTGGTGGCACCGCTCGTGATCGCCGGCCGTGAGCTTCGTTCGAGGCTGATTCTCGGCAGCGGCGGCTTCTCGAGCCACGAGCTGCTCGCGCAGGCGCTGGCCGCTTCGGGCGCCGAGCTCTGCACGATCGCGCTGCGGCGCCTGGATCCGGGCGCGCGCGGTTCGATCCTTCACGTGCTCGACGATGCCGGCGTTGGGGTCCTGCCCAACACTGCCGGCTGCTTCACTGCCCGCGACGCGATCATCACCGCCGGACTCGCGCGTGAGGCGTTCGGGACCGATTGGATCAAGCTCGAGGTGATCGGTGACGAGCGAACCCTCTTGCCCGACGCCGTCGAGCTGCTCGCGGCCGCCGAGGCGCTCGTCGACGACGGCTTCGTAGTGCTCGCCTACACCACCGATGACCCTGTGCTGGCGCGGCGGCTGCAGGACATCGGCGCTGCCGCCGTGATGCCCCTCGGCTCCCCGATCGGCAGCGGCATGGGGATCTGCAACCCCTACAACATCGCGCTGATGGTGGCGCGCGCCGAGGTGCCCGTTGTCCTGGACGCCGGGGTCGGGACAGCATCGGACGCTGCTTTGGCGATGGAGCTGGGGTGCGACGCCGTACTGTGCGCGAGCGCGATCTCCCGCGCACACGATCCGGCTGCGATGGCCCGCGCAATCGGACTCGGGGTGCAGGCGGGAATGCTCGCCCGCGGGGCTGGCCGGATCCCGCGCCGGCGCTACGCGCAGGCGTCGACGCCCCAGGAGGGCCTTGCGGTGCTCTCGCCCTCACGCGTTGGGAGATGACGATTGACGAGTTGATCGACCGCTGGGAAGCCGCTTGGTCGGGTAAGGATGCTGATGCGTTTATTGAGTTGTGCGCCCCCGGCCTGCACTACGAGGACCCGCTCACCGAGGAGCCGCTGGAGGGTGCCCAGGAGCTCGGCTGGCACGCCGAGCGGCTCTGGATGGGGTTTCCCGACGCGCGCCTGGAGCGGACCGGCGAGCGTCTGAGCAACGGGCGCTTCGTCGCTGCCCCCTGCAAGCTGCTGGGGACCCACAAGGCACCGCTGGAGGGCCTCCCGGCGACTAACCGCTTCCTTGTCGCGCACTGCGTCTTCTACTTCGAGCTCGAGCAGGACCTGCTTTACCGCGTGCGGGCCTTCTTCGACCTCTACGGCGCGGCGGTACAGCTAGGCGTCCTGCCAGGGCGCGGAACGCTCGGCGAGAAGGCGCTGCTGGTCCTGCGCGGCTTCGGGTTGCGGGTGCCGCGGGGATAGGCGTAGGTTAGGCGGCCGTGGCCTCGGGCACGACCAGGCGTGAGGCGCAGCTGCTGGCTGAAGCGGGGATCACAGCACAAACCCCCCCTCGGCCCCTGGGAGCTTGGCTTCTCGTCATCGCTCGGCGGGGATCACAGCACAAACCCCTTATCAGCCCAGAGGGCTTGTCCTCTGATCCCCGCTTGTCCCCACGCGCCAACGGCTCACAGGAACAAGATCCCGCGACAGGCCCGCGAGCCTCGCGGTGCAACGACTCATTTCCGGTGGCAGTGTGGAAGGTGCATGCATCTGTCCGGGCGCCCGACGGCACTCGCCAGCCAACGGATCACCGCCGCGCGGGTCGCTCTTCAGATCGGTCAACGACCTCCAACTCAATCGCCACCGGTGCGTGGTCGGACAGAGGGCCGCGATCTAGGACCTCGGCGTTCCCGGTCGCGCTGAGGCCCGAAGTTGTGAACACGTGATCGACGTCGTAGCCGCCCGCGTAGGTGAACCCGTCCAACGCCAGTTCGCGGACGCGGAGGTTGAAGTCCCCGCCGAGCACCGCCGGGGCGCCGGCGGCCCAGGCGAGCGTGGTCCCGGCCGCGAGCCTGCCGTCTCGCAACGCCCCGGCGGCGTCGTGGACCGTCGCGTGCAGGTTGCCCACCCAGGGCCCATCCGCCAGCCTCACCGCCTGCAGCCAGCGACGCTCGGGCCGGCGGCAGAGACGCAGCGTGCGGTGCTGCGCGATCTCATGGTCGCGGACGAGGATCGCGTTCGCGCCGCCGCCGTTCGATTTGATCAGGTCGGGCCAGCGAATCGCGACTGCCTGGCGCACGGGCAAGAGGCCGTTGCGCGAGGTCAGCACCAGTCGCGCCCGAGCCCGGAGCGTGGTTGCCAGCCACGGCGGCCACCACGGCGGAACCTCCTGTAGCAGGGCGACGTCCCATTCCCAGCCCGCTAGTGCGGACGCGAAGTCGCCCCGCAGGTCACGTCCGGCGGGTGGCACGGCGCGCCCATGCAGCAGGTTCCAGGTGAGCACTCGCAGCGGCACGGGTTGGCACGCAACGTACACTGCCGCGCTTGACGCGCCACCCGCGCCACCCGCGCCACCCACGCCACCCGCGCCATTTCCTCACCGGAGCCGAGCTGAGCGCCGCCGAGCTGGAGGCGCTGCTGGTGCGCGCAGCGGAGCTCAAGGTGTCGCCGCTGGGATCGGACGCGCTGACCGGCCGGACGGTGGCCTTGATCTTCGAACGGCCCTCGACGCGCACCCGGGTCTCCTTCGAAGCAGGCATCACGGAGCTGGGCGGGCACCCGATGTTGCTGCGCAGCGGCGATCTGCAACTCAGCCGCGGGGAATCGGTCCGTGACACGGCGCTCGTGCTCTCGCGCCATGTCGCCGCGATCGGCATCCGCACGGGGCCCGACGAGCTTGTGGCCGAGCTCGCCGGCGCCGCGAGCGTCCCCGTGCTCAACATGCTCACCGCACGCCATCACCCATGCCAGGCGCTCGCCGACCTGCTGACCCTGCGCGAGGCGTTCGGGCGGCTGGAAGGGCTGACGCTCGCCTACGTCGGTGACGGCAACAACGTCGCGCGGTCGCTCGCGATCCTCGGCGGCCTGGCGGCGGTGCAGGTGCGCGTGGCCTCGCCACCCGGGTACGAATTGGAGCCGGTCGCTGGCGCGCAGCTCTTGCGCGACCCGCACGAAGCGGTGGTAGGAGCCGACGCCGTCTACACCGACGTCTGGGTGAGCATGAACGACGATCTGCAATCAGCGCAGGAGCGCCGCCGCGCGCTCGCCCCCTACCGCCTCGACGAGGACCTGCTGGGGCTGGCGGCGCCCGGTGCGATCGCGCTGCACTGCCTGCCCGCGCATCCCGGCGAGGAGATCAGCGCCGAGGTGCTCTATGGGGAGCGCCAGCGGATCTGGGATCAGGCCGAGAATCGCCGTCACGCGCAGAAGGCGCTGCTGGAGGTGCTGACAGGCTGAAAAGCGATAGCGGCCCCGTGACT
Organism: Actinomycetota bacterium; assembly: GCA_030853685.1. Taxonomy (GTDB): domain Bacteria; phylum Actinomycetota; class Thermoleophilia; order Solirubrobacterales; family Solirubrobacteraceae; genus Palsa-465. The sequence goes on along the minus strand of JALYUQ010000294.1, from coordinate 13,471 downwards.
GCCCCGGCCCGCTCACCGCAAGAGGCTGACCAGTCGAGATGACAAACCATCGATAGGAGCACGAATGAGTCCGCAGGGAAACGACAGACGCTCGGGATCTAGCCGCTACTGGTTGCTTGGCGGTTCACCCGGGATGCGCACTTGGGGCAATGTCCACCCGATCGGACTCGCCGTCGTGCAGGGGGTGCTGTTCGCCATTCTGATAGGGATCTTTAGCGCGGTGACATCGGCGCATCACTCGCTCGGGCGCGACGTAGCAAGCGCCGCGATCGGGGGCGTGGTGTTCGGACTGTTGATGTGGGGATTCTTCGCCTTGTTGCGCCGGCGGACCGCCCGCGGCTGAGCACGTAGCTGGTCCGCCGGAACCGGGGCCGATGCTCAACGCGACTGGTGTGTGCCGCGCCTCGCGGATAACGTACTGTTCAATCGCGTTCGCCCGCCGGCTGCTCGTGCTCACGCGCAAAGGACGAGGTTCGCTTGGCGAAGCGGTGGGCCTCTCAGACAGCACCTGACAGCCGTCGTAGCCATCAACAGCGAGGAGATCGATGTGCGGTACGGACTGACGGTGCTGGGGGTGACGGCGGTCGCGGTTGCGGCCGTGGCCGTAACCGGCTGCGGCAGCTCCGGCCAGCGCTCTGCCGGCCGTACGCCGGCGGCGAGGAGTGAGACCGCGGCCACGAGCACGACTGCTGCGACGAGGCTGCCCGGGGTCACGCGCCCGCCTGCGCGCCCGCCCGCACGGATCGTGGTCCCGGCGGCGATTATTCGCAACGCGCAGGGCAGTGTCGACGCCGGGTTTGTCAAGCTGACGATCAAGGGTCAGCCGTATATCTTCAAGGTCGACACGGGCGCGACGAGCACGATCGTGGATTCCACAGTCGCGCAGGCGCTGGCTCTCCCGGACCGCGGCCCGGCGACCACGTTGACTGCGTTGTGCGCCAAGAGCTCCGCGCAGCCGGTCGCGATCTCGGACTGGAAGCTCGGCGGCGCGACGCTGCCGGCGATGACGATTGCCTCCGAAGCAACTGGTTTCGCCGGCACGACCTACCAGGGGCTCCCGTTCGGTGGCCTGCTCGGCGCTGACGTGCTCTCGCGCTTTGGGACCATGACGCTCGACTTCGCGGGCAAGCGCTTGACCCTCGGCGGGAAGGCGCCGAGCGGCGGTCAAGGTCTGCCGGCGGTGATCGGGCGCTTGCCCAGCGGCGGGGTGATCGTGCTCGTGCAAGCCGCGATCGACGGGAAGCCGGTCGGCTACCAGATAGACACCGGTGCCGGCAGCACGACAATCGACTCGCGCGTGGCCAGGCGGCTGGGCCTAATGGCCGCTGGCAAGAGCCGCAAGGCCCTCGGGATAGGGTGCTCGACGATGATCACGCCGGTGCGGATCGGCGATTGGACGGCGGGCGGCGTGACGCTGCCGGCGACGATCGCGGTCAGCTCGCTCAACGGCATCACCGACCTGAGCAAGGGGAAGATCGTCGGACTCCTCGGCGCCCCGCTTATGGCCACGTTCGGCGAGGTGACGATCGACTTCACGGGCAAGCGCGTGGTGCTTGGTGGGACAGTAGGGTGAGCACCCGAGGGCGCCGTGGACCGGCTGCGCGCTCGGCGCCGAAGGTCTCGGAGTGCGTGCTTGGCCTCGATCACGTGCTGGTCGCCGCTCCCCCCGGCTGCGAGCCCGCGGCGCGGCGCTTTTACGGCGAGCTGCTCGGCTTGGCGGAGGTGCCAAGGCCTGAGTCTCTCCAGGTCCGGGGTGGGGTCTGGTTCACGCTCGGCCCCCAGCAGCTCCACGTCGGGGCCGTGGAGCCTTTCGTGCCGGCCCGCAAGGCGCATCCGGCACTGCTGGTCGCCGGCGACCAGCTCGACGCGCTCGCGCAGCGACTCGCGCACGCCGGCACGCCGATCCACTGGGACAGGAGGCTCCCCGGCGTCCGGCGGTTCTACGCCGAGGATCCGTGGGGCAATCGCCTGGAGCTCGTCGCGGCCGGGTGCTAGCCGCACGGCGGAAAGCCCCGCGCGCGGCCCGCGGGCCGCGCGCGCAGATGAAGGGGGGTCGTTGGCACTCCGAATCGCGGTTCGCGACTGAGCGCTACGGTGCGCTCGATGTCGATCAGGGTCGATCCGGTCCGTGGGCTTCGCGATCTGCGTGAGTTCGTCGCGCTTCCCTTCCGGCTCCACGCTGGAACGCCGTGGATTGCGCCGCTGAAGCTCGAGCGCTACATCTTCCTCACCCGCAAGCTCAACGCCTACTTCACCCACGGCGAGGCCGAGTACTTCCTTGCGCGGCGGGGTGACAGGGTGCTCGGGCGGATCACGGCGCAGGTCAACCACGCGTTCAACGACTTCCACCACAACCGCTGGGGGATGTTCGGCTTCCTGGAGCTCGAGGACGACCCCGAGGTCCTGCAGGTGCTGCTAGACGCAGCGGCGGCGTGGCTGCGCTCGCGCGGGCGCGAGCGGATGGTGGGCCCGATGGACTTCTCGATGAACGACGAGTCGGGTGTGCTGATCGAGGGCTTCGAGCGCGAGCCGATGATCAAGCAGCCCTGGCATCCGCCGTACTACCAGCAGCGCTGTGAGGAGGCCGGGCTGCAGAAGGCGATGGACCTCTTGATGTGGGAGCTCTACTTCGCCGATCGCAAGAACATGCTTCCAGCTCTGCCTAAGCTGGCAGAACGGGCGAGCAGCCGCCACGGCATCAGGATCCGCAAGATGTCGCGGCGCCACCTGCGCCGCGAGCTCGACGAGTTCGCCAAGGTCTATAACGCCGCGTGGTCGAGGAACTGGGACTTCGTCCCGTACTCCAAGCAGGACCTCGACGAGCTTGCGCTCACTCTCCAGCTCGTCTATGACCGCGACTGGTTCATGATCGCCGAGAACGACACCGAGACCGTGGCGATGGCGATCACCCTGCCCGACATCAACCAGGTGCTCAAGAAGATGCGGGGGCGCCTCTTGCCCCTCGGCTGGTGGTACTTCCTCCGCAAGGGGCGGATCATCGACCGTGTTCGCGTCGGCTTCCTCGGGGTGCTCCCCGAGCATCGGCACACGGGGGTCGGCGCGGCGCTGTACCTAGAGCACTTCGATGTCGCCGGGCGCACCCGGCGTACCGGTGGCGAGATGGGCTGGATCCTCGAGACCAACCGCGCAATGAACCGCGGCATGGAAACGATGGGCGGCAGGATCGTCAAGCGCTACAGGGTTTACGAGCGGCTCTTGGAAGACGGCGGCTGAGCCCAGGTCTGTCGTCCCTTCGTCTGAGGCCCGGTGTGTCCGGCGGCGGATACACTTGATTGACGGCAGCGTGGGTTTTGGCGTCCTGCACTACGACCGCGACTTCGATCGCCCGCACAAGTTCTTTCCTTCACGAGCCAGTGGATCGCCCCGGACGGCAGTGTGGACTGAGGGGACCTGTCGCGGGTTAAGCCGCCGCTGGTCGTCCTGATCGCGGCTGACCCGCAAAGCGGATCGGCTTGCCCCCGAAAACCGTGCATTGGTCGTGCCTGCCATCCTGGGTCGATGGACCACGCATCGACCAAGGCAACCAGGCCTTCCCGCGGCGCCGAGCTGGAGCTGAGCATCGATTCGCTCGCATTCGGCGGGGCGGGTGTAGCGCGTCTCGATGGCTATGTCGTGTTCGTGGCAGGTGGGATGCCAGGCGACCGCGTGCGAGTGGTGGTGGGCAAGGCCAAGCGCGCGTATGCCCAGGCGCGGGTGGTCGAGATTCTCGAGCCGGGGCCCGATCGGGTGCCACCACTGGCCGAGCACCCGGGCGCACCGTGGCAGGTGCTCCGCTACGAGCGCCAGCTCGAGGTCAAGCAGGCCCAGGTGGAGGACGCGCTGCGGCGGATCGGGCGCCTCGATGGGTTCTCGCTGGAGCCGATCGTGCCCGCGGTCGAACAGTGGCGCTACCGCAACAAGCTCGAGTACTCGTTCGGCACCGCCACCGCCGCCGCCACCGCGGCCACGGGTCAACCCGCCACCGCCACCGCCACCGCGGCCACGGGCCAACCCGCCACAGGCGCGGGCCAGCCCTCCACCGCGGGCCGGCTCGTGTGCGGGTTCCACGCGCCGGGAGGTTGGCAGGAGATCGTCGAGGTCACGGAGTGCCTGCTGGCTTCTGAGGCCGCCGACGCGGCACGCGAGCGCGTCGCTGCCTGGTGCCGGGATCAGCGCCTCGACGCCTTCGATCGGCGCACCGGGAAAGGCTTCCTGCGCAACCTCGTCGTGCGGGAGGGCCGGCGGACCGGCCAGCTCCAGATCCGTCTCGTGACCAGCGCGGGAGATCTCGACCGCGATGGGTTGGCGGCGCTCGCGGCCCCTGGCGAGAGCGTGCTCTGGACGCGCCTGCACGACGTCGGCGAGACGACCCAGGGGGGCGAGACCGAGCTGCTGGCCGGGCGCGAGCGGCTAGAGGAGGAACTCGGTGGGATGCGCTTGCGAATTTCCCCGCAGGCGTTCTTCCAGACCAATACGGAGATGGCCGAGCGGCTCTACGCACTGGCGATCGAGCTCGCCGGGCTCGGTGGCTTTGAGCGTGTGTACGACCTCTACTGCGGGATCGGGACGATCGGATTGCTGATCGCCCCGCGGGTTGCGGAGCTGTGGGGGCTCGAGCTCGCCCAGGAGGCGGTCGCCGACGCGATCGCGAACGCGAGGCGCAACGAGATCGACAACGCGCGCTTCTTCGCCGGCGACGTGCGCCTCGCGCTGCGCGAGCTGACTGAGCAGGCCGGCCGTCCGGAGGTGCTTGTCATCGATCCGCCCCGGGCAGGCCTCTCGCAGAAGGTGGTCAGGCGGATCATCGAGACCGCGCCGAACCGGATCGTGTATATATCGTGCAACCCGACGACCCTGGCGCCCAATGCCGCGCAGCTCGTAGAGGCGGGCTACGAGCTCGGTCGTGTGGCACCCGTCGACATGTTCCCGCAGACCCCGCACATCGAGTGCGTGGCGATCTTGGATGGCCCCGCGCGCGGCTGATGACGGCGGTGGCGCACGAGTGCGTGGCGCTACGCGAGTAGGGTTTACGGCCTGATGCGCGCGGTCACGATTCGAGCTGGAGAGCTCCAGGTCGAGGAGCATCCCGACCCGGTCCCCGGCTCAGGCGAGGTGCTCGTGCGGGTGAGGGCCGCGGGCCTCAACGGCGCCGACATGCTCCAGCGCCGCGGGCGCTACCCCGCGCCGCCGGGGGCGCCGCAGGACATCCCGGGCCTCGAGCTGGCGGGCGAGGCGCTCGCGTGTGGCCCCGGCGCGCAGCGCTTCGCACCCGGCGACCGCGTGATGGGGATCGTCGCCGGTGGTGGCCAGGCCGAGCTGGCCGTGGTCCACGAGCGGGTGCTCGTGCCAGTGCCGGACGCACTGCAGTGGCCCGCCGCAGGCGCGACGCCAGAGGTCTTCACCACCGCACACGACGCGATCTTCACCCAGGCGGGGTTGAAGCTCGGAGAGCGCCTGCTCGTCCATGGTGGTGCGGGGGGGGTCGGCAGCGCCGCGATTGCGCTCGCGCGAGCGGCGGGCGCAAGGGTCACCGCGACGGTCCGTAACGAAGCGCTACGCGATCAGGTGCAAGGGCTCGGAGCGCAGGCGATCGAGCCCGAGGGCTTCGGCGAGCACGGACCATTCGACGTGGTGCTCGAGCTGGTCGGCGCGCCCAACCTGGCCGCGAACGTCGGCGCGCTCGCAACCGGCGGGCGGATCGTCGTGATCGGAATCGGAGCGGGGGCCAAGGGTGAGCTCAACCTGGGGGCCCTGATGTCAAAGCGCGGGGCCATCCTCGCCTCGACGTTGCGTGCGCGACCGCTGGAGGAGAAAGCCCTGACGGCCCGGGCGCTGGAGCGCTCGGTGCTCCCACTGCTCGCCTCGGGCACGGTGCGCACCCCGGTCGCTGCGACGTATCCCCTCGAGCAGGCTTCCGAGGCGTACGATCGCTTCGCGGCCGGCGGCAAGCTCGGCAAGATCGTGCTCGAGCTGAATGGCTGAGTCCCTCGGCGACCGCGGACAGTCTCCTCGGACCGCGCGAGCGTGCCCCCGACCGCGATCGCCCCCGACGGCAAAGCTACTCGACTGCAAGCCCGGCGCGTCGCCAGGCCTGAAAGCCGCCGGCGAGGTCCGTGGCGAGCGGCAGGCCGAGCTCGACCAGCGTCGCGGCCGCGAGGCTCGACTGGTATCCCTCGTCGCACATCACGATGATCCGCCGTTCAGGATCGCTCACGGCCGGGTCACGGGACTCCGAAGCGGGGTCACAGCGCCACTCGAGCACGTTGCGCGGGACGACCAGCGCACGCGGTACGGCTCCGTCGGGGTGCCGCTGAAAATCGGGACGGATATCCACGATCACCGCTCCCCCGCGCACTGCTTCCCGGGCCTCGTAGGGCGTCAGCCGCGTCAACTTGCTCCGCGCTGTCAAGAGCAGCTCCTCGACGGTCATCCGTTCGCGTCTGTAGGCACAGAGGGGAGTCTAGGCAACCGGGTCCGGCCGGCAGGGCTCGTCTGATTGGTCTCGCTTGACGCGTTATGCATGCCGGCGCTTTGCCGTGGGACTGCTTCGTGATCCTCCTCGCGCCGGCGCCGCGAGCCTCAATACGGCGGCAGATCGATCCACCACTGCCCGAGCACCTTGAATGCCGACCAGAACGCGCGCTTGGCGCTCTCCTCGTCGAGCGCGTCGTCGATGTTGGGAACGTACAGGGCTTCGATCGAGGGGGTCAGGCGCTGCAGCGAACCGGGCTCTGCTGCCACCGCTCGTGCGAGTGGAAGATTCAGATCATTGAGTACCCCGAGCGCCTCCGCTCCCATCGCAACCACGATCTTAGGCGCGACGATCGCGAGCTCCTCGGCCAGCCGGCCCACGCAGGCCGGGTCGGCCATCGCCGGGTCGGGCACCGGGCACTTCACGCACAGCGTCCCGTATACCGCCAGCGGATCGATCGCCAGGCGCTTCAGCGACTTCATCAGCGCACTCCCGGCGCGGCCATAGAAGGCGACTCCCTCCTCGGCCTCCGAGGGCCGAGCGGAGTGCTTGAGCATGAAGATGTCGGCCTGTGGATGGCCGGACCCGAGCACGGGCATCAACTGACCGCGGGGACAGTGCGGGCACGCCTGGAGCGCGCGCGCGAACGAGTTCAGCTCGCGGATTGCCCGCTCGAGGTACTTCTCGCGGATTTCGTCGTCTGTTGCCTGCACCCCACCCGGATTGGACGCCTGGCGTGCTTGTCCTTGCGGGTGCATCAGGACTTGCGCCGCCCGCGCTCGCCGACACGCCGCCCGCAGCGCATCAGGACTTGGGCCGATCGCGGCCGGTGACGCGGCGTACGCGCCGGTCCCGGGAGGCTCTGCGAGCCGACTCTGGCAGCGCCTTGGTTTGCAGGAACTTCAGGGCCTGGACGTAGAGCAGGCTCGCGGGGTTGCGGACGATGTCGGCGTCGCGCAGCGACTCGAGGAACTCCTGCGGGCCTTCGAAGGCCCGCATCCGGATCCGGACCGAGCCCAGTCCCTGGGGCACGTGGGCGTCTGATCCAGCGCCCGCCGGAATGCGGTACTTGGCGGCGAACCGGACTGCCTCGTCATTGAACTCGTTGATCGCCACGCGCGGATTGAAGATCTCGATCGCGTCCACGTCGTCGAGCACATCGAGTAGGTGCTCGTAGTCGGGGACCGAGTGCATGCGGTCGAAGGGATGGGGCACGTAGACCAGCCCGCCTTGACGCTTGATCTCGGCGATCGTCGCCTGCAGGGTCATCCCGCGCGGGATCTGCTCCTCGATGAAGAGGCCGATCACCTCCCCCTGATCGGCGGTCTTGACCTCCTCAGCGACGATCACCTGGAGGTCGCTTGCGCCGCTTGCCTTGGCCCGCGCCTCGTGGGCACCTGAGACCTCGTTGTGATCGGTGATCGCGATCGCCCCGAGGCCCCTCGCCCGCGCTTGGGCCAGCAGCACCTCGACGGGCGTAGCGCAGTCGTAGGAGTGGTCTGTGTGCATGTGCAGATCCACGTCGATCAGCGGGCGCGGCGCGAGCCTCGAGCGCAGGCGGCGATGCTCGACACCATCGCCCGGGCTGTGCCGGCGCGCCACCAGGCGCGCAAACAGATCCTCCAGCTCATCGGTCACGCGGCTCCAGCGCTGCGTTGAGCGCAGCTCTGCAGCGCCGTCACGCAATGCTGCGAGCAGCTCGGGCGCCGAGATCAAGCTAACCAGATGCGCGGCGAGGGTCTCCACGTCGCCGGGCTCGAACACGAGGCCGGCGAGGCCGGCGGGGCCGGCGTGGTCACCGGCGCCGACCTCGCCATCGTCGCCCCCGAGCAGCACCTCCTCATACACCGGTAGGCGTGAGGCGACCGGTACCACGCCAGCGGCGAGCGCGCGCGTCAGGCAAGCGGGCACCGGGCGGATCCCCTCCGAGCCGAGGACCGCGATGTCGGCGCCGGCCAGCACTTGGGCCTCGCTGCACTCAGCGGCATCGACGAACCTGACGCGCTCGCGCAGGGCGCGAGCGAGCGTCGCCGGGGCGGCCAGCGGGCGTGGGGACCACACGGTCGCCCGCCAGTCGCGATCCGCGGGCAGCAAGCGCAGCGCGCGCAGGAAGGCACGCGTGGCAGCGCGCTCCTCGACCGCGATCATGGCCAGCTTCACCGGGCGCTCACGGCCGACGGCGTACACGCCGCCGCCCCTCGCGCTCCGGTCAACCCCCAGTGTCACGTCGGCTCCCGGAGCGGCGCCGGTCACCGGAGCGGCGTCGGCCGCCGGGACGACATCGGCCCCCGGAGCGATCACCTGATACTCGCCCGGGAAGAAGCGCCGCATCAGATCGCGCGTCGCCGTGTAATCGGCAGTGCGGGCATCGAGGCGCGCGAAGAACAGGCGTGACAGCGCCCCGGTGAGCTGGGTCGAGAGGAAGCGCTCGGTCGGGGCATGGAAGGTGCCGACGTTCAGCGCGCGGGAGTGGCGGAGCGCGACGCTCGAGGCGCTGGGTGCGAACGGCTCGTGGACGTGGACCAAGTCGAGGGTGAGCGATCTGAGCGCCTCTTCGATCGTCCGCGCGACATCGACAGGGAGCGAAGCCGTACGGCGGGTGGTAGGCGAGAACGGGAGGACCTCGCCGACGCCGAGCACTACCGGCGCGCCCTCAGCGCGCGCCAGCAGCTCCTCGGGCCGGCTTCGAATCCCACGGCGAGTCTCCCGGACGAGCGTGCTCGACTGCGAGGGTGCGATGATCAGGACTCGGTGTCCGCGCCCTGCCAGCTCGTCGGAGACGCGGGCGATGTACGTATTGACCTCGTGGGGCGTCTCCCAGGCGAAAGGCGTCACCTGCGCAATCGCGAGGCGCTCGGAAGGCACGGCGTCAGTCTAGACGTGGCCGTGAGGCCAGCCAGATGCCGGCCGTGACCATCTCGAGCCCCATCGGCCGCCTGCGCACCCGCGAGCACATTGAGAGGGGCCGCTCCGCGGCCCCCATTTATGTCGTTTCCGCGGCGGCCTGCGCGGGCTTGCGATCCGGCATGCGCGCGTACTTGGCGATGAACTCCTCGGTCAGCTCGCGCGCTTGATCGTCGGGGCGCTGGTGCATCGGTGACTTCATCAGGTACGAGCTCGGGCCGTCGAGCTGGCCGGAGAGCCCGTGCTCGAGCGCCAGCTTGCAGCAGCGCACGGCGTCGATCACGATCCCGGCCGAATTGGGCGAGTCCCAGACCTCGAGCTTCAGCTCGGCGGTCAATGGAACGTCGCCGAAGGCCTGACCCTCGAGCCGGATGTGCGCCCACTTGCGGTCGGTCAGCCAGGGAACGTAGTCCGAGGGCCCGACGTGAACGTTCTCGGGCTCGAGCTCGAGGCCGGCGATCGAGGTGACCGCGTTGGTCTTGGAGACCTTCTTGGACTCCAGGCGCTCACGCTCGAGCATGTTGTAGAAGTCCATGTTGCCCCCGACGTTGAGCTGCGAGGTGCGCACGAGCTTGACCCCCCGCTCGTGGAACAGGCGTGCCAGTGCGCGGTGCACGATCGTCGCCCCGACCTGAGACTTGATGTCGTCGCCGATGATCGGCAGCCCCGCCTTCTTGAAGCGCCCGTCCCAGTACTCCTCGCGTGCGATGAAGACGGGAATGCAGTTCACGAACGCGCACCCGGCCTCCAGGATCTGCTCGACATACCACTTGGTCGCCTGCTCGGAGCCGACCGGGAGGTAGGAGACGACGACATCGGTCTGCGTCTCCTGCAAGATGCCGGCGATGTCAACCGTCGGTCCCGGCGCCTTGACGATCTTCTCCTTCAGGTACTTGCCCAGGCCGTCGTGGGTCATGCCGCGCTGCACCTCGATGCCGAGCCCGGGGATGTCTTCGCCGAGCTTGATGGTGTTGTTCTGGCCTGCGAAGATCGCCGTTGATAAATCTTTGCCCACCTTGTCGGCGTCGATGTCGAACGCGGCGCTGAACTCGATCTCGCGGACGTGGTAACCACCCAGCTCGACGTGCATCAGGCCCGGCACGGCGGCACCGGGGTTGGCGCCACGGTAGTAATGGCAGCCCTGCACGAACGAGCTGGCGCAGTTTCCAACGCCGATGATCGCAACCCGTACCTTGTCCTCCGAGTGGCGTGCGTCGCCGTTCGCGCTCTGCGCTGAGCCGTTGATAGTGGTCACGATCTACGTATTCCGTGCCGCCGAGTTTGTTACACGCCGGGACGGAGGGTGATTGCCCTTCCGGCCCGCTGCGCTTGGCTTGCGCTCGCCGCGCGTCTACGCAACCGGGGCCGCCTTCAACTGTGCTCGCACGTGCAGGATCCGCTGCACGGTCGTCAGCACTGTGAGGCCCGCCAGCACGTAAACCGCTGGCTCCAGCAGTTCGAAGTGCCCCAGCGACGCTCCTTTTGCGAATACGAGCCCGACCGAGAGGATCACGACGCGGACCGGCCGCGTCGCCAGTCCGACCTTGCAGGCGACCCCGAGCGCCTCGGCGCGCGCGCGGGTGTAAGACACCATCAACGAACCCAGGACTCCCGCCACCACAGCGGCTACGGCTGTTGAGTCATGGCGCGTAGCGAAGTAGGCACCGACCGCGATCAGCAGGATCCCCTCCTCCAGGCGGTCGAGCGTGGAGTCGAGGAACGCCCCGAACGGAGTGCCCTTGCCCGACATCCTCGAGTAGCGGCCATCGAGCGTGTCCATCACCGAGCCGATGATGAAGGCGATTCCCGCAAGGAAGAAGAGCCGCCCGAGCACCAGGCCCGCGGCGGCGAGGTTGAGGCCAAAGCCGGTGATCGAGATCGCGTTCGGGGTCAGCCGCGACTCGATCAGTCGCTCGCGCATCGCCGGCTTCGGCGCACCCGGAGCACCGACGTGAGCCGGCCGCAGTCGCGTTCGGGCAGCGCCCGAGGCCCGGGCGCGCGGGGGCTTTGCTCGCTCTGGCAGCGGGGGCTTGGTGCGCTCGCCGCGCGGGGGCTTTGTTCGCTCTGGCATCCCGCCTATGCCGCCGAGCGCCTCGCGGGCCGCCGTGCCGGTGGCCTGACTGGCCATGCGCGGGGTCCGGGCTGTGAGCTGGCGGACACCGGCCCGGCTCCAGCTCCGACCTGTCGCCTGACTGGCCATGCGCGGGGCCTGACGCGGGCGAGCACCCGGCCGGCGAGCAGCGCGGCCGCGCCGGCGGTGAGAGCTCCCAGAAGAACGTCGATGAGGTAATGGTTGCCGGTGGCCACCACCGCGAAGGTGATCAGCAGCGGGTAGAGCCGCCACGCGATCCGCGCCGGCCGGCGGCGAACGAGCCGTGCCATCGGGAAGCCCAACATCAGCGCGAAGGCTACGTGCATCGACGGGACTGCCGCGTAGAGGTTCAGCAGCGCATCCGTGGCGCCGCCGTGCTCGACTTGCACGCCGGTGAACTGCTGGATCGAGTCGGTGAAGCCCCACTCGGGCATCAGCCGCGGCGGTGCGGTTGGATAGAGGGCATAGCCGACGAGCGCGATCGCCATCGCGATCATGAACATGTTGCGCACGAAGTAGAAGGAGTCGTTGCGCCGCATGTAGATGAACACGAGCGCCACGAGCGTGACCACGAAGTGGCCGTTCAGGTAGATCCAGTCGGCGGAGTCCATCAGCCAATGCCTCCCGGCCACCCAGGCCTGAATGCTCGGCTCGGCGAATACGTGCAGAACGCGCTCTAGGTGGATGATCGTGGTCGCGTCGCCGAAGGGCTTGTAGCCCGGTTGGAAAGCACTGCCGTAGACCAGTGCGCGTACCAGCACGTAGAACAGGTAGGCGCCGACGCACAGCAGCATCTGGCGCAGCGCATCGATCTTGCCGCGCGGGAGGGCCAGCGCTTGGTGGGTGGTGGTTCTGAGCCGGCGCGGCATGGCAGCGGTCATCCTACCCGCGTGGGGCGTCAGGTCCGCTAACCGCACCGCGGCGAGCGAGCGCCGATCCGCGCCAGGGAGAAGCGGATCACGAGCCTGACTGGGCCGGCCCGGCGCAGCGTGAGGCGCGTGAAATCGCCTGTCGGCGCAACGCATCCCGGGGCGCCAGCCAGCGCCCAGTAGGGCGTGAAGCGCATGCGCACCAGGGCCGTTCCGGGCCGGCTTGCGTACAGCGTGAGCGAATTCGGGCCCAGCTTCCTCAAGCTGGCGGCTCCCTCGACGATCGGGGTGGGGTCGGCCACAGCGTAAACGCGCCAGTGGCGGGTGTGCCGCACGAGGTGCAGGTATGGCAGCCCACGGTCGATCAACGCGTTCTCTTGCACCGCCGAGTAGTCGAGCTTGGCGTCCGAGACCGCGACGAAGCGGATCGCGAGCCGGTGCAGCCAGCCGTCGTAGCTGGCCGCGGTGAGCGGCTTGCCGTAGAAGAGCGGGTTGTACTTGATGTCTAGCTGGCGCTCCCAGCCGCGCGCGATGGAGAAGCGCGGTGCCACCTCGTAGGTCTCCCCGCGCAGCTGCGTGAACGGGATCTCGGTCCGGAACGGCGGACCCGGCTGGCGGGCGAGGAACGAGAGCACGGGCTGGTAGTAGCTCGACGATGTGGATGGGTCGCCAGCCGCGGTGCCGACCTGGCCTATCGGCTCCTGCCACTGCACGTAGAGGAGCGGCAGCGCGGCAACGATCAGCAGCGTCTTACGCCCGCGCCACCAGATCAGCGCGGCAAGCGGTCCAGCGACGAGCGGTCCGAGGCGCGCTGCGTTACTGCCGACCGGGGTCGAGAGCTCGAAGGCGACGATGCAGCCGAGTGCGTAGAGCACCACCCCGGCCCGTAGCGCCCGATCGCGCGTGGGGATTGCCCAGACGGCGACGAGCGCGATCAACACGACCGGCCACAGCGTCGCGAATGCGAACGGCTCGCTGCCGCCCTCGGGAAACGCGATCGCGAGCGCTACGACCGGTGCCAGCGCCGCGAGCACGACCGCGAGCCCCGCGAGGATTCGGCGGTTGGAGCCCGTCCCGCGCCCACCTGCGCCAGCGGACGCCGCGGCGGGTGGGCCCGCCGCGCCCATCGCGCCC
>JALYUQ010000275.1 GCA_030853685.1 Actinomycetota bacterium | reverse complement strand
CTCGGCTGGCCGCTCGAGCATGTTCGCCGGGATGTCGGCTGAGAACGCCTGGCGCAGGCGTTCCTGGGGCGATGGAACCTCAGACCACCGCGGCTCGGACTCGGACTCGCCCGCGGGCTCGCGTTCGGGCTCGCCAGCGCGCGCCACCGAAACTGCGGCTGGGGCCCGCACCGGCGCCTGGGGGCGATCGTCCTCGACGGCGGGGAGCGCGCGATGCTCATCCGGCCGCTGCGCGCCCGATTCGGGCTCCCCACCAGCCTCGAGCTCGGATCCGTCGCCGGCGTGTGAGGGACCGCCGTCCCCGGTGTCCTCCGTCGTCTTGCGAAAGAGGGCCGCGAGCGGCCCCTCGCGCATGCTTGCACGTTTACCGGTTTCCATTTGAGAGAACCTCCTTCGCAAGCTGCCTGTAGGCGTGTGCGGCCAATCCATCGGGATCGTACTTCAGCACCGACATTCCCTTCACCGGGGCCTCGGCAAAACGCACCGTCTTGCGAATCCTGGAGGCAAAGACTTGGTCTCCGAAGTTCTCCTCGAGCATCTCGATCGCCTCCCTGGCGTGCAGCGTCCGCGTGTCGACGAGCGTCGGCAGGATGCCCTCGATGTCCACGCTGGGGTTCAGATTCTCCCTGATCATCTTGAGCGTGTTCTGGAGCTGGATCAGACCGCGCATCGACAGATACTCGCACTGCACGGGGACGATCACCTTGTGAGCCGCCGTCAGCGCGTTGATCGTCAGCAGACCGAGGCTGGGCGGGGTGTCGATGAAGATGAAGTCGTAGTCCTCCTGAACCTGTGCGAGCGCCTTCTCCAGCGAGCGCTCGCGGCCAATCATCGTCGACATCGCGATCTCGGCGCCGGCCAGGTCGATCGACGCGCATGCGACATCTATCTCCCGCGTGATGATCACGTCGCGAATCGGGATGTGGTGCACGAGGACGTCGTACATCGACTGCTCCAGCGTGTCCGGATCAAGGCCCTGGGACATCGTCAGGTTGCCCTGCGGATCCATGTCGCAGCACAGCACGCGATGACCTTCCTCCGCGAAAGCCACGGCTAGGTTGAGCGTGGTCGTAGTCTTGGCGACGCCGCCCTTCTGGTTGGCGAACGCGATCACCTTGCAATTGGTGCTCACAGAAGGCTCCGATGCGTAAGAGAGCTCATACGCGCCTGTATTCGGACGCGATGGGAAGATTCCTTCCCGCGTTGGCCCCTTTCCCCTTCCTTTCGCCGCGCTTGCACTTTCTCATCCCCGCGCCCTTCACACGTGCCCCGCGGGGCACGTGTGTACTTTGAGAGCCCTTGACAGGATCTCCAGAGCTCCTTGACCGCCGCCTGATCTTCGTCACCGGCAAGGGTGGCGTGGGCAAGTCGACGGTCGCGACGGCGCTCGGGCTGCTCGGCGCCCGCCGCGGCCTGCGCACGATCGTCGCCGAGCTGGCCAGCCAGCGCCACGTGCAGCACGTTTTCAACCGCGACGGAGAGCAGTTTCAAGAAGTCGAGCTCGCGCCCGGGCTGTTTACGATCTCGATCGACCCTCAACACGCGATGGAGGAGTACCTGCGGGTCAAGACCGGTCCGCTCGGCCACGTGCTCAGCTCCAGCAAGCTCTTTCAGGCGTTCGCGATGGCGACGCCCGGAATGCGAGAGCTCCTCAGCGTCGGCAAGATCTGGGAGCTGGCGCAGCTAGAGCGCAGGACTCGTGACGCCGCGCCTTACGATCTGGTCGTCGTGGACTCCCCATCGAGCGGGTACGGCGCCGGCATCCTGCGCACCCCCCGGACGTTCGCGGAGATCGCGCGCGTGGGCCCGATCGCCCATCAGGGCGCCGTGATCGCCGACACGATCGCCGACGATACGTTTACAGGGGTCGTCGCTGTGGCGACCGCCGAGGAGATGCCGGTCAACGAGACTCTATGGCTGCGAGACGCGCTCGCGCGCGACGGGATGGGATTTGATGCGGTGATCGTCAATGCGCTCTATCCGCCGAGCTTCGGCGCCGAGGAGGTGGCCACGCTCACACAGGCGCTGAGTAGAGCACAGTCGCCGCTCGCCCGCGCGGCGCTCAGAGCGGCGCTCTCCGAGCAGGCTCGCGCCGCTATTCAGAGAGCCCAAGAGGCGAGGTTGAGCGAAGAGCTACGTACCGCGCTCGTCGAGCTCCCCTACGTGTTCGCCGACCACCTCGGCCGCGGGGAGCTCGAGCGCCTGGCGGATGCGCTGGAGGCCGGGCTGGACACCGTGGCCGAGGCCCGGCGGTGAGCGTCGCGTCCGAGGCCCGGCGGTGAGCGTCGCCGATCTGCTGGGTGACAAGCGCGTGTGCGTCTGCGCCGGGCCGGGCGGAGTGGGCAAGACGACCACCTCGGCGGCGATCGCGCTCGGGATGGCGGCAGCCGGCGCCAAGGTCGCCGTCGTGACGATCGACCCGGCCAAGCGCCTGGCCAACGCGCTCGGCCTGGAGGAGCTCCAGAACGATCCCTGCCGCGTTGGGCCCGAGCGCCTGGCGGCGGGCGGGCTGGAGATCCGCGGCGAGCTGTGGGCGATGATGCTCGATCCCAAGCGAACGTTCGACGAGCTGATCGACCGGATCGCGCCGGACGCGGGCAGGGCAGCCGAGATCAAGGCCAATCGCGTGTATCGCGAGCTCTCGACGGCGGTCTCGGGCTCGCAAGAGTTCACAGCGATCGCAAAGCTGCACGAGCTCGACCGCCTGAACGAGTTTGACCTGCTCGTACTCGACACGCCACCATCACGCAATGCGCTTGACTTCCTGGAGGCGCCGGGGCGCTTGACCTCGTTCCTGGAGGGCCGAGCGCTGAAGGCAGTGATGCGCCCGACCGGCTTCGGGATGCGCGTCCTGGGACGGGGTGCGACACCTCTGCTGGGGAGTCTGCACCGGATCACGGGGATGGACCTGCTCGCGGACCTGACGACCTTCTTCACGCTGCTCGGCGACATGACTGATGACTTCGGGGTGCGCGCGAAGGAGGTCGAGAAGATGCTCAAGGCGGACAGCACCGGCTTCCTGCTCATCAGCTCCGCCCAGCGCGAGCCGATCGACGAGACGATGTGGTTTGCGCGCACGCTGAAGGAAGGCGGGCTGCCGTTCGCGGGCGTAGTGGTCAACCGAGTGCACCACGACCCGCTCGGCGAGCACGAGCCGGGCGATGTCGCCGCGGCGCTCCGAGACGAGATCGGCCCACAGCTCGCCGCGCGCGTGGCCGAGAACCTCCACTCCTACCACGCGCTGGCCCGCCGCGACGAGCGCAACATCGCGCGCCTGTCCGCCGAGCTGTCCGATCCCCCGTTGCTGCTCGTCCCCCACTTCGACGACGACGTCCACGATGTCGAGGGACTTCTGCGCGTGCACCGTTACCTGTTCGCCACGAGCGCGCAGCGCGAAGCGCTGATTGCGGATGTGGTGGCCTGAGAAGGGGCGGCCGCCCGCTCGCGTGGCGCCCGGGCGAATCATCTTCGCTCTACGGCCTCCAGCAACACCCCGGCGCCCAGCGGGTCTGCCCATGTCGCCCAGGCCAGCAGGACGGCGTCCCACTCCCTTTTCGCGACCACGTCCCACCGAGAGCCACCGTCGGCCGCCACCCGCCGCACCATCCTCACCCGCCCGTGATGCAAAAGCTCCCAGACCGATCGCTCGGCCAGCGCGAGCCGCTCGCTCACCCTCATGCCGGGATGGCGCTCGCTCGCCAGCGACAGCGCCTCGTGCACGCCGATCCTGCCGGCCGCGCAGGCATCGAGGATCTCCTCCTCCAGCTCCAGCGCCGAGGGCTCGGTCTGACCGGCGCTCTCTCCGAGCGCGTGCTGAGCCTGCGCTTGCGCGTCGGCGAGGATGCTCGCCGTCACCTCGACGCCACCGCGAGTCGCGTTCGCCCACCCGCGTCCCAACCCGATCTCATCCGGTCGAAGCTGCGGACCCTCGAAGATCGTCAGCTTCGCTCGCTCCGGTGCCCACCGCCGATCGCCGCACTCGACCGTCTCCCCCGCGACCCACGGCGCGCTGATCCTCGCCCGCAGCTCTTCGCTGGTCAGGTTGAAGGCCCGCGCTTGGTGGGGAAACTGGCGCAGCTCAACGTGGAACACAGGGCGTAGGGTGCCATGCCGATCCACTGTGCGCTCGCCATCCTCGCATCGACAGTTGTCCGGTGATCGCCGTGTCATGGCCGCGATCTTCGCTGGAGGAGCGATGGGTGCGGCGCTGCGCACCGGCCTGGTCCAGATCGCGCCGACCCACACAGGACACTGGCCCTGGGTCACGTTCGCGGTAAACGTCGCCGGATGCTTCCTGCTCGGCTATCTCGTGACCCGCCTGCAGGAGCGGCTACCGATCACCGCCTACCGGCGCCCCCTGCTCGGCACCGGGTTCTGCGGGGCGCTGACGACCTTCTCGACGTTCCAGGTCGAGCTTCTGAACATGCTTCACCGAGACGACTTGTTGCTCGCGTGCCTTTACTGTGGGGGCAGCGTGGGCGCCGGCTTCCTCGGGGTGATGGCGGGGACCGCGATCGTCCGGCGCGCAAGGCTCACCTGGTGATGACGTGATCACAGCGCTCCTGGTGCTCGTGTGCGGCGGGGTCGGGGCTGTCACCCGGTTCGCCGTCGACAGCCTCGTCGGATCGTGGCGGCCGGGCGAGTTTCCCGGGGGGACGCTGGCGGTGAACGTCAGCGGCTGCTTTCTCTCGGGGGTGCTGGTCGGCCTTGGAGCCTCGGATCGAACGATGCTCGTGCTCGGAACCGCGGCGTTGGGCTCCTACACGACGTTCTCGACCTGGATGCTGGAGACCCACCGCCCAGCGCAGGACGGGCAGCTCGGCCTGGCGTGGCGCAACATCTCGATCGCGCTGGCCGCAGGCCTGGGCGCGGCCGCCCTCGGCCGCGCGCTCGGAGGCTGGCTGTGAACGAGTCTGTCGTCGAGCTGAGCACTTACTTCGGCGAGCGCGATCGGACCGGCGGGCGCTTCCTTGCCGACGCGCTGTTTGATCTCTACGAGCGCCACGAGATCCACACCAGCCTCCTGCTGCGTGGGATCGAAGGGGTCGGCCGCCACCATCACGTGCACAGCGACCGTCTGCTGACCCAGTCTGAGAGCCTGCCTGCCGTGTCGATCGCGATCGACACTCGCGAGCGCATCGAGCGCGCGCTGGCGGAGGTCTCGGGCCTCGCGGATCACGGCTCGAGCACCCTCGCGCGCGCTCACCTGATCGCGAGCGAGGACCATGAGGACCTGGTGGCAGGGCTCGGGGAGCACGCGGACGGAGCGATCAAGCTGGGCCTCTACGGTGGCCGCTCGATCAGATCCGAGGGCCAGGCGGGGTACGTCGCCGCGCTCGCGCTGCTGCGGAAAGCCGGCGTCTTGGGGGCGTCGGTGCTGCTGGGCGTCGACGGCACGCTGAACGGCGAGCGCCGGCGAGCGAAGTTCTTCGCTCGCAACGCCGGCGTGCCGTTGATGCTGCTCGCGATCGGCGATGCCCAGCGT
The DNA here is from genome assembly GCA_030853685.1 of Actinomycetota bacterium. Classification (GTDB taxonomy): domain Bacteria; phylum Actinomycetota; class Thermoleophilia; order Solirubrobacterales; family Solirubrobacteraceae; genus Palsa-465. The sequence goes on along the minus strand of JALYUQ010000275.1, from coordinate 10,934 downwards.
ATCGCCGGCGTGCTGCCGAGGCTGACTGACCTGCTCGACGATCCAGTCGCCACCGTCGAGCGCGTTGAGATCTGCAAGTCGGACGGGATCGCGCTCGCCGAGCCCGCCGCGATCAGCGATCCCCCCGGAGCTCTCGAGTCCGCGCGGGTGGGCGAGCAAGACCGCGCCGGGCTTGCTAGCTGGCTGAAGCTGACTGTGCACCTCGACGAACAGGCCATGTGCGACGGGCGTCCCCTTTACCTGGAGCTCGTTCGGCGGCTGGCGGAGGCCGGAGCGGCGGGGGTCACGGTTCTGCGCGGCGTCCGCGGCTTCCGTGGTGAGCGCGAGCCAACGGCCGATCGCTTGCACTCCCTGCGGCGGACCGCCCATATGCACGTGGTGGCGATCGACGCCCCGGGTAAGGTGCGGCGCTGGTGGCCGATCGTCGAGGCGCTGGCCTGCAGCGACGTTCTGATCACCAGCGAGCTCGTCCAAGCTGTCCTGTGAGGCCACTTCGGTGCTGGGATTCGGGCTCGTCGCTCATATTTGACTACGATTGAGGAGGGCTGAGGATGGCCGGGGCAAAGCGGACCGAGGCAAAGCTGGCAGGCGCGGAGCCGGCGACGGCCGCGCTGCGGATGGCGCGCGCAATGCGCGGCGTTCCGGGTGCAGCGTCAGCCTGGCTGCGGGGACGGCCGGCGGCGGTGCGCGACTCCACGCGGCTGCGCGCGGTTCGCCTATTGTGGTCGCTGGGGCCCGGATGGGCTCTCGCCGTGCTCGCGCTGATCTTGGTCGAAGCGCTCGCTCCCAACGCCGCGCTCGTGGCGATGGCTCGCGTAGTGGGTGTGATTCCCGCCGCCGCGAGAGCCGGGCTTCACGGCGCCGCGGGTACGCGCCTGATCCTCGCGCTGGTGCTGTCCGCCGGCCTGTACGCCCTATCGCTGCTCAGCGGCCCCTACGAGAGGATGCTCTCCACGAGCGTCAAGGCGCGCCTGACGGAGCAGATGCAGCAGCGATTGATGCACGCGGTCTGCGCGCCGATTGGGATATCCCATCTCGAGGATGCCCCGACGCTCGAGCGCCTGGAGCTCGCACAGGGCACGCTCGCGGCCTGGGTCCCCGCCGACGCGCCTGTGACGCTCGCCTCGGTGATCGGCACGCGCCTGGGCGGCGTGCTGGCGTGCGTAGTGGTCGGGACGTTTCGCTGGTGGCTGGGGCTCGGGCTGCTGTTGATGTGGCTGGCGGTGCGACGGCCGCTGCGGCGGATCATCGTCGGGCAGGTGATCGCCTACCGGATGCAGGCCGAGGCGATGCGCCGCGCTAACGCCTTTCACCGGACCGCCTGGCGCCCGGAGAGCTCCAAGGAGATGCGCGTGTTCGGCCTCGGAGCCTGGATGGTGGACGGCTACCGCCGCCATGCGCGGGAGGGGATCGAGACCTCGTGGCGGGCGCTGCGCAAGGTCAACCCGACGATGGCCGTTCTCGGCGCAGTGGTGCTCGCCGGCTGTGCAAGCACCCTCTTCGTGGTCGCCCACGCCGCCCTGCGCCACGAGGTGAGCCTGCAGACGTTTTACGTGGTCGTGCTGATGCTGTTCGGGACGATGAACGCGGGGAGCATCACCTACCAGGACATCACCCTCGAGTGGATGCTCTCGGGCCTGCCCGACGTCGATCAGCTCGAGCATGACCTCGCGGGCGCCGGGCGCACACTGCCCGGCGGACGCGCCCCAGAGTCGAGGCCCGAGCGCGAGGTGCGCTTCCGGGCGGTGCATTTCGCTTACCCGGAAAGCGAGCACGAGGTGCTGAGGGGCCTCGACCTCGTCATCCCGGCAGCCCGATCGACGGCGATCGTCGGGCTCAACGGCGCGGGCAAGACGACGTTGGTCAAGCTCCTGACCCGCCTGCACGATCCCACCGCAGGAGACATCCTCGCCGACGGCATCCCGCTCTCCGAGCTCGATGCGGGAGCGTGGCAACGCCAGGTGGCGGTCGTCTTTCAGGACTTCAACCGCTACCCGGTGAGTGCGCGCGAGAACGTCGCCTTCGGCGCGCCCGCGCACGCCGTCGACCAGCAGGGCATCGAGCGCGCGTGCGCCCGAGCCGGCGCGGATGGCATCGTCGCGGCGCTCCCCGCGAGTTGGGAGACCACGTTGTCCCGCGACTATGAGGGCGGCAGCGACCTGTCGGGCGGGCAATGGCAGCGAGTCGCGCTCGCGCGGGCCCTGTTCGCGGTGGCGCACGGCGCGCGCATCCTCATCCTCGACGAGCCGACCGCGTGGCTGGACGTCCGCGCCGAGGCGCAGTTCTTCGACAGCTTCCTGGAGATCGCGCAGGGCACGACCACGATCCTCATCTCCCACCGCTTCTCCACCGTGCGCCGCGCCGAGCACATCTGCCTGCTCGCCGGCGGGGTGCTCGCCCAGGAGGGCAGCCATGAGCAGCTCCTGGCACAGGGCGGTCCATACCGGAACATGTTCCACCTGCAGGCCGAGCGCTTCACGGCCCCGGCCCAGACGACATGAAGCTCCCCCGGCCCAGACGCCGCGAGACGGCCCCGGCCCGGACGCCGCGAGACGGCCCCGCCCCGGACGCCATGAGACTCGGTCGCCTGCGCCGCCTGGCCGGGATTCTTCTGCTCGACGGCTTCCGCGCCGCGCCGGGACCGATGACCATCGCGGCGGCGATGATGCTGCTGGGCGCAGTCGCTTCTGTGACCTACCCGCTCGGAATCCGCATCATGGTCGACGCGCTGGTCCACCACGACAGCGCCCGCGAGGCAATCGGCGTGGCCCTGGTGGCGGCGCTCTTCACGCTCTCGTGGGCCCTGGCCGTGGCGGGGGCCACGCAAGGAGCACGGCTCACCGACCGGATGCTCATCTTCCTAACCGCGCGGATCGCGACGCTCGTCAACCGCGTGCCGGGGATCTCCCACCTCGAGCGCCCCGATTACCTGCTCGAGCTCGACCAGCTCGAGGAGCAGCGCCGGATGCTCGCCTCCGGACCGCAGCAGGCGCTCACCCTGGCGCAGATCGTCGCGCAGACCCTGGGAATCGTCGTCCTGCTGGGGCTCGTGTACACACCGCTCGCGCTACTGCCCCTCGTCGGCCTGCCCCCCTTTCTGGGCGACAAGCGCTCGGTCACCCTGCGCGAGCGCTCCGATGCGGACCTGGCCCCGCAGCGGCGCCTCGCCGCCGCGCTGTTCACGCTCAGCGCGAGCGCCGCCCCGGCCAAGGAGCTGCGGGTCTTCGGGCTTGCCAACGAGTTGCTCGCCCGCCACGCGTCCCTTTCTGCGCAGCTGCGCAGCGCGACGACGCGGGCCGCCGTGCGGGGTGCGAGCTGGAGCGCGGCCGGCTGGATTCTCTACGCACTGGCCTTTGCGGGCGCGATCGCCCTGATCGCGCTGCGCGCCGCTCACCACGAGGCATCTCTCGGACAGGTCGTGCTCGCCGTGAGCCTGCTGCGCCGCGCCCAGCTCTCAGTCTCCCGGATCTCAGACGCCATCGGCAGGTTACTGACCAGCGCGCGCGCCGCCGGGCACCTGACGTGGCTCGAGGATCACGCCAGACAGGAACAGGACAAAGGCGGTGGAAATCCGGCTCCGGACCGGCTGGAGCACGGGATCGAGCTGCGGGGCGTGTCCTTCACCTACCCGGGCACCGAGCACGAGGTCCTGCGCGGCGTGGATGCCTTCCTTCCGGCCGGCTCCTCGGTCGCGATCGTCGGGGAGAACGGCGCCGGGAAGACCACGCTCGTCAAGCTCCTCACGGGCATGTATGAATCCACCTCCGGGGCGCTCGAGCTCGACGGGGTCCCGCTCTCTGAGATCAGTCTCGACAATTGGCGCCAGCGCACGAGCGCCGTCTTCCAGGATCACGCCCGCTACGACCTACTCGCCTCCCAGGCGGTCGGAGTGGGAAGCCTGCCGCTGGTGGAGGATCGCCCCGCGGTCGGCATGGCGATGGAGCGCGCCGGCGCCGCCACGTTGATCGGAGAGCTTCCAGCGGGGCTGGAGACCCCGCTCGGGCGCAGCTTCCGGGACGGGCACGACCTTTCCCATGGCCAGTGGCAGAAGCTCGCCCTCGCCCGCGGGATGATGCGCAAGACGCCACTGCTGCTGATCCTCGACGAGCCGACCGCCAGCCTCGATGCGCCGACCGAGACCGCGCTGTTCGATCGCTACGCGGATGCCTCGCAAGAAGCGGCCGCGAGCGTCGGCGCGATCACGCTGCTGATCTCCCACCGCTTCTCGACCGTGCGCATGGCGGACTTGATCCTCGTGCTGGAGGGCGGCGTGGTCGCCGAGCGCGGCGACCACGCATCGCTGATCGCCCACGGCGGGCTCTACGCCGAGCTGTTCGAGCTGCAGGCGCGCGGGTATCGGTGAGGGCGTGGATCGCTGGGGGCGGTAGAAGGACCGGCGATCTGCGCGATGATCAGCCCGCGCGCTGCGCGACGAGCACGACGAAGCAGTGGTCCTTGAACAGGCAGTCCGCGCCGGCAAAGCCGGCTTCCCGCAGCCACGCGAGCTGATCCTCGACGCCGGCGAGGCGATCGAAGCGCATCCGATCGACGGCGCGCGCCCATTCCTCGCCACTGGCCCCCAGCTCCCGGGCACGGCGCTCGTGCCAATCCTCGTAAGTGCGGTCGAAAAGCTCAGTCGGGCCCTTGACCTGCTCCGCATCGATGAACACGCCGCCCGGTGAAAGCGTTGCGTGCACGCGCGCGAAGAGGTCGCGCTTGTCCGCGTCTTCGAGATGGTGGATCGCGAGCGCGCTGACGATCGCATCCCACGGACCGGCGGGAAGCGAGTCCGAGAGCTCGCCCGTCACGTAGCTCGCGCGAGCGCCCAGCGAGCGGCGCGCCTGTCCGAGCATCGCGGGCGCCCCGTCGAGGAGCACCAGATCAGCCTCGGGGTGGGCGTGGGCCACAGCGCGCGCGAGCAGTCCCGTGCCGGCACCAAGGTCGAGGACCCGCCGCAGCGGCCCCGGCGCCAGCTCGAGGGCCGCCACGGCGGCCCCGTAGAGCGCATCGAAGCACGGGACCAGCCGCCGGCGCAGGCCCTCGTAGCTGCTGGCGTCGTTCTCGAAAGCAGCAATCGCAGCATCCGTCATAACGTACGATTGTACGAGATGACCGTAGACGGCTGGTGAGAGGCGGAGGGTTCTCGAGAGATGGGCGGTTCGTAGGGGCGAGCGAAGCCCGATAATGGCCCCATTGCGAACGAGTCCCGATCAGGCCGCTGCCGACGCTTCGCGGCTCGGACGCTCGATTGGATCGAGCCCGCTAAGAATCCGGCAGGGGTCGTATACGGCACGCTCATCGTCGGGGCGGTACTCGCGTCGGAGAGCGAGCGCCGCGAGACCTTCGCGGACACTCTCGAGGCGACGGTGCTCGCGTTGCTCCTCTACTGGCTGGCACATTCCTACGCCGCGACGCTCGGACGCCGGCTCGAGCACCAGATCCCACTGAGCGCGGCGGGCTTGATGCGCTCCCTCGTCCACGACCGGGCGATCCTGCGCGGGGCGAGCGCCCCGATCCTCGCGCTGCTGGTCGCGTGGGCTGCCGGGGCATCGCTGGCGACGGGCGCCCTGGCGGCCGTCTGGACTTCGGCGGCGAGCATCGTCGCATTTGAGCTGGTCGCCGGCATCCGCGCGCAGATGACCCGCGCCGAGTTGCTCCTACAGGTCTGCGCCGGCGCGGTAATGGGCCTTTCAATCATCGCCCTGAGGGCGCTGCTGCACTGAGAGTACCCCGGGCCTCAGCCTGAGCGCGACTGCTACGGTGGCTTCTGAACGCGGCTGCTGACCATAGCGGCGAAAGTGGCCGCGCGCTGAAGCTTTTTGTCATCGCGCAAACCACGGATGGTGTGCGGGACGAGCATCGTGCTTGACTGAGATAAAGCGGTTCTATGTTCCGGGTAACAGATTTCAGTCGTGGTTTGGACCCTCCGCGCAACCGGAGGAAGGAGCCGGAATTGGAGGAGAGATGCTCGATCACCCCATAGCCGGGCCCCGAGCCGACGATCCGAGCGGGTCGTCGTCCTCCCGCGCGCGCATCAGGGCCGTCGAGCAGGCCCTGACGCGCGCGCGGGAGCACCTGTGCGCGCTCCAGGCACCCGACGGACATTGGCGCGGGCTGCTTCAGACCAACGTCACGATGAACGCCGAGGATCTGCTGCTGCGTCAGTTCCTCGGCGCGCGTGACGAGGAACGGCTGCGCCGCTGCGCCGCATGGATTCGCTCCCAGCAAGCGGCCGACGGGAGCTGGGCCACCTTCCATGGCGGCCCGGGCGATGTCTCGACCACGGTCGAGGCCTACTGGGCGCTGCGCCTGGCGGGCGACGAGTCCGCCGAAGCGCATATGCAGCGCGCGGCTGCGTGGGCTCGCGAGCACGGCGGTCCGCGCGCGGCGCGTGTGTTCACGCACATCTGGATGGCGCTGTTCGGGTTGTGGCCATGGGACGAAGTGCCGGCGCTCCCGCCCGAGCTTCTATTTCTGCCGAGCTGGTTTCCGCTCAATCCTTATGACTTCGCGTGCTGGGCGCGCCAGACCGTCGTGGCGCTCACAGTCGTACGGGCTCACCGCCCGGTGCATCCGCTCGCCTTCACGCTTTCAGAGCTCGGCCCCGGAGCGCCGGTCGCCCGCCTCCCACCGGCTTCGCTCACCGCGCGCCTATTGACCGGCGCCGACCGGTTGCTGCGCCGCTACGAGCGCCACCCGCTGCGGGGAATGCGCCGGCACGCGCTTGCAACCGCCGAGCGCTGGATCATCCAGCGCCAGGAGGCCGACGGCAGTTGGGGCGGGATCCAGCCGCCGTGGGTGTACTCGCTGATGGCGCTGGCGCTCCAAGGCTATCCGCTCGATCATCCCGTGATGCGCGCGGGGCTCGATGGCCTCGAGGCATTCACCGTGCAGGACGAGGGCATGTGCTGGCTGGAGGCCTGCCAGTCCCCGGTGTGGGACACAGCGCTGGCGATGCTGGCGCTCGGCGAGGCGGGGCTCGAGCACGATGACCCGGCGCTTGTGCGGGCAGCCGACTGGCTGCTTGACCGCCAGGTCACCGAGCTCGCCGGCGATTGGGCGGTGCGCCGGCCGCGCCTGGCACCGGCCGCGTGGGCATTTGAGTACCACAACCTCAATTACCCGGACATCGACGACACCGCGGTGGTAGCGCTGGCGCTGCGCCGCGTCGCGCACCCCGAGCCGGCCCGCGTGCAGCGCTCCGTGGAGCGAGCGGTCGACTGGGTCCTCGGCATGCAGAGCAGCGACGGTGGCTGGGGAGCGTTCGATGCCGACAATGCCCGCGCACTGTGCCGAAAGCTGCCGTTCTGCGACTTCGGCGAGGTGATCGATCCGCCGAGCGCCGACGTCACGGCACATGCGCTCGAGCTGCTGGCCGGCGAGCAACAGGCCGGGGCGCAGGCAAGCGCGGCGGCGGGGCTGGCGTGGCTGCTGGACGCGCAGGACCAGGACGGATCGTGGTTCGGGCGCTGGGGCGTCAACCACGTCTACGGCACGTGGTCGGGCTTGTGCGCGCTCGCGGCGGCGGGCGTGCCGCCCGAGGATCCCCACATGCAGCGCGCCGCGGCGTGGCTTCAGTCCCACCAGAACAGCGACGGCGGCTGGGGCGAGGACTGCCGCTCCTACAAAGACCCGGCCTGGATCGGCCGGGGCGAGAGCACCGCTTCGCAGACCGCGTGGGCGCTGCTGGGGCTGTGCGCCGCGGGCCAGGGCGACTCGGCGCCGGCCAGGCGCGGGATGCTGTGGCTGGCGCAGACCCAACAGCCCGGCGGAAGCTGGGAGGAGCCGCAGTACACCGGAACCGGCTTCCCGGGGGACTTCTATATCAACTACCACCTCTACCGGCTGATCTTCCCGGTGATGGCGCTCGGCCGCTGCCTGCAGGCGGTATCGCGATGAGCACCAACTCGTTACGAGCGGCGGACCGCACGGGCGGCGAGCTGGCGGGCTCGATGGCGGACCGCACGGCCGGCGAGCTGGCGGGCTTCGCCGTGATGCGCGAGCGGGCGCGCGCAGAGAACTTCCCGGTCGCCAGCCGGCTGCTGCCGCGGGCAACGCGCTCGCACCTGCTCGCGCTGTACGGCTTCGCGCGCCTGATCGACGACGCCGGCGACGAGGCTTTCGGCGACCGGCTCGCGCTGCTCGATCGCCTCGAGTCAGACCTCGAGCAGGTCTGGCGCGGCGCCGTTGCGCACCATCCGCAGATCGCGGGGCTGGGACCGACTGTCGCCGCGTGCGCGCTGCCGATCGACCCGTTCCGGGCGCTGATCGAAGCCAATCGCCGCGATCAGGTGGTGCACCGCTACGAGACCTTCGAGGACCTGCTCGGTTACTGTGCGCTGTCGGCAAATCCGGTCGGAGAGCTCGTGCTTCGGGTCTTCGGTGCCGCCACGCCCGAGCGGTTGCGCTACTCGGAGCAGATCTGCAGCGCCCTGCAGCTCGCCGAGCACTGGCAGGACGTCAAAGAGGACTACGGCCGCGGACGGATCTATCTCCCCGCTGCCGACCGCGAGCGCTTTGGGCTACGCGAGTCCGAGCTCGGCGCCGCAGCGCCGAGCGCGGCGTTCCGGGCACTGATGGCGTTTGAGCTCTCGCGCGCGCGGCAGCTGCTCGACGCGGGCGCTCCGCTCGTGCGCATGCTGCGCGGGCGAAGCGCGTTCGCGGTGGCGACGTTCGTGGCCGGGGGAAGGTCGGCGCTCGACGCGATCGAGCGCGCTGACTACGACGTGGTCGGCGCCACACCGCGGCCGAGCGCCGCGCTGCGGGCCGCCGCGCTGGTGGCGACGCTGCTGCGCGGAGGAGCGCGGTGAGCGCCGTCGCAGGGAGCGAGCTGGCGATCGAGGACGCATACCGCTCCTGCGAGTCGCTGACGCGTGTGCGGGCGGCGAACTTCTACTACGGCATCCGCCTTCTGCCGGCACCCAAGCGACGCGCGATGTGCGCCGTGTATGCGTTCGCACGGCAGATCGACGACATCGGCGACGGCGATCAGGCCCCGGATCGCAAGCGCGCGCTACTCGCCGCCATGCGCGCCGAGCTCGATCGCGATGGAGGTAGCGATGCCCGCGTCGCGCTGGGGGACGCCGAGCGGCGCTTTGGGCTTCCGCGCGACGCACTCGAAGAACTGATCGCGGGCGTGGAGATGGACGTTAATGGTGAGCGCTACGCGAGCTTCGAGGAGCTCGTCGTCTACTGCCGCAACGTCGCAGGCTCGATCGGGCGTTTGTCGCTGGCGATCTTCGGAAGCACGGACCCGGCGGCCGCCACACCCCTGGCTGACGATCTCGGCGTGGCGCTGCAGCTCACCAACATCTTGCGTGACGTGCGCGAGGATTTCGACGGCGGGCGCATCTATCTCCCCGCGGCCGACCGCGACCGCTTTGGCTGCGAGGATCTTTTCGCCGCCTCGCCGGACGCGTTCGCCCGCCTGGTCCGCTTCGAGGTCGAACGCGCGGAAGAATGGTTCGACCGCGGCCTGGGCCTGCTGGAGCTGATCGACGCCCGCAGCGCCTCGTGCGTGTGCGCGATGGCCGGCATCTACCGCCGGATCCTCGAGCGAATCGGCGAGGACCCGGCAAGCGTGCGCGAGCGCCGTGTGACGCTGCCGGCTTGGGAGAAGACCTGGGTCGCACTGCGCAGCCTCGCCGGGGCCTCGCTGTGAGCGCCGGGCGCGTCGTGGTGCTCGGCGGCGGGCTCGCCGGGATTGCCGCCGCGCTCGACTGCGCGCGCGCGGGCGCGGTCGTCAAGCTGCTCGAGGTGCGCCCCCGCCTCGGCGGCGCCGCTTACTCCTTCGAGCGCGATGGGCTCTGGCTCGACAACGGCCAGCACGTCTTCCTGCGCTGCTGCAGCGCCTACCGGGAGCTGCTGCAGCGCCTCGGCAGCGCCGGGGACACCGTGCTGCAGGATCGCCTCGCGCTGCCGGTGCTCGCGCCCGGCGGAAGGGTGGCTTGGCTGCGGCGCTCCGGGCTGCCGGCGCCGCTACATCTGTCTGGCTCGCTGCTGCACTACGGCCACCTGCGCCCGCGCGAGCGAATCGCCGCCGCGCGCGCGGCGCTCGCGCTGGCTCGCGTCGATCCCGAGGACCCTGGCACCGACGCTCGCAGCTTCGGCGCGTGGCTGGCAGCGCGGGGGCAGAGCCCCCACGCGGTGCAGACGCTGTGGGAGCTGATCGGGCGCCCGACGCTCAACCTCCGCGCTGACGATGCGTCGCTCGCAACGGCAGCGTTCGTCTTCGGGGTCGGTCTGCTAAAGCGAGCCGACGCCGGGGACATCGGCTATGCGCGGGCGCCGCTGCAGCGTGTCCACGGCGATGCCGCGCTGCGGGCGCTGACCGGCGCCGGTGTGGACGTGCGCTTGCGGTGGCGCGCGCAGCGGATCGAGCTCGCCCCGAACGGAGCCCTGGCCATCGCCGGTCCAGGCGACGAGCGGCTGCGGGCGGACGCAGTCGTGCTCGCCGTGCCCCACGACCGGGTCGCGCGGCTGCTCCCGGATGGGGCGCTCGCCGATCTCGGCGCGCTCGCTCGCCTGGGCACCTCGCCGATCGTCAACCTCCACGTCGTCTATGACCGGCCGGTGCTCGGGCTCGAGCTCGCCGCCGCGGTGGATTCGCCGGTCCAGTACGTGTTCGACCGCACCGCCAGCTCCGGGCTTGCGCGCGGGCAGTGCCTCGCCGTGTCGCTCTCCGCCGCCGACGCCGAGATCGAGTGCAGCGCCGAGGAGCTCCGCGCGCGCTTTGTGCCGGCGCTGGCCGAGCTGCTGCCCGCGGCACGGAGCGCGCGGATCGAGCGCTTTGTAGTCACCCGCGAGCGCACGGCTACCTTCCGCGCCGCGCCGGGGGCGCGCGCCCTGCGGCCCGGAGCGCGGACGGCGATCGAGGGGCTAGCGCTCGCCGGGGCGTGGACTGACACGGGCTGGCCCGCGACGATGGAGGGCGC
>JALYUQ010000249.1 GCA_030853685.1 Actinomycetota bacterium | reverse complement strand
TTCCGGTCAACGGTCCAGAACTCGTTGACCTGCCGGCTCGGTCGATCACCGGCGCGTCACGCCGGAGGTTCTTGGGTTCGAGTCCCGGCCGCACCAAACGAACGACCGGGCGCCATCCCCGGGGGGGGATGGCTGCCCCGTCACGTCCACGGGTTCGTGTCCGCCGCGAGCTGCCCTGCGAGCAGCTCGTGAAGCTGGCCTCGCCTCCTGCTTCGTCAGCGTGAACGAGAGCGGCCGGTCATACAGGCCATACGTGAGCGCCACCCCGCCCGGCGCTTCCCGCAACGCTGAGGGACCGACGTCAACCGTGACGCCGCGACTCCCGATGACGATGAGAACGATGCTGGACATTGATGCGCTCCTCTCGATGGCGTGCTGCAGGCGTTCCCGGCAGGGCGGAGCACTGCGCGTGACCGGCGCGCAGTCAACGGGAGCCGCGTCAGCGGTGCGCGAAGCGCGGGACGAAGGCCCGACCTTGACGGGCTGTCAGACGGCGTGGCGGCACGCGCAACCATCGTGCCGATCTCGTGGCAGGGACCAGCCCCTCGAGAGGGGCCTGGTAGCCCCGGCGCGAACGGCGATCAGGTCCGAGCCCGGGGCCCGGCGGACGACCCCGCCAGATCGCTCCGCGACCGCATCGTCCGGGCAAGCAACTCCGTAGTCGGCGGTGAGACGGAACGACACCGGCGGCCTGCCGAGAAACAGAGAGCGGCGAGCCCTTCGTCGCCGATGCGCTCGTGAGCCTCTGGGCCGCTCAAGAAGCGAAAGCGATCGTCGGCGACCTGCGCGGTTTCCGCGCGTTCCGAGACTCCAGATGCGTCGCACACCAGTGCCTCCCGTCGAGCGCAAGCAGGGCGCGGGCGACGCCGACGGGAGTCTGTCGCTGAGTTCCGGCCGGCAGCAGAAGCGTGGCCGACTACTTGGCGGCGACGGGAGTGACGTCCCGCGCCTCGACCGGCGCTCCGCACTCCCCGCAGATCACCTTGGGCACGAGCCGATGTCCGCAGCGGTGCTCAAGGGCCTGCGGTGGTCCGTCCGCCCCGGCCAGGTGACGGTCGCCCCACTGCATCAGCGTCACGATGACCGGGTACAGCTCGCGGCCGGCGCTGGTCAGACGGTACTCGTAGCGGGCGGGGTGCTTGGAGTACTGCTGGCGCTCAAGGATGCCAGTGGCGACGAGATTCTTCAGCCGGGCGGCGAGGGTGTCACGAGGAGCGCCGGTGCGGCGCACCATCTCGTCGAAGCGGCGGTTGCCGAGGAAGGCCTCGCGTACGACGAGCAGGGCCCACTTCTCGCCAACGATCTCGAGTGTTCGGGCGACGGAGCACGCGCGGGGCTGGCTGGCGGTCGAGGACATGGGCAGAGTCTAACTAGTTCGTCGGAGAACTGGACGGACTGGCTCGTCGTATGTATGATGCGCCGAGCAGTGCGTCCAGAACTCCGACCGACCAGGAGACGATCGTGACCACCCGCCCCTCGTCGATCGAGGTAGCGCCCGGCGATCAGGCGCCGAGAGACCCCCGAGCCCCTCGATGCTGCGCCGGGCGACACTGTGCCCGCCTACGGTCAATCAGACGCGGCCCACAGTCCTCGCAAGGTGGCAGGGGTCGTCGCCGTCCTATCGCTGGCCGTGTTCATGTCAAGCCTTGACCTGTTCATCGTCAACTTGGCGTTCCCGTACATCGCTCGTGAGTACCAAGGCACGAGCCTGAGCTCGCTCTCGTGGGTGCTCAACGGCTACTCGATCGTGTTCGCGGCCGTGCTGGTGCCCGCCGGGCGGTGGGCTGATCGGCTCGGGCGACGCCGGCTGTTCGTCGCGGGCTTGATCACCTTCAGCGTTGGCTCGCTGCTGTGCGGCTTGGCGCCGGGGGTGGCGGCGCTGATCACCGCCCGGGTCGTGCAGGCGCTCGGCGCGGGCATGATGGTGCCGGCATCGCTGTCGCTGCTGCTGGCGGAGGTGCCCGTCGCCGGTCGGGCGCGGGCGATCGGCACGTGGTCAGCGCTGGCCGCGCTGGGCGCCGCGCTCGGGCCGGTGATCGGCGGCAGCCTCGTGCACATCAGCTGGCGGCTGGTGTTCTGGATCAACCTGCCGGTCGGTGTGATCGCAGTCGTGCTCGCGCTCCGGGTGCTCACCGAAAGCCGGGACGAGCGCGTTCAGGGCCGGCCGGATCTCGCCGGTGCCCTGCTCCTGGCGGTCACCGTCGGACTGGTCGCACTGGCGTTCGTCGAGGCTCCTGACTGGGGGTGGGGCTCGGCCGGCTTCGTCGGCGTGCTCGCGGCAGCGGTGGCGTGCGGAGCCGCGGTGCTGACCCGGTCGCGTCGACATCCGTCTCCCGTGATCGAGCTGTCACTGCTGCGCTCGCGAACGTTCAGCGGCGCGTTCGCGGGCTCGATCCTCTACTACGCCGGCTTCGGCGCGTTCGTGCTCAACTCGGTCGAGTTCCTCACCGGAGTATGGGGCTACTCGGCGATACGGGCCGGGCTGGCGATCGCCCCGGGTCCGCTCCTGGTCCTGCCGTTCGCCCGCCTGGTCGCTCCCCGCCTGGCGGCCAGGTTGGGCGGAGTGGGACGGGTGGCGGTGGTCGGCTGCGCGTTGAGCGCGGCCGCCCAGGCGCTGTGGCTGACCCAAATCACCGGGCACCCGGCGTACCTGACTCACCTGCTTCCGGCTCAGCTCATCGGCGGCGCCGGAGTCGGTCTGACGATTCCGTCGCTGATCGGTGCCGGCAGCGCCTCGCTGACGGCTGCCCGGTTCGGCACCGGCAGCGGGATCCTCAACATGGCCCGCCAGGTCGGCACCGTCCTCGGCGTCGCCGCGCTGATCGCGATCCTCGGCCACATCGCCCCGGGCAACGCGCTGTCCAGCTACCGGCACGGCGTCGTTCTGATCATCGTTTTCTTCGCCGCCGCCGCGATCCTCGCCGCCAGCACGCTGACCAAACGCTCGCCATCGGCGGCCGCCACGCCAACACCAACGCCCGCGGCCGCGCCCGTCGGGGAAGGAGCAGCATGACCGCCGAAACTCGAAGCGAGCCGGACGCGCCCGCGGACTGGGGAGCACCGCGGTCTAAGACCGTCACCTGGTATGACCCAGTCAACACCGTCAACGGCTGGGCGGGCCTGTCCGGGCTGGAGTTCATGCAGGCGATCGCCGAGAGCCGGCTTCCGCCGCCGCCGATCGCGCTCCTGCACAACATGCGTCCCCGCAGCGTCGAGCGGGGAGTCGTGGTGTTCGAATGCACCCCCGACGAGTCGGTCTACAACCCGCTCGGCATCATCCACGGGGGACTCGTGTGCACGTTGGCCGACACTGTCGCCGGCTGCGCGGTGCAGACCACGCATGGAGGCGAGAACCGGCTACACGTCGATCGACATCACCGTCAACTACCTGCGACCCGTCACCCTGCAGAGCGGCACGCTGGTCGCCACCGGCCGGCTCCTGATCCCGGCCCCAAGCTCCGCGTCGACACCTGTGACACCCCTCGGCGGCGATCGCTCAGTCGTCTCGATTGCACTACCGCATTCTGCATCCTCGCCATCTGGGCAGCGCTGATCAGGCGGGGACTCACAGCCGATTCCAGAACATGAGCGAGGCTCCTGTCACGGAGAAAGCAGGGCCGGCGGAGCACGGCGACGACGCCCCCTGCTCCTCGCCAGAATCAGGGCGAAGATCGCGACGATTCCTGAGTCGCCAACGCGATCGTGCGACGTGAGGCCGCGACAGCATAAAACCGATCGTGGCAGCCCGCGTCGCCGGGGCGCTTCAGATTGGCGATAGGAGCGTCGCGCTTCTACCGGAAGCCCTCGTCCTCCAGGCGAGAGCGACGCGCGCGAAGAACGATCCCACCTTTGCTCTACGGGTAGTCGCCGCCGGCCTGCTGGTACCTCATGAGGGCCTCGCTCGCGTTCTTGCCGGCGGGCCCGTATCCGTGCTTGACCAGCAGATCAGGCACGCTGCCGTACTGGCCGTGTACCCGGTTCGCGTGCCTCCGTCCGACCTCGTACCTATCGTGAGTCGGATGCCCTTGCTGCTTCCAGCCGTCCTCAGCACTACAGCGAGCGCTTTCATCGGCGCTGCTATTCCGGCAACCATCGCGGCGGTGGTCGCTATTTATGTTAGCGTCGTCGGACGTAAGCGCGAAGACACCAAGCGGCGCCGCGACCTGTACAGCGAGGCGTACAAGCTGGCGTTGGAGTGGTGCGAGGCCGTTTACCGCGTCCGGCGGCGGGCATCGGACGGCTCGCAGGACAGAGGACTGGACGAGCACTTCCATCAGTTACAGGAACGCATTGCCTACTACGAGGGCTGGCTGGCCATCGAGGACGAGTACCTCGGCAAGGCGTACCAGAAGTTCATCGAGGACGTTCGGGGGGTGTGCCAGCCACTGCTCCAGGGCGCCTGGTCCACCACAGGTCGCGAACCCACCGAACCGCGTCCCGCGGACGAGGTTCATCCCGACGTCCAGGACGCCAAGCGCACATTTCTGGCCGCAGTCCGGCTCCACCTCCAACCCTGGTGGAAAACAGACCTGACCTAACGATGAGGACCCAACATGCAGCTTTCTGACGCCTTCGACACGTTCTACGACCGCATCTCTCTCAACGTCAAGCCCACTGAGAAGATTGAAGTCGCCGCACGCGGACTTACCGAGTACCTCTCCAATGCATACGGCGTTGCGCAGGCCCGCGTTTTCCTCCAAGGGTCGTTTCCGAACGGAACGGCCGTGGAGCCCGAGAATGCTGACACCGGCGAGTACGACGTCGACCTTGTTTGCGCGACCGTCGGCGGCGACTTCTCGTGCGATGCCGCCCTCGCCAATGTCGAGCAGACGCTGGCCGCGCACGGAACTTACGAGAAGCTTCTCCGCGGCAACCAGTCCCGCAAGAAGCCGTGCGTTCGCCTTTTCTACGCTGAGGACGACATCGGCGCATTTCACGTCGATGTTGTCCCGGCACGGGGCTCGCAGTCATCCGACCTCGAGGGTCCGCTTGAGGTTCCCCGACGCGGGGACGGGTGGTATGACACGGCGCCGGCGGAGTACACCGATTGGTGCCAATCGCGAGGCGAGCGCTTTGCACGGACGGTGAAGATGCTCAAGCGCTGGCGCAACTACACCCAGGATGCCCGCAAGAGCATCAAAAGCATCGTCCTGCAGGTTCTGGCGGCCACGCACTTGGGCCCACAGGGCTCAGACGCCGAAGCACTCGTCGGCACGCTTGAGAGCATGCAACGAGCGCTCGCACCGTATCCCGAGAGCCCGCCGCGTATCCAGAATCCTGTGCTGCTGCAGGAGGACCTGGCCGCGCGGTGGGAGGACTCGTCCTACCGGGACTTCATCAAGCATCTCGACACGGCCCTCGATCTTGCGCAACGCGCGTTGGCGGAGACCGACCCCGAGTCCTCTCATAACCTCTGGATTGCGCTCTTGGGGGAGGACTTCCCGGAGTACGACCCCGGCGATGGCGGCGGCCGAGCGGCGGTATTGCCCGCGACGCCGGCACCGGGGCATCACCGCA
>JALYUQ010000187.1 GCA_030853685.1 Actinomycetota bacterium | reverse complement strand
CCGCTGCGCCGCGGGCTCGGGCGTGAAGCCGTCGTAGCGGCGCGACAGCCAAGCCCGCCCGGCCGCGTACCCGCGCCACTGACCGCGCAAGTCACGAAGGGTCGCTCGGTAGCGGTGCTCGACCCTGGCCTCGCGCCGGAGCTCCAGACCCCAGCCGGCCTGCTGCAGGCGCCAACTGAAGTCGGTGTCCTCAGCGGCGCGCACGCCCTCGTAGAAGCCGCCGAGCTGGTCGAACGCGGCACGTCGCACGAGCAGGTTCGCGGCCACGGCACGGGGCAGATAGGGGTGTGCCAGATGGGCTTCCTGGCTCAGGAAGCCTCGCGCCGTCCCGTAGCGCTCGGTGAGCGTCCGCGCCCCGGACGCTCCCCCGACCTCCCCGGCGAGCGCGCCGGCCTCGAGAGCCACCGGCACCGCGAAGTAGGCGTCGAGCAGTCCCGCGGGCGCGCGGCAGTCGGCGTCGAGAAACAGGATCCAGTCGTTGCGGGCGTGCTCGGCGCCGACGTTGCGAGCATGGGCGGGCGAATGCTCGGCGCTCGCGCTGACCACGGCAACCCCCTTTGCGGCCCCAACGGAGCCCGAGTTGTCGGCGAGGATCAGCTCGTCTCCGGGCTTGGTATCGAGCGCGCGCAGTGCGCCCAGCGCCGCTCGCGCATCTACCTCGTTGCCCGCGAAGGGCATCACGACTGAGACCTCAGGCCGGCCCACGGGCCGGCCTCTTTCGTAGTCCTCAGACCTTGCCACCGGCCCTCTCTCCTCGCAGGCGCCCGATCAAGGCGCCCGCGGACCGCAGCTCCGCCGGGTGCGCGAAGCGGGTCAGCACGAGCGCGAGCGGGATCGCCAGGAACGCCGCCACGCGCGTCAGCAGTCCGACGGTCCCGTGGGTCGGGAGCAGCAGGTCGCCGCCCACCGTCACGCCGCCGATCACCAACACGAGCTGCGAGAGCCGGCGCCACTCGAAAGCGACCGTGAACGCCCGGCGGGTCAGGAAGTGCATGACCGCGAGCATCACGGTGTACGCGCCGCAGAGCGCAACCCCAGCGCCGGCGATTCCCAAGGGCGGGACGAGGAGGACGATCAGGACCAGGTTCGCGACCAGCCCGGCAAGCGAGGCCGGGAAGTTGCGCTTGGTCACCTTCGCCCGCCCGGCAATCACCAGGAAGACCACCCAGAGCCCGTACATCGCCCACCCGAGCGCGACCCACGGCAGCGCGCGGTACGCGCCCAGGAACTGGTGCGTGGTCAGCAGCCGCAGGACCCAGCGCCCGAGCAGCGCGAGCCCCGCGACGACCCAGCCGCTGATGAGCAGGTAGTAGGTGGTCACGAGCCCGTAGAGTCGCGCGGCCTGCGCGTCGTCGGTGACCGAGTAGGCCAGCGGCGGCCACGCGTACTGGAACGCGCGCACGATGAAGGCGACGGCGCCGGCGAGCTTAACAGCGATCGAGTAGACGCCGGCGAGGCCGGCGCCGCGTTGGTGGTAGATGTAGTAGCGGTCGATCAGGCTCAGCGCGTAGACGGAAGCCTCGGCGGGCACGGTGGGTAAGCCGAAGCGCAGCAGTGCCGACAGGCTCTCGGGGCGGATGAGCCCTCCGCTGCCCTTCGCAGCACCGAGCCATCTCCGATCTGCTCCGTGCCTGCGCCGCCCCCGCAGGGACGGGCGCAGGTGCCCGAAAAGGCGCCGGCGCATCGTCCACCACAGCGCGAGCAAAACCAACGTCGAGGCCCCGTAGTTTGCGAGCAGCAAGCCGCGCGGGCCCAAGCGCAGCGCCACCACGAGCACCACCGAGCCGGAAATCGTCATCAAGACGTTGACCAGTGAAGCCGTCGCGTAGGTGCGCAGGCGCTCGTCCACCCGCAGCAGGGCATACGCTAGCTCCAGGTTCGTGAACGCCCACAGGCCCAGCACCGCGATCCGGAAGATGCCGGCATCGTGGGAACCAAGGACGAGCTTTGAGAGCGGCGGCGCGGCGGCGGCCAGGACCACCGCGGCGATCGTCGTCGTGAGCACCAGGAAGCCCGAGGCGCGGCGGGCAAGGCCATCCCTTCGCTCCTGATCCTCGTCGCTGAAGTAAAAGCGCAGGAACGCCTCGATCATTCCCAGGCGGACGAGGATGCTGATCAGGATGACGCCATTGGCGAGCAGCTCCAGGACGCCGTACCCGGACGTGCCGATGTAGCGCGTGTAGAGCGCCAACAGCGGGATCGCGATGAGCTTGGAGACGACATCGGCGACCTGGTAGGCGGCCAGCGAGGAGACCAGGCGCTTGAGGTAGGCGACCACGCGCTCGCCCTCAGCGCGAGCGCCTGCGAACCGGCGCGAGAGAGTGAAGCGATGGCTGCGCGGCAGGGTAGCGGACGGTGACGCGGGCCTGCGGGGCCGAGTTCCGAGCGGGCGGGATGACCGGGGGGAAGTGGCCCGTGTTGCAGGCATTGTCGGTGACGTCGAGGCCGATCGAGTAGGTGCCCGGAGGTGCCGGGCGGCCGCCGATCAAGCCATCCCAGGATGCGCTCGAGGCCTTCCCCGAGATGCCGAAGCTCTTCACCAGGCGCGCAGCGCCGGGCGGGCCGGTCCGGTAGATGCGTACCGTCCCGCCGCGGTGCTCATTGCCGCGGTAGCGGATCTTTACCGCCTCGTGGGCCTGCGTGATCAGCGCCGGCTCCACGCTCGTGACAACCGGCCGCGGAGGCACGGTCTTGACGGTGATCGGCAGCGGCCCCGAAGCCCTCGAGACCTCGGCGGTCCGTCCCTGGTGGATCAGATCGATGCGGATGTAGTACTCGCCGTCGGGCGCGAGCGAGCCGTCGTCCTCGGTGCCGTCCCAGTAGAAGACGCCGTCGGGCTTGCGCACCCCGATGCGCATGTGGCGGCCGGACGCGAGCGTGGCGACGGTCGCGCCGCTCTGATCGACGACGACGACGTCGACGTCGTCGGCGCGATACAGCAGGTAGAACGAGATCATCGTCCTGCGGTCACGCCCGCCACAGCCGGTCTCACGGGGAGAGATAGTCGCCGGGTCGGGCGCCGGGGCGCCGGTGATCAGCGGCGTCGAGACCTTGAGGTGCTGAGTGACGAAGAACGCCCCAACGGTGGCCAGCGCTAGCACGGCAAACGCCGTGGCCGGCAGCTTGATCACAATCGCACGACCGAGACGTTGGGCACCGTGAAGCGGTGAAAGGCTTTCAACCCGCGCAGGTCGCGACTACACAGCACGACCTTGATCGCGCCGCCGTGGCAGACCACCAGCGCCGGCAGCTCGCCGGCGCGATGAACGTCCTCCAGGGCCGCCGTCACACGCTCAGACAGCTCGCGCAGCGACTCTCCGCCGGGGAAGCGAAACCCCTCGCCGGCACGCAGCCAGGCGGCGTAGCGCTCGGGCTGATCGCGCTCGATGTCGGCGAACAATCGTCCCTCCCATTCACCCCGGTTGCCCTCGCGCAAGCGCTCGTCGAGGCGCGGCGCCAGCCCGAGGCGCTCGCCGACGATCTCGGCGGTCGCCGACGCGCGGTGCAGATCAGAGCTCCACAGCGAGCGTATGCCATACGACGCGACGCGCTGCGCCAGCTCCGCGGCCTGAGCGATGCCGGTGTGGTTCAGCGGCGTGTCGCGGAAGCCCTGCACCCGGATCGGCGCGAGATTGTCGTCGGTCTCGCCATGGCGGGCGAGCAGCAGCCCTTCCAGCGAAGCGCTCAAGCTCGAATGCCCATCGTGTCCGAGCGCAGGCCGAGACGGAGCGTCTCAAGCGCGAGCACGTCCGCGACCGCGACGTTCGAGAGGTTGACTTCCGGCCCAAAGCGGCGCACGAACCACACCTGCTGGTGCTTGCGCGGCGCGTCGAACATGATCTGGCGAGGGTCTATCTCGTGCACGATCTCGTCGATCAATCCTTCCCGTATCTCGCCCGTGGGCCTGAAGATTCCGGCGGTGCCCGCCTCGCGGCCCTCCGCGATCACCTTCCAGGCGCCCGCGCCGAGCTCGCGTCCGATCTGCGCCACCCATCGGTAAGGGGGCGTGATCGCACCGGTGTCATCCTTGGAGCCGACCTCGGAGAGGACGACGAACTCCCGTGCGAGGCGCTCGATCAGCTCGAGCTTGCGATCGTGATCCAGTGCGATCGTGCCGTCGGAGATCTCGAAGTGCGCCAGGCCGAGCTCGTGGACCCACGCGATCAGTTGCTCGAGCTGACCGTGGGCGATCGCGAGCTCGGTCAGCGTTCCCCCGAGGACCACTGGAATCCCGTGCTGGTTGTAGCGCTGGAGCTTGCGCTCGAGGTTTCCGGTTGCGAGCGCGGTCCCCCACCCCAGCTTGACGAGATCGATCGACCCCCCGATGACTTCGATCATGCCGTCCACCTCGGCAATCGAGAGGCCCCGGTCGAGCACGTGGGTTATTCCCTGCAGCCTGGGCTTGGCGCTTCTCTCCGGCAGGCCGAGCAGATCCGCCATCCGGATGGTGCGCACCACTACTGCGTCGCGAGGTCGGAGCCCACGGTGACCACGACATTGACGGTGCACGGTGTCGGTGGCGGACAGGCGATCGCCTGCGTGCCCGGATCGACCGGTTGCACAGACGCCGAACGAAGCTTGAGCGTCGAGGCCACCGCCAGCGCATCGCGCATGCGGCCGGGCAGGAAGGAAACTATGGTGGCAGTCCGGGTCTGATCGGTGGTGTTGCCGACCAGCCCCTGCTTGTAACCGCCGCTGGCCAGACGGACCGCCACGTGATGTGCCAGGCCGGCCGTGGCGGTGCCGTTCAGGACCGCCACGGTTATTGACGCGGTGCTCACGCGCACGGCGCGCCCGGGCCGGGATGGCGCCGGTGCGTTGGTCGTCGAAGCCCCAGGGGCGCTCGCAGACGGCTTGCTACCGCCACCGGTCACGTTCAGCAGCACCGCCACGACAGCCACGACGACGACGAGCACCCCCGCGAGGGCCGCAAAGCGCCCCCACTTAACACCGCCCCCGCGGAATCGAGGCTCCGGCGCGGGCGTGTGCAGGGCGGGAATCGGTCGTCCCCCGGCACCGCCATTGGTGCCACCGGCAACGGTTGCGGGTGGCACGCCGGCAATCACGGTCCCGCCGAACGGCTGGGGGCGGCGAACGGCTGCGGTAGGGCCGGGCGCTTGGGGGCGGCTTCCGGCGGCGGTGGCGCTGGGCGCTTGGGGACGGCTTCCGGCGGCGGTGGCGCCAGCGCCGGAAGCCGGCGCCGGGATCGACTTGGTGGCAGCACTCAGCGCCGGAGCGCCAACGCCCGCCGGCGCGCCGACACCCGTAGGCGCCGGCGTTGGGACACCTACGGGGCCGGGCGCAGCCGGCGCGACAGACTGGGGCGCAACGGGCGATGGAGGCATAGACGGCGGGGGCGAAGCGAGCTGCGCGAGGCGCGCTTGGAGTTGCGCGTTGCGAGCGTCCAGTTGCGCAATGCGCTGGGCGAGCTCGTGCGCACCGTCGCGCAGCGTGCTGCTCTCCCGCGCCTGCGCGAAGTAGAGCAGCACGAGGATCGCCAGGCCGATGATCGACGCAAAGCCGGCGTCTGCGCCCACCGAGCTGATGAAGTGGCTGACCGAGAATGCGAAGGGAAGGGAGACCATGATCTCGCGCCCGAGTCTACGTCCCCACGCGGGCGCCCGAGTCGCCGCTCGGCATCGCCCGCGCCCGGGAAAGAGTGCTGACCTGCTCGGCGAGCGCCGCCAGGTCGCCCTGCAGAACGAGCAGGTTGATGTCGGTGAACGTGCGCTGCACCCACTCTGCGTCCAATGGCTCGCGCTGCGCTCGCAGGATCTTTTGGGCCGAGGTGGGCTGCGGGCGCTCGTATGGATTGAACAGGTCCTCGTGGAGCTTCTCGCCGGGGCGGGCGCCGACGACCTCGATCGCTATGTCGCGCTCGGGCTCGAGCCCGGAAAGGCGAATCATCGCTTCGGCAAGCTCGCTGATCGCCACCGGGTCGCCCATCTCGAGCACGTACAGCTCGCCGCTGCCCTCGCTCAGCGAGCCTACCCGGATAATCAGCTGCACCGCCTCGGGAACCGTCATGAAGTAACGGGTCATGCGCGGGTCCGTAACGGTGACCGGACCCCCCGCGGCGATCTGACGGCGGAAGATCGGCACCACCGATCCCGAGGAGCCCAGCACGTTGCCAAAGCGAACCGTCGAGTACTTGGTGGCGGGATGGCAGGCGGCGGCGTCCTCGACCGCCCACTCTGCCAGGGCTTTCGAGGCTCCCATCACGGTCGCGGGGTTGACAGCCTTGTCGGTCGATACCAGCAGGAACGTGCCCACTCCCATCTCGCCTGCGATCCCAGCCATCAACCGCGTCGCGAGGGCGTTGTTGCGCAGCGCCTCGACGGGATTGCGCTCCATCATCGTGACGTGCTTGTAGGCCGCGGCGTGGAAGATGACGGCAGGGCGGTGCTCGGCGAGCACCTCGCGCATCCGCTCGTCCTCCTTGCAGTCGGCGAGCACCGGTACGGCCGTCGTCACGTGACGGTCCTCCTCCAGCTCACGGAGGATCTCGAACAAATTATCCTCGGCGTGGTCGACGAGCACGAGCCGGCGGGGGCCCACGCGCGCGATCTGGCGGCACAGCTCGCCGCCGATCGAGCCCCCAGCCCCCGTAACGAGGACCACCTGATCCGCCAGGTAGGCGCCGACGCGCTCGAGCTCCATGCGCACGGGCTCGCGCCCCAGCACGTCCTCGACGCGCACCTCGCGGAGCTGGCGCGTAACCCTGAGCTGTCCGGATCCGTCCTGGAGGAGCTCGAACAACGTAGGCATGGTGCGCACCGGGATGCCGCGCTCACGGCTCGCGGCGACCACCCGGCCGCGGAGCCACCCAGGTGCCGAGGGGATCGCGATCACCACCTCGTCGGGCTCGACCTCGTCGAGGATCCGGGCCAGATCCTCGGCTTTCGTGGTGCCGAGCACCTTCAGCCCGTACTCGTCCTTGAGCCCCCGCTTGCGCGGGTCGTCGTCGATGAACCCGACAGGGCGCAGACGGAGCTGCGGGTTGCGGACCAGTTCACGGACCACCAGCCGGCCGCCATCGCCGCCGCCGACGATCAGGACGTCCCGCGCACCCTTGCCGACGTGAAAGCTCCGCACCCGTCCCTCCACCACCAGGTGCACGAGGAAACGGGCGCCAAGGAGCAGCGCGAGCATCAGCAGGAAGAAGAGCGCGATCACGCTCGCCGGCAGGGTTACGGCGACCGAGGGCGAGAACCGCGTGTGCTGGTGCTCGACGATCGTCGCCGGTGTCTGGACGGGGTGCAGCAACGCGATCGCGCCGACGATCACCACCGTCGCGACCACTACGCCCTTGACGACCGCCTCGAAGTCACGCTGGCCAACGAACTTCCAAAGGCGCTGGTACAGGCCGAACGCGGCGAACACGATCAGCGCGACTGCAACAACCCAAACGACGGTGGACTCGAGCAGGTCCTCGTAGCGATGAGGGACACCGTGAAAGCCGTCCTCGAAGCGCAGCCGGAAGGCCAGGAAGTAAGCGAGGGCGACCAAGATGCCATCCGCCACGAGCTGGGGAAGCGCGTGGCGGTGCACGGGAAAGGCCGCGGATCTGATCCACCGGCGCATGCGAATGTGAATTCTAGGTCCTCGCGAGGCTTGCACCGCGATGCCCGGATCTACCGGGCGCGGCGTCCACACGCGCTACTCAGGCTCTCATGCCCCCAGGCTCGTCTCTAGCCTGCGCGCACCGTGGACGAGGCCCCGAGCCGGCGGCCGACCCGATCTACCGCGAGCGCGACCACGTAACGTTGCGAGCGGATCGGGATCACCGTCTCGAATCCTCGCCTGCGAGCGGCAGCCAGGAAATGCAGCCGGTGCGGGGTTGGCCCCCCGAGCACTTTCCATACGGCGACGTTCGTGGCGCCGTTCCAGCTCGCATACGCGGTCGCGTGCCTGCCGCTGGTGGCGGCCACCGCGGGAGGCGTCTGCGGCGTGCCGCTCCAGGAAAAGCGGTACGCGCGGTAGGTCGTGGTCGAACCCACGAACCGGCCATCGAAGATCGTCCGGCCCCGGGCATCGAACTCGGTGAAGAAGGGCTGCTGGCCCCAGCCGAGGAAGCGCTCACCGGCGGGCAGCCACTGGAGGTTGCCCTCGAAATCGGCCTGTAGCGATGGAGTGTGCTGGTACTGGACGACGCGGGTCGCTGTCTTGTGCTTGAAGTCCAAGCGCAGCTCCAGGCCCCGTGACTGCTTGTGGACGACCGGCGGCCCCGCACCGTCGTCGAAGAGGCTCACCAGGTCCGACGAGCGCATGCGTACATCGTGCTGGAAGGCGAAGGAGGCTCCCGCGCCCACCCTGAAGGTGGACTTCTTACCTGCGAGGCGCCAGAGCACCGCTCCGGAGCGGCCGTCCACCATGTACGCGGCCCAGGTGTCGCGCGCGGAGATCAGCAGGTTGCCGTCTGATTGCTGTTGGATCGAATTGACGTGGAAGTAGTCGTCCGGTATCTGCGCCTTCACGGGTGGGGGGCGCGAATAGCTCTCGCCCAACGGAACGTGATCCAGGCTGTCCCATTGGAAGAGCACGAGCCCGGTCGGGATATCGATCTCCTGCACCACCGAGTCGATCACTAGTTGGTGCTTGGAGCCGTGCACCGAGGAGGCGTCGACGAAGACGGGGTGATATGCGGTGATCAGCGCCGCGCTGCGGCCGGTGAGCTGGAACTCGTGCAGGTCGGCGATCAGCCCGTTGGCGGCGTGGACGGCTGCGATCTCGCGGTAGGAGGTGTTGAAGATGACATCGCTGCCGGAGCCGACCCCCGCTCCCTGCACCCCCTGCCACCAGGTGAGCACCGGCCGGCCTCGATACCGCTGCACACGGAAATCGGTAGCGAACTCCCCGCGCGAGACGCGATCGAACCACACCAGACCACCGCCTGAGTCGAGGATCATCGGCCCGTCCTGCACCGGTCCATTTTGGGGCGCGACGAAGATATCGCCGCCCCGCGCGGTCCGCGAGCGCCTGGTCACCTTGATCGCCGCGGGAGCCAGATCAAGCCGGCTGGGAAACCTGTTGACGTCGCCGCGCACGCGCGCCGCATCGGCGAACGGGGTGCGGTGGATTCCGGGCCCCGGCATGGCGATGGTGAAGGAAAAGGTGCCGTTGCTCGCGCCGAGCACGTTCAAGCCGACCGCCGTCACGGTGACCACCTCGCCACCGTCAAACGGCTTGGCGGGCAGGAAACTGCCTCCCTGGCCGTCCGAATCGCTCTCGATGGTGCCGCTGTGGCTCCCACTGCGCGATCCGGTGACGACAACGGCGCCGGCAAGCCGGCCCGCCGAGACCCCGCGGAACGTGATCTGGGTCTCCGGCAAGGCGAAGTGGCTCCCGGGGATTGGGAAGACGCTGATGGCCCGGGCTGGCGCGCGACGGGCCGGTGGGCGAGGGGCCGGTGGATGTCGCGCTGGAGCCCGTTGGGCGCTTGCGGAAGATGCGAGGCGTGAGGCAGGTGGGCCGGCGAGCCCACCTGCCTGCGCACAAAGAATGAGCAGAGCGCATGTGAGAGTCCTCATGTAAACGAAATGCTATCGGCGGTGTCGGCGGCCTGCGCCGGCGCCTGGTCTCATCGGCCACCGCGGCGCCATGCGCCGGACCGGCCCCTGCGGGCCGCCCCACCCTGCCCGGCCGGCTGTATCAGCAGGTCGCTCAGCAACGCCGGGTCCCGGCGCACGCGCTCGGCGGCGCCTGACGCGGCGCGCCGCTTGACGAGCGTCACTTCGGCGGCGCTGTGCAGGCGACGCAGGCGCCCTTGCGCGATCAAACGCTCGTCGACAGCTCCCAGACGGCCCTCGAAGACCGTGAGCACGGGTGTTCCGAGCGCCACCGCCTCGCGGTTCATGGTGCCGCCGGCGGACACTACGAGGTCCGCGTACGCGATCAGCGACTGGGCATCGATCGCGTCGTCGGGGACGACAAACCCCCCCGCTCGCAGTAGTGCTGCGTGCTGGCGGGCGGTGCGCGGCAGGACGACCGTCTGCTCGCCGCGCAGGCGCTCGAGCACCTGCGCGAAGAGGTCGTTCTCGAAGCGGTGATAGAGCGACACGTCCGGGGGCGTCCGAACGGCGGCGATCGGGCGCGTGCAATCCAACCCGAGCTCGGCGAGGATGCTGCGATCGGGCTCGAAGTCCGCCAGGTAGTACTCCTCCTTGAGGCCCGGATACTGCCCGATCTTCTCACCGGCGCCGTAGCGGCGCAGGCGCTGAGGGGGGATCGCATCGGGGACCACCACCGCCTGCGCCAGGCGGCAGTTGACGTTGTGCTGGACGGTCGCCCATTCGTAGTCGAACATCGTGGCGCACGGAATCCCGAGCAGCGCGGCGGCAACCGTGATGTCGTTGGAGCCGTGCCCGATCGCGAGCTCGAAGCGCCGGCGCCGGGCCCAGCCGGCGAGCGCCACCGAGCGAGCCGCCAAGCCGCGGGCCTTGGCGCTCAGGCCCCCGCCCGCATGGGCACCGATCAGCGTGTGCTCGATCCCGAAGCGCTCACAGAGTCCGAGCGTCTGGGCGAAGTCCCGGGCGGTGATCTGAACCTCGTGGCCGCGCCGGCGCAGATCCTCGATCACCGGGCGCAGGACGAGCACGTGCGGCGAATTGGTGAAGTCGATCCAGATCTTCATCGCTTGCTGGCGGCAGCGATCGCGTGAACCACCTCCTCGGCCTGCGAAGCACGCAGAGCCGGGCTCATCGGGAGCGCGAGGTTGGTCGCGGCCAGCTCGTCGGTCACCGGCAGCGCCGGCCCGCCACCGGCGTACGGTGCCATCGCGGGCTGACGATGCAGCGGCGTTCGGTAGTAGCCGCGGGCTTGCACCCCGCGCTGGGCGAGCCCTGCGGCGAGGTGCTCCACCTGCGGGTGGAGCACCACGTACAGGTGCCATGCGGGATCAGCGCCCGCAGGGAAAGCCGGAACCGTGACGTAGCGCCCCAGTCCGGCGCTCTCGTAGGAGCGCGCGCCCTGGCGGCGGCCTTCGCACCAACCGTCGAGCTCGGGCAGCAGTACGCGCAGCACTGCCGCCTGCAGCTCGTCCAAGCGCGAGTTGTAGCCGACGTGGTCAAAGAGCCTCTTGTCGTTTCCCCGTGAGCCGTGGAAGCGCAGCGCTCGGGCGAGCGCGGCAACCTCGTCGCGGTCGGTGGCGATCGCCCCGCCGTCGCCGAGGCAGCCCAGGTTCTTGGAGGGGTAGAAGGAGAACGTCGCCACGTCGCCGAGCGCTCCCGCCTGGCGCCCGCCGAGGCTCGAGCCGGCCGCCTGGGCCGCATCCTCGAGCACCGGCAACCCGAGCGCCCGGAGCTCCGGGATCGGAGCCGGCACCCCGAACAGGTCGACCGCGACTATCGCCTTCGGTCGACGGGGGTGCCCGCGGGCCCCCCCGGCGCGAGTGCTCAGCGCCGCTCGCACCGTGTCGGGCGTGATGTTGCGGGTCTGGGGATCGACGTCGCAGAAGAGCGGGCGCGCGCCGGCGTTGACCACCGCCTCCGCCGTCGCATAGAAGGTGAACGAGGGCACCACGACTTCGTCGTCCGGACCGATCCCCAGCGCCCGCAGCGCGATCGTTATCGCATCGGTACCGTTCGCGACGCCTACCACGTGGCGCACGCCGAGATAGGAGGCAAGCTCTCGCTCGAACGCGTCGACCTCGGCTCCTAGGATGTAGACCCCGCGCTCGATCACCTCGGCGACCCTGGCCTTGATCCTCGCGCGCAGCGGTGCCAGCGGCGTTTCGGTGTCGAACAGGGGGACCGCCATCGAGCGCAGGACCCTACTGGCGCTAGGCTTGCGCACCGTGCTTGTTGCGCTCGCCTCGGTCACCGACTCGCTCGTCACCTTCGCCACGCACGTGATCCGGGACCTGGGCCTCGGGGGCGTGTCGATGCTGACGATCAGCTCGGCGGTGATCGGCGTGCCCGGAACCGAGCCGACGATGCTGTTCGCGGGCTTCAACGTCTTTCAGGGCCATCTGACACTGCTGGGGATCGTCGTCTTCGGCCTGCTCGGTGATGTGGTAGGGGCTGCGATCGCGTACGCGATCGGCTATTTCGGCCGCCAGGAGCTGTTCGAGCGCCAGGGCGGCAAGCTGCACATGGGTCCGGAGCGGCTGGAGCGGGCGCACCGGTGGTTCGCGCGCTACGGCGCCCCTGCCGTCGTGCTCTCGCGCCTGGTCCCCGTGGTTAGGGCCGCATTCCCCTATGCGGCCGGGGTCGCGGAGATGCCGTTTGGCCGCTTCATCGCGCTGAGCACGCTCGGCTCGATTCCTTGGATCACCGGGCTCGGCGTGCTCGGGCGGGAGGTCGGAAGTAGCTGGCAGAGCTGGCGGCG
>JALYUQ010000180.1 GCA_030853685.1 Actinomycetota bacterium | reverse complement strand
TCGCTGCCCGGCCAGTTGGCGCCTGCGCCCTCAGCGCCCCAGAACATCCCGAATGAAGTGAGCATGACGCCGACGCCGAACTTCATGGTGTTTTCGGGCACGCGGGTGAGCGGCGCGTGCACCGCGGTTGTGCTGGTTGGCGCCGAAGGTGAGCACGACGAACACTACCTCGAGCCCTTCCAAGAACGTGCCCTTGAAGGCGATCGTGAACGAGTAGGCGTCCAGTCCCTCCCGGGCGCCGCCGGCAGCTCGGGCGGCCTCCAGCCCCGCCTTGTAAAGGGCGGCTTCGTCATGAAGGGCCTTGAAGCCCGAGGCCCGGAGTATGGCCTTGCGCAGCCACTGCAGCCCGAACACCAGCAGCAGACCCCCGACGATGAGACGCAGAGCGCTGAGCGGCAGCGAGGTGAGGGCCGGGCCCAGGGCGACGGTGACCACCGCGAGTACGACCAGGGCCGCCCCTACCCCGGTGAACGCCGAGCACCAGCTGCGGGTGAAGCCGACCGCAAGCACGATCGTCACCGCTTCTACGGTCTCGACCGCGCAGGCCAGGAATACCGAGGCGGCCAGGCCCCATTCGGCCCCCGTCATCGGCGGCGCAGCGGGTCGAGTTGCGAACGTGTCACGGTTCCTCCTCGCGGCTCAGGGTCTGAACTGGTGTCGATCCGGTGTCGGCGATCGTGGTTGGGATGGGGCGCTCCGTGTGAGCGAAGCAGCGCCTCCACCGACAGCGGTGCCGCATTGATCCTCGCGTCAGCCTCGAACGCGAGCGCCCCGTCGGGGTCGAGGTGCAATCCCACCGTTTCCCCACGGGTCAGCCGCCGTCGATCGAAAAGCCCTGTCAGGGTAACCCGTGGCCCGAGCTCGAGCACGTAGTCATAGCCACGGCCGTGGTAGGCGCCATCGCCCACGATCGCTCGAAGGTCAGCTCCGCGCGCTTCGGGATTGCAGATCCGCGCCGCGGTCGGCCGCAGCATCACCTGAACCGCGCTGCCGGATTTGAGCGGGGTCATCGCCGTGGCGGTGATGTCGAGGCGGCGAGTCGCCTCCGTCGTCATCACGGCCACCTGCACGCGCTCAGAAGTAGCCGCTCCCGGTCCGGACACACGACCATGCAGGATCCCGGACAGCCCGGTGAAGCTGGCGACGAAGGACGTGGCCGGCTCGCGGTAGATACTCTCCGGGGTGCCCCGCTGCACGAGCTTTCCGGCCCGGAGAATACCGATCTCGTCCCCGAGCGCGAACGCCTCACGCTGGTCATGGGTGATGTAGACGGCCGTGGCGCCCTCGTCGCGGACCAGGGTCCCGATCTCGATGCGGAGCTGCTCGCGCAGGTTGGCGTCCAGGGAGCTCAGCGGCTCGTCGAACAGGAGCAGGGTCGGGCGGGCCACCAGCGCCCGAGCTAGCGCTACGCGCTGCTGTTCGCCTCCGGAGAGCTCGTGCGGGTAGCGCTTTCGGTGGCTGGCCAGATCGACGCGCTGCAGCATGGCGCTCGCGCGCGTGCCGGTCTCCAGGCTCCCGGTCTTGCGGCGGCGCAGAGCAAAGGCGACGTTTTCCTCCACGGTCATGTGGGGCCAGAGCGCGAAGTCCTGAAAGACCATCGTCAGATCGCGGCGCTCGGGCGGAGTTTGGCGCCGGCCACCGGCGACGACCCTGCCGTTGATGGCGATCGAACCGGAGCTCGGGCTCTCGATCCCGGCCAGGCAGCGGATCAGGGTTGACTTGCCCGATCCCGATGGTCCCAGCAGCACCAGGAAGCGTCCTGGAGCAACGCTCAGCGAGACCTCATCGAGCGCGGTGACCGCCTCGTAGCGCTTACTCAGACGATCGACCCGCACCGCCGCTGCGGCGCCCCGCGGCTCGTTCTCCCTGACCGGGCCGTCGGATTCGCTCGAGCTCATGTCGCCGCTCCGACGTTACGCCAGCCTCGCGGAGCGAGCAGCCGATAGAGCCCCAGGACCAGTCCGGTGACCGCCAGTGCGGTCAGCACCGCCACCACCTCCATCGCGGTTCCGCCGGCGAAGTCATAGGTGGAAAGACGGCGTTCGATCGCCACCGACAGCGGGAACTGGCTCGGTGGATAGAGCAGCTGGGAGACCGGCAGCTCCAACAGGGTTCCGGCGAAGCAGTAGAGCCACACCCACACGATGTAGCGTGAGAGCACCGGGACGGCGATCCGGCGCCACGAGGTCACCGGGCCGGCGCCGTGGGTCCGGGCTGAGGTCAGCAGGGTGTCGTGAAGCTGAGAGAGTGGCCCGACCAGGATGCGGGCGTTGTTGGGCAGCGCGCCGGCTACGTAGGCGATCGTCAGCAGAGCCGTGGTTCCATACAGGAGGATCCCCAACGAGTGCATCACCGGCAGGTTGTAGATGAGGATGTAGCCGGCCGCCAACACGATCGTGGGCAGCGCCACCGCAGCGAGCAGGACGAGATCGAGGGTTCGCCCGATTCGGCCCGAGGAGCGCCGGGTGAGCAGCCGGGCCACCGGGACCGCAAGCAGCGTCACCACCGACGCCGCGATCACCGACAACTTCAGCGAGTACAGCAGCGGGGCGTAGATCTCGCTGGAACCCAGCACGCGACTGTAATTGTCAAGAGTCAGCGTGAAACCGTAGAGCTGGGTCCCCAGGTTCTTGATCAGCGAGGCGCTCACGGCCCCGAACGCCGGCACCCCGATCGCCACCACGAAGAACGCGGTCACCCCGGCCCCGCACAGAAGCTGCGCCAGGAACCCCAAGCGGTGGCGGACATAGGGCCGGGTGCGGCCCGACAGCACCTGATAGGAGCGTCCGCGGAGGGCACGGCGCTGGGCCAGCAGCGCGATCGCCGCCAGCGCGACCAGCGTGCATCCGATCGACGCCGCCACCGGAAACGAGATCGGGTTGTTGTCCACGGCGTTGTAGAGCGCAAACGTCGACAACGGGAAATGGGCGTCGTAGGCCAGCGTCTGGGCGACGCCGAAATCACTGATCGACTCGGCGAACACGATCGCCAGGGAAGTCCAGATCGCCGGGGCGATGATCGGAATGATCACCGCAAAGCCGCGCCAGCGTCCCGCGCCGTGGACCCGCGCGGCGTGCTCAAAGCTCGACCCCAGACCGGGCAGCGCGGCCGAGATTGCCAGGAAGGCAAACGGCACCCCCTTGATCCCGTCCACGCCGATGACTCCCACGGGTCCGTAGAGCAGATTGCGCACGAGCGTCGGGTCCATCCCCGCCCGCACCAATACGCCCGCGGGTTCGAACAGCCGCTCCCAACCGAGGGCCACGAGATAGCTGGGCGCCAGCAGCAGCGCCCACATCCCGAGCTGGACCAGCCGGCGGCCGACGAGGTTGGTGCGGTGGACCAGAAAAGCCAGCGGGAGCGCGCAGACGACCGCCACGATCGCCGATCCCACGCCCACCAGCGCCGTGTCGCCCAAAGCGTGCAGCGCCGCGCCGCTGAGCGCCAGCCCAAACGGCGTCAGCGTGAACGTGGCCGAGCCCTGGGCGAACAGCTTGGGCGTGAGGGCCACCAGCAGGAACGCTCCGATCGGCACCACCAGCAGCACGCCGAGGAGCACGGCCATGACGCCGCCGAGGCCCACACTGACGTGCGGCCGGCCCACCGACCTGGCCCGCCACCGACCGCGCCGTTGACCGGGCGGCCCTGCCGGAGACGTGGCGCCGACCGCCAGTCCCTCGGCAGGGGCGATCGGCGCGCGTCCGCTGCCCATCACAACCCCCAGATCAAAGCGAGGCCGGCGACGCCCTTACTGGGCGATGTTCGCCGTGAACCAGCTATTGATCGAAGGCTCCCTCGGACCCCAGGTATAGGGATCAATCGACTGCTTGGAGATCGAGCTCAGCGCCGGAAGCCCGGGCAGCGGGCTGCCCGAGGCCAGGGTCGGCCAGAACAGCGAGTCGCCCGTCGGGTCACCGGTCTGCATCTCCTTCTGCCCGGCGCTCGAAAGCACGAAGTCGATGAACTGCTGCGCCTCCTTACGCATCGCCGCCGGCGCCTTGGCGTCGACACCTATCCCACCGGGCAGCTCCGTCAGGCTGGGCAGGTAGGCGACCTTGAGTCCCGGCGTCGTCTTGGCTGCCCCGATCGCCGCCGAGCTCTGGATCAGCGCCACCGAGATCTGCCCGGTCTGGAGCAGGTGCAGCGTGTCGCCGTTGGTCTGCGAGACGTGCAGGCCATTGGCCTTGAGCTTCTTCAAAAACGCCTCGCCCTGGGCGACACCGCCGAGATAGTTCATCAGGCCGGCGACGCACGGGTACGTCGGCCCGGAAACGGCCGGATCGTTCATCCCCACCTTGCCCTGCAGCGAGCTCGAGAGCAGATCCTGCCAGCTCGTGGGCGGGGACTTCAGTGTATGGGTGTTATAGATCACCGTGCAGGCCATCGTGATCCCGGTCGGGATGAAGCTGTGATCCGCAGTCATCAGACCCTGTCCGGCCGCGTTCAGTGGCGGGGATGTCAGATTCTTGGCCAGCAAACCCTGCTTGTCCAGCGCCGCGAACGCCTCGTTACCGTCGACCCACAGCAGACCCCACTGCGGATTGGCCTTCTCGGCCTGGATGCGCGCCAACAGCGGCCCGGTGCTGTCATCGACCAGCTTGGTCGGCACTCCCGTTGCCTTCCGAAACGCGGCCACCGTGTTCTTGTCATAGCCCTGCGCCGAGTACACAAGCAGGGTCGGCTTGCCGGAAGCGCTCGCGACCGCGCTGGAGGTCGTGGACGCCGGCGCCGCGCTCGAACCGGACGACGAGCTCGAGCTCGAGCTTCCACAGGCGGCAATCAACATCGAACTTGCCGCGGCCACGGCGACTCCCCGTAGGTTTGGTGAAACTTTGGGCTTCAAACCGGGATCTCCTGAACTGTCGATGGGGCAAGTCGACGCCAAATTGGCCGGCCGAACCGCGCAGTCGTCTCATAGCGCTTGGGCAGAGCCGGCCGGTGAAGCGCGAAC
>JALYUQ010000168.1 GCA_030853685.1 Actinomycetota bacterium | reverse complement strand
TGTCATCCGGTCCATGCCGGCGGTGACCACGCGCCGGCGGGAATGCTTGATCGCCACCAAGCCGGCGGCCTCGTCGGCCAGCTTCATCACCGTGCCACCATGGATGTTGCCGGCGCTGTTGGCGTCTCCGACCCCCATCCAGCGCGCGAGCTGTGCGGATGACTGCGAAGGAGGCTTCGGATACATAGCGCTGGCATCCTTTCACGCTGGCTAGCCGCAGGCATCTGTCCGTATGGGGGATGGCGCGATCCGATCGGGTGCGTAAGATCCATCCGAGCAGGAAGGTAACATCAGCGAAACACAACCGTCCACGCAAAATGAGAGCCTTGGGGCTCGGGGCCACCGCCACGAGAGGGACTGAAGGTGCTGAATCCGTGGCGAGAAGGCTGCTCGGTCGCCGGTTCCGCATGTGTACATGAGAGACGTACTTTCCGACACCCATCCTGACGGCGGCTTGGCTTCGCCCTCCAGACCGCCCGAGCCTCCGCTGCTCGACGCAGACGCTCGCGAGGCGGTCCTGGGCCCGGGCCGTGGGTGGCTCGCGGTCAAGAGGACCATGGATGTCGTGATCGCCATCGTGGGTTTGGTGCTGCTCGTGCCGCTCGGGCTGTTGATTGCCCTGGCCATTCGGCTCGACTCGCGGGGAACGGTGATCTTTCGCCAGACTCGGGTCGGCAGGCACGGTGTCGCCTTCCGGATGTTCAAGTTCCGCACGATGGTCCATGACGCGGAACAAGGGCGACTTGGGCTGGAAGCGCTGAATGAGTCTGCTGGAATCTTCAAGCTGAGGAACGACCCCAGGTCGACCCGGATCGGGCGCCTGCTTCGCCGCGGGTCGCTCGACGAGCTCCCGCAGTTGCTCAATGTCCTGCGGGGTGAGATGAGCCTTGTTGGCCCGCGTCCCCTGGTGACCGAAGAGGACCAGCTCATCGAGGGCCCGTACCGAACGCGGCTGCAGGTCAACCCCGGGATGACGGGTCCTTGGCAGGCGCTTGGCCCGATCCGGCCGAGCCTGAGGGAGATGGTGGTCATCGACTGCCTGTATGTCGAGAACTGGACCATGTGGACCGACCTCAAGATCCTCTTCCAGACGCTCGCTCACGTAGTGCGGATGCGCGGCATCTGATTGATGTGAAGCCGCGCCTCCTGGGGCGGGTCTCGTGTCCCGGGCTGGATTGGAGTCCCGGGCCAAGTTCGCGTCCCGTGAGGATCAGCCCGGGGCCTCGGCTAGCCTCCCGGGCCGATCCCCTTGGTAGGCGCAGGCACGGCCGAAAGGCTCGGCCCGTGCTGGGTCATCGTCATACCGGTACGACTGGGCGATGATGGTGATGTCGGGGGTGGAGTGGGGGTCGGGGGTGCCGCGGGGTTCGGGGACGTCGTCGGGTTCGAACCCGACGCGCGCGGCGCGGCAGGGGTGCTGGTCACCTTGGCCGGCGCGGACGGGGACGGGACCACGGGGCTTGCGGCCCCCGTGGCCCCGGGGTTCGCGGCACTGGGTGCCGGGCTGGGTGCGGTCGAGGCGCCGGCGTTGGCCGGCGTGGCCGTGCGAGGAGTTGTGGTCGCAGTTGGGGCGGACGCGGCAGGGGATGGGAAGGATGTCGGCGAGCCGTGCCTGAAAGGCGCCGTGCCGCGATTGCTCGAGGTGCCGCTGAGCAGCAGCACGGCGGCAACCACCCCCGCGGTGACCATCGCGCCCCCGACCGCGAGCAGCCTGACCCTCAGAGGCGCGGGCTGCGACGGCTCACGAGAGGGTCGCGTGACCGGCGGCCTCTCGGGCCGCGGGACGGGCGTCTCGGGCGGCGCGACGGCCGCGAAGCCCGCGGTCTCGGAAATCGGCGCGCGGGCGCCTGGCTGTGCCGTCTCTGACAGCGCCGCGACGGTGCCCGCGCCGGCGAGTGTCGCCGTGAACGCGCGCTCAGCTCGGCGCACCCTGAGCTCGGTTGCCTGGCAGCGAAGGCAGGAACCGAGATGGGCTTCGAGCTTGTGGCCCTCGCCGGGCTGGAGCTCGTGGTTGGCGCTGGCGGTGAGGCGCGCCGGGGTCCGGGCGCACGTATCCTCGCGCTCCGGCCTAGACAGGTCCTGCCCCTTCC
>JALYUQ010000155.1 GCA_030853685.1 Actinomycetota bacterium | reverse complement strand
CGCGAGCGTCGAACAGTTCCTCGCCTGGAGCGGCGCGCGCACGGACTCCGAAGCGACCGCATTCATGGACTGGTGGGATGACCTCTGGGGCCGCTCCGACGTAGCGAGCCCGGCATTCATCCACGCGTATGAGGCCCAGCGTGCTGTCCTACCGACGCCGGCACACGCAATCGCGACAGGCCCACCGAACGCCCACCTGCAGGCATCGACCGAGTTCTGGATCGAGCTGGCTGGTGCTCTGCTCGCGGGGCTAGGCTAGGGCTCCGGGGTGTCGCAGGATGACACTCGCATGCTCGGGCGCGGGGGCGTGCCGGGAAACGTGCGTAGCGCACGCCAGACGACACACCTCGCTAGCGACACTGGTGGTGTCACATAACGACCGTTCGGGCGGGCGGATGGGAGGCGAGTGACGCCACGGGACCGCTCACCCGCTCAATGGCTCACCCGCTCACCCGCTCACCCGCTCAATCGTTTACGCACGCGAGAGAACGCTACGCCGGTACCGGCCACGCCTGGCGCCTAGGTGATCGTCGATGTCGTGGCACTTCGTCCTCTAGATGTTCTCCGCGACGCGCGGCGCGGTCCGGTTGAAGACCACGAACCCGAGCACGAACACCGCCAGCGAGATCGCGACCGGCCCGAGGATCGCGAGCTGAGAGCCCAGCACCTGTCCCGCGCTCGGCGTGCCGTGATTGATGATCGCGTGGCGAAACTGCTGCAGGATCGTCGCCAGCGGACTGAGCATGTAGAGGTGCACGAGCGCGGGGCTCAGGCGCTGTTGCACCGTCTCGATCGGGATGATCACCGGCGAGGCATAGAACAGGACCTGGCTGAGCACCTCCCAGATCGGCTGGATGTCCCTGAAGTAGACGAACATCGAGGACAGCAGCATCGCGAGGCCCGTCGCCAGCATCGCCATCAACGCGACGATCAGCGGCAGCTCCAGCCACGTGAGCATCGGGCGCACGCCCTCGGCGAACGCGAAGATGAACACCACCACCAGGTTCAGGACGAGATTGAAGGAAGCCACGAGCACGATCGACAGCGGGATCACGAGCCGCGGGAACTGGATCTTGCGCACGAGGTTCTCACGGTCCACGACGCTGCGAACCGCGCCCGTCGTCGCTTCGGCGAAGAACGTGAACAGCACGATCGAGCCGAGTAGCTGGGCGCCGTAGAAGTGGTAGCTGCGGCCGGGGACGCTTCCCAACTTCCCGATCTTGACGAAGAACACGTACAGGACGCCGAACAGCAGCAGCGGGCGCACGAGCTGCCAGAGGTAGCCCAGCGCGGAGCCGAAGAAGCGCAGCTTGAACTCGTTGCGCGCGATGTTGTAGGTGAGCTGCCACATGCGGGCCCAGTCGTCGCTGAGCGCGCCCGGCCCGCGAATCGGCTGTCCGAGCGGTTCGTGGGGGGGGATCTCTACGCCGGCGCTCACGCCGCCTGGCGCTCGGGCGCTGGGGCCGGCGGGGGCTCGGGCCCGGGCTGGTGCGCGGGCTCGCGCTGGTGCGGGGGCTCGGGCTCAGGCGCGCCGGCGTGCCTGACCGAGACATCGACCGGGACGTCGACCGCGCCGCCGAGCGCCCGCGATCCGGTGACGATGAACGAGAATCCGCCCTCGAAGGAATCGATCACGTCGAGGCCCGATCCACGGTGGGCGAGGTTTAGCACCGGGCTATAGCGTCCCGGGGCCAGCACGTTGTCAAACGCGAACGAGAACACTGCCTGCTCGCCGGCCCGGAAGGCCCCGCTTCGCTCGTGTTCGATGACGGTGCTGGCGACCAGGATCGTCTGGTGATCCTCGTTGTGCACGTAGATGCTCGCCGCGGGATCCTCGACATCGACCATGAAGGAAACGCGTGCGTTGAGCGTGATCCGCTGTCCCTGGGGCACCGCCCGCTGGCGCACGCCGAGCTCGTCCTCGACCCAAACTGACAGCGTCCGGGCGTCCCCGTCTCCGCCCCGGTGCTCCGCATCGCCGACGGCTTGCGGATCACGTCCGAAATTGATCTCCAGATACCTGTCACCGACCTCATGCGGCTCGCCGATGTGGACCATCGAGCCTCGCTCCAGCAGCAGCGCCCGGTGACAGAAGCGGTTCAGTGCCCCCATGTCGTGGGTCACGAACACGATCGTCTTGCCCTCGTCGCGCATCTGGTTGAAGACGTCGAAGCACTTCTGCTGGAACGCCGCGTCGCCCACCGCGAGGATCTCGTCGACCAGCAGGAGATCCGCATCGACCTGGATCGCGACCGAGAAGGCGAGCCTGACGTGCATTCCCGAGGAGTAGTTCTTGAGCTTCAGATCCTTGAACTCCTGCAGCTCGGCGAAGTCGATGACGCTGTCGTAGCGCCTGCGCGCCTCGCGTGGGGTAAGTCCCATCATGATCCCGTTCATCACCACGTTGTCGCGTGCCGCCAGATCCGGGTTGAAGCCCACGCCCAGCTCGATAAAGGTCGACAGCCGGCCCCGGCGCCAGATCTGACCGTCGGTGGCGTAGATGCCCGCCAGGCACTTCAGCAGCGTGCTCTTGCCGCTGCCGTTGCGCCCGGCGATCCCGAAAAATTCCCCTTGCGCGACTTCGAAGGACACCTCGTGCAGCGCGTGAAAGCTTTGGTGGCGAGTCCGCCGGCGCGGGTGCAGCGCGCGCTCCTTGAGCGTGTGGGTGCGTTCCTCGGGCACGCGAAAGGTCTTGCTCACATCGCGCGCCAGCACCATCGGTAAACGTGAAGGGTTGACCGCGGAGGTTGACACTCCGCAGAGAGTACCGGTGCCTCTATCCTCAGCACGGTGGCTGGCGCCTGGACGGGAACGCAGGCCCCGCCCAGTCCGTCGGGCCAGGGCCTGACGATCCTGTTCTGGCCGTGGGCCAGCGATCCTGCGGTCTTGGCGACGCTGCTCGGCCTGCTGGCCGGCAGCGCATCAGACTCGGTGGTGCTCCTGCCCGCAGGCGATTACAGCCGGTGGCTCGCGGGGCAGGTCGATCGCGCGGGACGCTCCCAGGCGCTCGATCGCGCGGGGCGCGCGGGGCAGGTCGATCGTCCGGCGCGCACTCGGCTCGCGATCCTCGACTGCGCAGCGCAGTCGGGCTTCGCCGCGACGCTGAACGACGCGCTACGCGCGAGTGGCAAAGCGGACCTGGTAGTGGTCGCCGACGCATGCGTGCTGCCCCAGGGATGGCTGGCGGCGCTGCGCCGCGCGGCGTGTGTCGATGACGCTGTGGCCGGCGCCTCACCGCTTCTGAGCGGCCTGGGCAAGGCCCAGTTCGAAGGGCTCGAGTCGATGCCGGCGCGCGAATCGCCGGGAGCGGGCGAAGCGGACGGGCTCGAGTCGATGCCAGAGCGCGAACCGCCGGGAGTGGGCGAAGCCGAGGCTCTCCGCATGCCGGTTCATCCGCGCATCTCCACGCTCTGGCCGCACTGCGCCTATCTGCGCAGGGCGGCCCTCGAGCTGGCCGGACCCGCTGACGATTCCTTCTCGCACCCCGCCGCGGTGCTTGCGGACCTCGCCGCCAAGGCACTGCGCCGCGGGCTCTCGTGCACCCTCGCCGACGATCTGTGCGTGACGCGCTCGGCGGGCGGGCTCCCGCCGTGCCCGCAATCCGAGCTGGGGGCTCTGGCCGCGCGCCATCCGTGGATCGGCGCGGTCCGCGAGGACACCGATGCGCTGGAGCTGGGGCCGCTGCGCCGCGCGCTGATCGGCGCACGTGTGGCGCGCACCCGCTTGTCGGTGACAGTCGACGCCCGCGCGCTCGGCCCCGCTTCCGGCGGGACCCAGGCGTATACCGCGGCGCTCGTGCGCGCGCTGGCCCGATCGAAGCGCTTGCGCGTCCGGGCGGTGCTCGCCGGAGACACTCCAGCCGGGGTGATCGAGGAACTGAAAGAAGACCGGCAGATCGAGATCGTGACCTACGAGCAGGTGATCGCCGGCCTGCCACGCACAGACGTAGTGCACCGGCCCCAGCAGGTGTTCACCACGCACGACCTGTCCGTGCTCCGGCTTCTCGGCGAGCGACTGGTGATCAGCCATCTGGATCTGATCGCCTACCGCAATCCGGCCTACCACGCCTCGACGCACCAGTGGCGGGGATACCGGCGGACCACACGGATGGCGCTCGGCGCGGCGGATCGTGTCCTCTTCCTCTCTGAGCACGCGCGCCGTGACGCGATCGCCGAGGAACTGATCGACTCGGGGCGGACGGCGCTCACGGGGGTCGGAATCGAGCGCGCGCCATCCAGCGAGCCGCTTCACCGCCCCAGCGGGGTACCACCGGAGCGCGAGTTGCTGGTGATGATCGGCGCCGACTACCTGCACAAGAACCGGGTCTTCGCGCTCGCGCTCGCCGGCGAGCTGCGCGAGCGCCACGAGTGGAAGGGCCTGCTCGTAATGGCCGGGGCTCACGTAGCTCACGGCTCCTCGGCGCAGGAGGAGGCCGACCTGCTGCGGATACGGCCGCAGCTCGCCGCCCACGTGCTCGATCTCGGTCCCGTGAGCGACGCGGAGAAGCGCTGGCTCCTGGCGCACGCGCAGGCGCTCCTGTGCCCGAGCACCTACGAGGGCTACGGGCTCACGCCACTGGAGGCGGCAAACGCGGGGCTACCCTGCGTCTACGCGCCCTGCACGTCGCTGAGCGAAGTGGTCGGTCGCGAGGCAGCCACGATCGTCCCCTGGGACCCCGCGGCGAGCGCGGACGCCGCGGCCAGGCTCCTGCGCGAAGGGGAGCAGCGCGAGCGACACATGGCGCTGCTCCGTGCGGCGCTGCGCCGCTGTGACTGGGAGCCGATCGTCGATCGCCTGATTGCGGTCTACCTGGACGCGATCGGCTCGCCGTTCCGGGCTGCCAGCCCGCGTGCCTGGGAGGAGCTGCAACGCGAGGAGTACCTGGTCGAGCTGCACGACTCCTACCAGGAGCTGAAGGCGCGCGTGGACTTCGGCCTGCCGCTGATCGACCGCGGCGGGCTGCTGAGCGTTTCCCAGCAGCGCGGACTGATGCGCATCGCGGCCCGGCCATGGTTGAAGAAGCCCCTACTGGGACCGGTGAGATTGCTGGGGGACGTTGGGGGAGAGCGGGAGGGGGACCCTTGAGAGGTGTTGGCGTGGACGAGCCGCTGCGTGTTGGCTGACGGCAAGGGTCGCTGGGTGTTGGCTGAACACGAGGGGTGCTGCGTGCATCTCGGCGATACGGCTGGGGCGCCAAGTCCGTGCAGGGATCAGCCGGTCCGCGCGTCGAACGCCTGGACGTCTGCCAAGCCGCCTCCAGTGTGGTCGAAGAAGCTGGCGCCGGCGCACCCGAAGCCGCTCTCCCTCGCCACGGCGCCTGGGTTTCGTCACGCAGATGGATGAGCGAGGCTCCGAGACCGAGAGGACCTTCGGCGGCCAAGACCCGCCTGGAGGCGTTTCGAATCAGTTTCCCGCGCCGGCTTCGCCGGCTCCGCTGAAAATTGGGGGGAGAACCCGAGCGCGTCGCGACCCGAGCCGCGACCCGAGCGTGTCGCGACCCGAGCGTGTCGCGACACGAGCGTTGCTTTTCTCAGGGGACCCTGCGCCCGGTGGCCCGTGAGAGTCCTGTCGAGCTCACCCCGAGGCAGCGCCGGCTCCACAGCCAATGCTCAGCTCAGGTCTCCTCGCCGGGGCGCCCACGCGGGCGAGTAGTCCCGAGCACAGAGCACTGCCACACTGCGGAAAAGCTGGGGCTAGTGAGGAGGTCGAGCTGGGAGGCCGAACGCTCCTGATCGCGAACCTACCGGTGCTGGAGCTGGGGGAGGGCGTGGTGCCCGTCACGCGCCCGGAGCGTGCTCCTTTGCCCAAGCGACGATGCGACCAGAGCCGCTCACCGTAGTCCCATCGGTGAGGCGCAGTACCGGAAGCTTCTCCTGTCCGCTGAGCTCCTTGAGCTTGGGGCGCTTGCCCTTCGTGAAGAGCCCGAGCGGGCGGTTGCCGTCGAACACGACGGTTTCGTAGGAATGGCCGGCTGTCGTCAGCGCCTCGTGGGCACGGCGGCACGGATGGATCTTGGGACCACCGCGATCCAGCTCGCAGGTGTACAACGTCAGTCCGGGAGAGGCATTCATAGGGCGCGGAACGGATTAGAGACGTTGACTGTGTGCATGACGGCTCGAGACGATACTAGCGACACCTGATTGGGTGCGGCCTTCCCACGCTCGGAGGTGAGCGGCGCGGGGACGGGGGGAAGGGGGATTGGCTCCGAGCAGCCTCTCGCGCCGACCGCGCCGACCGCGCCGCTACGATCGGCCGCCCGTGCACTACCCGGTCGAGAGTTTCACCGACAGCGAGCGATTGCGCCTGGCCGCCCATTTCACGAACCTCGATCGCCCGGTGTTCGCGCTCGTCAACCTGCCGGAGACGGTCAAGGGCGCGCTCTTCGCGCGCTACTCGCGCTACCCCGGCACCCTCAGGCGCCTGTTCCTCGAAGAGTTCGCGTCCGACCTTCCAGCCGCTGGCGACTGGGCCCACGCTGGTGCATCGCCCGCCGCCGCCGGTCCCTCCGTCACCGCCGGACCTTGGGTCGGTGGCGAGGGTTCCGGCCCAGTTCAGGAGCCATCCACTGCCGCCGGCCTGCGGGCCGGCGGCGAGGGTCACCGCGCGGCTCAGCTCTATGAACGGATCTTCCTCGGCTACGGCGATGACTCGGTGGCGCAGCTCGGCGGCGCGCATATCGCTTGTGAGTGGGCCTCCAACGTCCTGACGAAGATCCTCCAGCGCCCCCGGCTGGGAGCCTATCTCGAGCAGTCGACTCGCTACATCTCCTACGGCACGCCAATGCCCACGCCTCCGGGCGGCTACCGCTATTACCGCGATCCGGAGCTTGGGCCAGCCTATGCGGAGGCGATGGACGAGCTGTTCTCGATTTACTCGAGTGCGCTTCCACGCGTGAGCGCGTGGGCGGAGCTGGAGTTTCCCTGCGGCGAAGCGGAGGCGCCCGCCGCGCACGCCCGCGCGGTCAAGGCCAAGTCGCTCGACCTGCTACGCGGCTTGCTCCCCGCAAGCTCGCTCTCGCATATGGGGATCTTCGCCAGCGGGCAGACCTACGAGCACCTCATCCTCCACCTGCTTGCCCACCCCTTACCCGAGGCGCGCTCTTACGGCCGCATGATCCTCGATGAGATGCAGGCGGTGATGCCGAGCTTCGTGGCGCGCGTGGGTCGTCCTGACCGCGGTGGCGAGTGGATCGGATACCTGCAGTCACGGGCGAGCGCCGGCGAGCGCTGGGCGCGCCGCCTCGGGTTGGGTGAGGACTCCGGGCTGGGCGGGCCTTCCGGGCTAGACGAGGGCTCCGGGCTGAGCGGGGGCGCGAGGCTGAGCGACGGGGATTTGCTGAGCGCGCGCCTCGGGTGCGACCATGGTTCCGGTCCGCACCAGGGACCCTCGGTTAGGCTGCTCCGGGCCGAAGGGGACGAGGACGACCTGCTGGCGGCGCTGCTGTTCGAGTCGGGTGCGAGCGCCGAGGGGACGATCCACGAGGCGCTCCGCGCCCTCGGTGCGCAGGAGCGCGCGGCGCTGCTGGCGGATCTCGTCGGGGAGCGTTCCAATCGCCGTCACCGCCCCGGCCGTGGGTTTGAGGCACTTCGCTATCGCTTTGAGATCGTCTCCGACTACGGAGCGTTCCGGGATCTCCAGCGCCATCGGATGTTGACCGTCCAATGGCAGGCTTTGACGCCTGACCTCGGTGCCGAGGTGCCCGAGCAGATTGTGATCGCCGGCTGCGGTGACGAGTACCGGCGCGCACTCGAGATCTCGCGCCGGGAGTACGAGCGGCTCGCCGAGGAAGGGCTCCGGGCGGCCGCGCCTTACGCGCTCTGCCTCGGCTACCGGATCCGCTACATCATGGATCTCAACGCTCGCGAGGCGATGGCGCTGATCGAGCTGCGCTCCGGGCGCGAAGGCCATCCCAGCTACCGCGCGGTCGCACACGAGATGCACGCTCAGATCGCCTTGGTGCATCCGGCGGTCGCGGGCGCGATGACCCACGTGGACCGCGAAACCGAGCCGCGACTGGAGCGCATCCTCTCGGAGCTTCGCGGCCACGCCCGCGCCCCGGCGCACTCCTGAGCGCTCTTGGGACTCCCGATTGCATCACACGACACGGCAAGCCTGCGGGTTGAGGAACGCATCGCAACTCGATGCCGGCCGTGGAAAAGCGCTGAGCTATAGCTAGACGATCGGGGTGTCCAGCGCCACCAGTGCCTCGGCGTCAAGCTCGATCCCGGCGACGCGCAGGTTCTCGTCGAGGTGCGCCAGCGAGGAGGTGCCCGGGATAAGCAGGATGTTCGGCGAGAGGGCGAGCAGCCACGCCAGCGCCACCTGCGAGGCCGTGAAGCCCACCCGCTGCGCGGTCGACGTGACGCCCGGGTGGGAGAGCACCGGCTTGCTCGGGTCAAAGGCAGAGCCCAGCGGGAAGAACGGGACGAAGGCTATGCCGCGGGCGGCGCACTCCCGCAGCACGGGCAGCGACGCGCGGTCGACCACGTTCAGCGGGTTCTGCACGCAGGCGATTGGCGTCGTGTCCAGCGCGTGCAGGAGCTGCTCGCGGGAGACGTTGCTCAGCCCCACGCTGGCGATCAGCCCGTCCTCGCGGGCCTGCACCATGGCGCCCAGCTGGTCGTCGAAGCTGACGCCCGTCTCGTGCCCGGCGTCC
This sequence comes from Actinomycetota bacterium, assembly GCA_030853685.1. GTDB lineage: Bacteria > Actinomycetota > Thermoleophilia > Solirubrobacterales > Solirubrobacteraceae > Palsa-465. Next base: position 16,165 of record JALYUQ010000155.1, on the reverse strand, counting down.
ATCAGGCGCAGGTTCACGGCGGCGAGCTGCTCGACGCCGAGCGTGCGCAGGTTGTCCTCGATACCGCTGCGCAGCTCCTCCGGTCGGTCGGCGGGCAGCCAGGCCTGCTTCTCGTCCCGCCGTGCCCCCACCTTGCTCACCAAGGCCAAGTCGTCGGGGAAGGGGTAGAGCGCCTCGCGCAGGAGCTCGTTCGCGACAACCGGGCCGTAGAACTGGGCGGTGTCGATGTGGTCGACGCCCAGCTCGACCGCTCGCCGGACGACGGCGAGGGCCTGGTTGTGGTCGCGGGGTGGGCCGGACACGCCGGGCCCAGGCAGCTGCATGGCCCCGAACCCGACCCGGTTGACGTGGAAGGGCCCGAGGGGGGTGCGATCAGGCATGCCCTCAATCTATCCGACGTTTCCCGCGTTCCCGCGCTCTACTCGGGAAACCGGTCGGCCCTCAGTGGCGCTTCGATCGCATCGTCATCCCCTGATAGGAGCGCCTCAGCGACGATTCTGGCCGACGCCACGCCGGTCGATATGCCCCGCCCGCCATGTCCTGTGGCGAGCCACAGCCGCGCCTGCCGGGCGACTTGGCCCAGCAGGGGGCGGCCGTCGAACGATCGCGGCCGGGCACACGTCAAGACCTCGCCGACGCCAGCACCGCCCAGCAGTGGACAGAACCTCGTCCCGCGGGACAGCAGCGCTGTGATCCACTTCTCGCCAGCGGGCTTCTCTCGCAGGAAGGTCGAGCCGAGCGCCAGCGAACCCGGGGCGGCGATCAGGCTGAAGGCGGTGCAGTCCGCCGGTGCGCGGCCAGTCTGAATCGAGGCCACCGCCCCTTCCAGCAGAACGTGCTGAGGATGCTGGGGCAGGTCGACCGCCACGCTGACACCCCAGAGTGGACGAACGGGTCGCCATCGCCCGGCCGGATCGATGACCTCTGAAGATGCCGCGCCCGCAGCGACGAGCACCGCGCCCGCTCGATCGTGCTCGCGATCACCGCAGACCCCACGGACGCCACGGACGCCGTCCCGATCGCGGTCCAGCGCGACCGGCGTATCGAGATGAAAACGGACTCCCAGCTCACGAGCGCGATCCGCGTAGGCTTTAGCCGCCAGCGACGGCTGAATGGGATAGCCGGTGCTCAGCCTGCACGCCCAGAGGTCATCGGCCAGCAACGGCTCGGCGGACGCGATCTCCGCGGGTCCCAGCAGCGTTGGATCGAGCGCCGCGAAACGACGGTGGCCTGCCGCGATCTCCTTGGCAAGCGGCTCCGTCTCGGTGACGAGCAGGACGCCAACTGGTGCTGCGGGCATCGCCGGCCCGAGCACCTCTGACAGCAGGGACACGGTTTCCTCGTAGAGAGCCTCCTGAGCGGAATCGTATGGATGCTCCACCACGCCGGCGTTGCGCCCGGACGCCCCGTAGGCGACTGTGCCGGCATCGAACACCGAGACGCGTACGCCCTCGTGCGCCAGGAAGTAAGCAGCCGCGCAGCCGACCACGCCGGCGCCGATCACGATCACGTCATCGTTCATCGTGCGGGCGGCCCACCGAGACCCTTCGCTTCACATGCTGACGGCCCACCGCAGCGTACGCGCACTGGTGCGGGCGGCCCACCGAGACCCTTCGCTTCCGGTGCAGGCGACCCACCGAACCCCGCCAGCTCCGCGAACCGCGTCCCGCGGTGCTCAAAGGATGAGAATTGGCCGAAGCTCGGCGCTCCCGGTGAGAGCAGTACCGAACCACCCCGCTTGGCTCGCTCGCGAGCCAAGGCGACGGCGCGATCCAGATCGTTCGCCTCGAGCAGGTGATGGGTGGCGATCCCGGCGTCACGTGCTTGGCGCACGAGGCGTGTACCTGTCGCTGGCAGCCCGATGATCACGACATCCCGTGTCGCGAGGATCGCCGCGAGCTCCCGGTAATCCTGCCCGCGATCAAAGCCGCCGCCGATCAGCACCAGCGGGCGGTCCGCGAGAGCGGCGACGGCCGCGATTGCGGACTCGGGCGTCGTGGAGATGCTGTCGTCGATCCATTCGACACTGTCTCGGAAGCCCAGCGACTGAAGCCGGTGGGGGAGGGGCTGGAATGTCTTCATTGTCGCGGCGATGTCCCCTGGCAGCTCCGCTCTCGTCTCGGCGGCGGTGAGCGCCGCGCACAGGTTGAGCAGGTTGTGGGACCCGCGCAGGCCAAGCGCCGATTCGCACAGAAGCGTGCTCGTGCCGCGGCGGACGACGCCGTCGGTGCTCGTGAACTGTCCCCGGCAGCCGTATTCGATGGGCTCAGGGCGGACACCGGCCGCACCCGAGCGGGCTTCGACGCCAGCGGAGCGGGCCGCCGCCGCACCGGAGTGGGCTTCGACGCCAGTGGAGCAGGCCGGCGCCGCACGCAGGTGGGCCGCCACCTCCTCGAGACGAGCGTCGCAGGCGTTGAGCACCACCGCGCGGACGGGAGCCAGCTCGGCCAGCCGGAGCTTGTCGGTGTAATACTGCGCGGTGGAGCCGTGCCAGTCGGCGTGCTCGGGATGGAGGTTGGTGAACACCGCCACGTCCACGCCACATTCCAGGTCGGCGATCTGGTAGCTGGACAACTCGATCACGTAACAGTCAGGGGTCGGGGCGCCGAGGAGCTCTATCGCTGACCGGCCGATGTTTCCCGCGAGCTCGATCACCAGGCCGGCGCCCCGCAGCAGATGGGAGGTGAGCGCGGCGGTGGTGCTCTTGCCCTTCGTCCCGGTCACGCCGATCACCGGGACATTCCGCGGCTCAGCCAGCCACAGCCCGGTGGACGTGACTACTGCGACGCCCTGCCGGCGCAGGGCCTGGAGCTCGGGACGATGGGTCGAGACTCCCGGCGAGCGCACGACCACGTCGCACTCCAGCAGTGCCGGCAGTATCTCTGCGCCGCTGACCTCCGTGCCACCGCTTGGCGGCAGATCGCCGCTGCCCCGCGCGCTGCCCGGTCGCAAGTCCCTGCTGACCCGCGCGCTGCCCGGTCTCGAGTGCGGTCCTGGGGGCCTCGAGGGCGCGTCCAAAGCCACCACAGAGAACTCCTGCTCGAAGCACCGCGCCAGCTCGCGCGCCAGCGATCGGGTCTCTCGCCCGACCCCCCAGGCTCCTACCCGCTTTCCTTCAAGCTCCGAGAAGCAGGCGGGCATGCTTGGCGATCGAGGGCGGGATCTCGTGGTCCTCAGACCACGCCAGCACGCGCTCCGGAACACCCATGTCGTCGCGGAGCTCGGGGAGCACGTCCTCAGCGAAGCGCCGCACCACGCTTGTCGTGCGCCAGCCGGAATCCACGGCGAGGAGCCGGAAGGCGGCGATCGCCTCATCTGCTTCGCCGACGCACTCGAACGGCTTGGTGCCTCCCACCCCCGCTAAGAGCGAGAAGCCCTCGTATTGGCGCGGATCGTCCAGCAGGTTGCGCTCGCCGAAGATCGACGTCAGCTCGCGCGGGGCCATGAACGGCGCCAGCGCCAGGAACACGAACCTGCACTTGGGGCAGTCCCCGCACCAACTCGGCGCCCTGCGGCCTTCGTCGAGGCGAAAGACCGCGTTGCAGCTCGTGAATGCTCCGTGGTACTGCGGCAGGCGGGCAAACGCACGTGCGATCGCCAGCTCCGAAGCCCCTCGGAGCACAGAGAAGTACGACAGATCTGGCATCGCCTCAGTCAAGGCGGCGCGAAACAGGCGCTCAGCCCTGAGGCCCTTGCTGAACTGGTGGTTGACCTCGATCCCGAAGGCGTGCACGTTCCCGCTCGACGCGGAGCGTTCGTTTGCCATCACGACCGCGCGGTGGCCGTTCAGCGCCGCCACGAGGCAGGCGACCGAAGCGATCACCGCCGTCACGGGGATGTGTCCGTTGAGAGCGCCGTGGGCGTTGTAGCGCAGAAGCTGGAGGTCGATCCGCCGGAACGCGTGCAGCCAGGGAAGTCCAGCCTGTGCAACGGTCTCGGCGATCGGCTGCGCGGTGCCGACGGAGAACAGCGTCAACCGCTCGCCGGTGGTCCGGAGCGCTTCGATTGCGACGACCGAGTCCTTGCCGCCGCCGACCGGGACGAGCAGTCCGGCGCCAGCCTCCCCAGCGACCGGGGACACGGTTGCGCGCGTCGAAGGTCCAGAGCGCGCAGAGGGAAACTTCGGGCGCGGCAGGTCGATGCCATTCTCGAACGCGAGCTCGCCAAGGCCCTCCGAGTACAAAGCCTCGAGCAGGCGGGCGGTCTTCGGGCCGGGGACCAAATCGGCGTAGGCAATCGTGGGCGGTACCGCCGCCTTGAAGTAGCTGACGCCGGCGACCCAGTGCACCAGATCGACCAGCGGGCGGGCGCGGGCCATGAGCTCGCCGGAGAGCGGGGCGCTAACGGGCACGTGGATGCGCTCGACGAAGCGCAGCGACCTGTCGAGCTGGTACTCCAGCTCGACAGTGCCATCCGGGCTCAATTCCGCCGCTCCGAACCGCAGCTCCTTTACCCGGTCAGGCGCCGGAAACGTCGTCGGCTGACCGGAGACCAGAGACATGACTACTACAAGACTAGGGGCAGCGGCGAAACTCGTTACGCCCCGTGACGCCTGAATGCTGGTCGGGCGTTCGGCCGGCGTGCCGCCCGAACGACGCTCGCCTTACGCTCGATTCAAGCTGACCCGCTGACCCACTGCCCCACTGACCCGTTACCCGGGCTCTCCGCGCGGGCGTAGCTCGATCCGCCTGATCTTCCCGGTCAGCGTCTTGGGCAGCTCGGGCACGAACTCGACCAGCCGCGGGTAAGCGTAGGCCGAAAGGTGCTCGCGCACGAACGCCATCAGCTCCTCGCCCAGCTCGGTGCTTGGCTGGAAGCCTGCCGCCAGCACCACGAACGCCTTGACCACGTTGCCGCGGCGCTCGTCGGGGAATGCGACGGCGGCCGCTTCGGCCACGGCGGGGTGCTCCAGGCAGGCGGACTCGACCTCAAAGGGCCCGATTCGATACCCGGCCGAGATGATTACGTCGTCTGCCCGCCCCTCGTACCAGTAGTAGCCGTCCTCGTCGGTCTTGGCGGCGTCCCTGGTGTGAAACCAATCGCCCCCGAACGCCTGCTCTGATTCCTCCGGGGGCTGGTTCCAGTATCCGAGCGGGTAATGGGGATTGGTCCGCGCCCGCAGGCAGATCTCACCGCGCTCTCCGGCCTTCAGCGGGCGCTCGTCCTCGTCGAGGATCGCGACCTCCCAGCCCGGCATCGGCTTGCCCATCGAACCCTCGCGAACCTTCATGAAGGGAAAATTGGCGCACAGCGGATATGACTCGGTGAGGCCGTAGTAGTCGAGCACGGTCACGCCGTACTGATCGCGGAACCAGCGGATCGCCTCCGGGTTCAGCGGCTCTCCGGCCGAGCAGACGGCCCGGAGCTTCTGCGGGTAGCGCGTGCCCGCATCGGATATCGACATCATCGAGCGGATCGCTGTCGGCGTCGAGAATGCGTTGGTGACGCCATGGCGCGACATCACGTCAAGCTGCTTGCCGGGATCGAAGCCCCCGTCGCGCTGGTAGACGACCTGCACCGCTCCCAGCCGCCAGGGCCCGAGCAGCGGGGCGATCCCGGCCGCCCAGGCCCACTCGCCCATGCTGTGAAAAAGCTCACCGTCGCGCACCTCGTGGCAGTACTTGAACTCCTCGTGGCCGAGGATGTAGCGGTGGGCGTGGAGGATCCCCTTCGCCAGCCCGGTCGTCCCGGAGGAGTAATAGAGCTGGGCCGGATCCTCGGCTGCAGTGTCGAACGCGTTGAACGCGGTGGAGCCGTTGTCCAGTAGCGCTTGGTCGAGGATCAGTACCTGCTCGACCAGTGAGCTCTCGATCCGATCGACGTTGGCGGCGTTGGTCAAGAGGACCGCCGGAGCAGAATCGTGCAGCCGGTGGCGGATCCCGTCGTCGCCGTAGAGGACGGACATCGAGAGCAGGATCGCGCCCGTCTTCCAGGTTCCGAAGAACGCCGCCGCTGTCTCGGGCGTGGGCGGCAGCAGCATCGCGACCCGATCCCCCGGCTTCACGCCACGGGTGCGCAGGACGTTGGCCAAGCGATTGGAGTCATCCTGCAGTGCTCCCCAGCTCACGCGGCGCACCTTGCCCCGCGAGTCCTCGTGGATCATCGCGAGCTTGTCTCGCGGATGGCGATCGCAAACGTCTGCGGCGATGTTGTAGCGCTCGGGTACGTTCCAGCGGTGACTGGCGCACGCCTCTTCGTAGGAGATGCTCATCGGCACATCATCCTCTCTTGCGATTCAGAGCCTTCCCGCGCCCGGCCCGGGCCGGGGCGGTCCAGCGACATCCTGGCAACGTTATTCCTCCTGAGCCTGTTCCTCCTTGACCTTGTCTCCGAGCGCCGCCATCACATCGGGATCGCGCAGCGTGGTGACGTCGCCCAGAGCTCGGCCGTCGGCGATGTCGCGCAGGAGCCGGCGCATGATCTTCCCCGAGCGGGTCTTGGGGAGATCGTCGGCCCAGATGACCCGTCTGGGACGCGCGAACTTCCCGATCCGCTCGGCGACCTGCGAGCGGATCTCCTCGATCAGCGCATCGGAGCCCTCGGTGGCACCCTGCAGCGTCACGAACGCGCAGATCGCCTGGCCGGTGTCCTCCTCGCTCTGCCCGATCACGGCCGCCTCGGCGACCTTCGGGTGGGAGACGATCGCCGACTCGACCTCGGCCGTGGAGAGTCTATGTCCCGAGACGTTGACGACATCGTCGGTCCGCCCGATGATCCAGAAGTAGCCGTCCTCGTCCTTGCGTGCGGCGTCCCCGACGAGATAGACATCGTTGCCGAACTTGGAGAAGTAGGTCTCCACGAAGCGGTCATCTTCCTTGTAGAGCGTGCGCAGCATCGAGGGCCAGGGGCGCGTGAGCACCAGCAGCCCCTGCCCTTCGGCTACGGGTTCGCCCTCCCGCTCGGAAACCACCTCGGCGGCGATACCCGGGAAGGGCCGCGTCGCCGATCCGGGCTTGGTGGCGACGATCCCGGGCAGCGGCGTGATCATGATCGCGCCAGTCTCGGTCTGCCACCACGTGTCGACGATCGGGCAGCGCTCGTCCCCAACGACCTTGTGGTACCAGAGCCACGCCTTGGGGTTGATCGGCTCTCCGACGGTGCCCAGCACGCGCAGCTTGCTCAAGTCGTGCTTCTGGACGTGCGCGGCTCCCCACTTCATGCACGCCCTGATCGCCGTCGGCGCCGTGTAGAAGATGCTCACGCCGTAGCGCTCGCACAGCTCCCACCAGATTCCCTTGTGTGGGTAGTCGGGCGGGCCCTCGTACATGACGCTGGTCGCCCCGTTGGCAAGCGGGCCGTAGATGATGTAGGAGTGACCTGTGACCCAGCCGACGTCTGCCGAGCACCAGAAGACGTCCTGATCTGGCTTCAGATCGAAGACGTAGCGGTGCGTGGCGCTGACCTGAGCTAAATAGCCGCCGGTGGTGTGCAGGACGCCCTTGGGCTTGGCCGTCGAGCCGCTGGTGTAGAGGACGTACAGGGGGTGCTCGGCGTCGAGCTCCTCGGCGGGGCACTCGGGGTCGGCCTGCTCGCAGATCTCGTGAAACCAGACATCGCGCCCGTCCTTCAGCTCGCACTCGGTCCCCGTGTGCTTGACGACGACGATGTGCTCCAGGGACTGCACGCCGCCCATCGCGGCGTCAACCTGCTGCTTGATTGCGGCCGTCTTGCCCTTGCGCCGGGCGCCGTCCACCGTTACCAGCGCCTTGGCTTGCGAGAACTCCATCCGCTCTGCGACCGAATCGGCCGAGTAGCCTCCGAAGACCACGTTGTGGGGCGCGCCGATCCGGGCGCACGCGAGCATCGCCACCACGACCTCGGGGATCATCGGCAGGAAGATCCCGACGATGTCTCCCTTGCCGATGCCAAGAGCCTTCAGCGCATTGGCGAAGCGCTGCACGTCACGGTGCAGGTCGGCATAACGAATTTCGCGCTCCTCACCTTCCTCCCCGCGCCAGTAGAAGGCGACCCGATCGCCGTTGCCCGCCTCCACGTGGCGGTCCACGCAGTTGTAGGAGGCGTTGATCTTGCCGTCGGCGAACCACTTGTAGAACGGTGGGTTGGAGTCGTCGAGGGTCTCGGTGGGCTCCGTGAACCAGTGCAACTCCCTGGCCTGAGTCAGCCACCACCCCCTCCAGTCGCGCTCGGCCTCCTCGTAGACAGAGTCGTCGCTGAGCAGCGCCTGTCCGCGCAGCTCCGCCGCCGGCTCGAAGGACTCGATTGCGAGCATCTCTCCGAGCTCGGCTTCGAGCGCGTTTTCGCTACCGGGGGTCTCTGCCTCGTCCGCCATCGGCGTCTAGTGCCGGCGCTTGCGCTTGCGCTTGGGGGTATTCGAGCGCGTGCTCCGCGGTGGCGGTGCGCTCACCGCTTCGGGCGCGGGGGTTGGCACCGGCTTGGCCCGTCTAGCACCCCAGCCGCCGCCCAAGCCACCCAAGCCACCGAAGCCACCCCCGCCCCGGCTGGCGCCCAAGCCACCCCCGCCACGGCTGGCGCCACCTCCCGCGACCTGTTGCTGGCGCAGCGCCTGCGAGGAGGGCCACGGCTCCGCCCGGCCGCTGCGCCAGGACGGCGGCACGCCGGTCGGCCAGCGGCCCGAGAACAGGTAGGCGAGCGCCAGCAGCCAGAAGCCCTGCACGACTGGGACTGGCGCTCCGACCGGGAAAATGACAAGCACTCCCGCGAAGATCCCGAGATAACCCATGAAGCGGGTCAGCAGCCCCACCTGCATCGCGTTCAGCGCCGCCAGCACGAAACCGATCGCCAGTACGAGTGCCGCCAGCTCGCCGAGGAGCGGGAGGACGGTCAGGACGCCGCCCGTCAGGTGCTTGGCCTGGTCATAGGTCTGGCTGCCGTGGGTGACGAACTGATTTGCCTGGACGGCGATCACCGCGGCGTAGGCGACCCCGGTCGCCGCGTTGAGCAGCGCCCCCACGATCGCGATCGGCTTGAAGAACGGCGGCATCTGGGGCTTACGCGCGCGCGCGGCAATCAGCAGGAAGACCAGCGTGCCACCCACCGCCAGCAGTCCCGCCGCGTTGATCGCTGACCCGATCAGGTCGATCGGGAAGCGCTTGTGGACGGTTATTAGGCCGAGGGTCAGCTCGTTTACGCTCGCATGAGGGCCCGAGAGCTGCACGGCCGCGGCGACGACGAGCAGGACTCCCGCCAGCCCGGCCAGAATCGCTTGGCGCATCCGCACGCGCGCCTCGTAGATGAGCTGCTCGTCCACGGTCACCTAATCGACAATGCTAGCCGCGGGCCTGCAGGCCCGCGGCGCCGAGAGCTGGACAGAGAGCTGGACATAGACTCGCGCGCGTGCAGAGCGGCGCGCCGAAGGACCTTCCCTGTCCGGCTTGTGGCGGAATACTGGCGTCTTGGTGCTCGGTCCCGGCCTCCGAGCCCGCCCCCCAACCGATGTCCTTCGAGCTGCGCCGGTGCACCACCTGCGGGACTGCGGTGACGATCGGCGATGCACCGCTCGCGCTCCACGAAAGCGGCGCCTACGGGCCCGGTCGCCCTCGGCTGCACCGGGCCGCCGGGCCGGCTCTGCGTGCCTTCGACAATCGCCGCCTGGGGCTGCTGGGCACGCTCGTGGGGCCGCCGGCGCGGGTCTTGGACGCGGGCGCGGGGCGGGGCCGGTTTGTCGCTGCCGCACGAGCTGCCGGCTATGACGCGTTCGGGATCGAGCCCTCGCCCCGCGGCTGGGGGGCGGCTGGTACAGCCGGCGTGCCGGTGCAGGGCGTGAGCATCGAGCAGGCACAGATCCCGGACGCCAGCCTCGACGCGGTCACCCTCTGGCACGTGCTCGAGCACCTCGACGAGCCGGCGCGCGCTCTCGCGCGCCTTCACGAGTGGCTGGCACCGGGGGGTGCGCTGCTCGTCGGCGTGCCGAACCTCGCAAGCCTCCAAGCGAGGCTCGCCAGCGCGGATTGGTACCACTTCGACGTGCCGCGCCACCGGGTCCACTTCACCCCGGCCGGCGTGAATGCACTACTGGTCAGGCAAGGCTTCACGGTGCTGCGCACCCACCACCTGCTGCTCGAGCACAACCCGTTCGGGATGTGGCAGTCGCTGGTCAACCGCGCGACGGAAAACCCTTCCTACCTCTACAACCTCCTCAAGCGCAATGCCCCGCTGCGCTCGCCCGACCTGGCGATCACGGCCCTGGCGCTCCCACTCGCGCCACTCGCCGCGCTCCTGGAGCTGATCGCGGGCCTGTGCGATCGTGGTGGCACGATCGCGGTCCTGGCACTGCGAAGCTAGGCCAGCCGGGTGCGGAGCGCTCACGGAGTAGCATTGAGCGCATGGAAGGAAGCGGTGGACTCGGCGACATGTTCGGCGATCCCGAAGAGCTACAGCGCAAGCTGGGTGAATTCGCGGAGCAGATGCAGGGTGCTCAGCGGCTCGCGTGGGCCGACAACGCGATCAAGCTGGCGGTCGACCTCACGGTCGCGGCGATGAATCGCGCCAACATCCAGGGAACCACCGAGCAGCAGTCCGAGCAGCTGCGCGCGGTGATGGCTGTGATCTTCCCCGAGGCCGTGACGCTCGTGCGCGAAGCGCGCGAGGGCCTGCAGTAGCCGTCTTCAGGCGGGGCAACCCGCGCCTTCATGGACCGCAGGCGCCGGACGCGGCCGACGAACGACAGCGTAGCTCAGGGACCCCGTGAGCCGGTTCTGTGCGCCGGGCGTCCTATGCCATCGGCAGCGAGGTCCCCGCCGGCTTGGGCGCCACCGGCATGATCGGCATCACCGGCGACCCAGTCGGCGAGAGTGCGATCAGGCTGCGGGCCGCGTCGCGCAGCGCCTGCGCCGCCGGGTCCTCGGGATCGGAGAAGACCACCGGCAGTCCGGCGTCGGACTGCACACGCAGGTCCATCGTCAACGGAACCTTGGCCAGCAGTGGGACCTCGAGCTCCTCGGCGAGCAGTTGCCCGCCGCCCTCGCCGAAGATCTGAACGCGCTCCCCCCCTGGCGCCAGGAAGCTCGACATGTTCTCGATTACGCCGGCGATCTCGACTCTGAGCTTGCCGGCCATCTCGGCCGAGCGGCGCGCGACCCTCTGTGCGGCTGGCTGGGGGGTGGTCACGATCACGAACTTCGCCTGGGGGAGGAGCTGGGCGAGCGTCATCGAGACGTCGCCCGTGCCGGGTGGCAGATCGATCAGCAGGTAGTCGAGCTCGCCCCACTCGACGTCCTCGAGGAACTGCTGCAAGGTCAGCTCGAGCATCGGGCCGCGCCACACGACCGCTGCGTCCTGCTCGACGAAGAAGCCCATCGACATCACGCGGATGCTTTCGTGGGCCACGAGCGGGATCAGCTTGCGATCGGTGCTCACGCTCGGGCGCTGGGAGCCCAGACCGAGCATCCGCGGCTGTGAGTAGCCCAGCACGTCAGCATCGAGCACTCCCACCTGCTTGCCGTCGGCCGCCAGTGCGGCGGCGAGGTTGGCGGTCACGCTCGACTTGCCGACCCCGCCCTTGCCGGAGCCGATGCAGATCACGTTGCTGACCTGTGCCAGCGCGCCGGCGGGCAGCGTCTGGCGCCCGAGCTTCTGGGCGAGTGCGGTCTTCTCGTCACGGGTGAGGACATCGAAGCTCACGTTCACACCCCTGACCCCCGCCAGCACGCCCACGGCCTGCGCGACGGCGGTCTGGAAATCGCTGCGGATCGGGCAGCCGTCCGTCGTCAGCGACACGATCACGTCGACCACCCCATTCTCGCGGGGCTCGATCGAGCGCACCATCCCGAGCTCGACGATGTTCTTGTGGAGCTCGGGGTCGATGAGCGCGCGCAGCGCTTGCGTGATCTGAGCTTTGGTGGGCATGCCGCTCATCTGAGCCCTGTCCGTGCGGCGGCGACGGCGGCGTCGGCCTCGCCTCCGAGTAGCCGGGCTTGGTAGAACGCTGAGCCTGGTTGCTGGAGACGACCTCCCTGCGCAAGAGAGCCCGTATCCACGGCCGCAAACCCGAGTTGCTCGATCAGCGCCACGACGACGTTCTTCGCGTCGTTCTGGCCGGCGAACCCGCCCGGCGAGCTCGGATCTCCGTCATCGCAGGCGAGGAACAGCGCGAGGCGCTCCTCGCGGGGCGCATCGACCCGCGCGGCCGAGGCGAGCGTGTCGAAGTCCATCGTGTTGAACGCCTTCACCACGCGCGCTTGAACAAGGTGCTGGGCGATCAGCTGGGTCGAGGTGATGCGGTCGGCGTCGAGCTCGGCGATCGAGCCGTCGCGACCGGGGTGGTAGTTGGTCGCGTCGATCACGATCCTGCCTCCAAACCCCTCCACGGGCAGCTCGACGTGGCGTGCAAAGGGCACCGCGAGCACGATCACGTCCGCGCCGATGGCGACCTCGGTCACCGTGCCCGCTCGCATACGACCGCCAAGCTCACGCACAAGCTCGGACACCGGGTTGAGGCTGGCGATGACGACGACGTGTCCTGCGCCCACGAACAACCGGCCGGCAGTCTCCCCGATCCTGCTGCTGCCAATGATGCCGATCCTCATCCGCTCACTGCTCTCGCGTCGTGAATCGCGTCGTGCGCGTCACGTTATCACCGGGTCGGGCCATCTGCCGGCCACGCCGCAGTCGCGCACGACTCACTTCAGCAGCCGCGAGAGTCGCCTGTCCTTCATCAGCTTGCCGGCGGTCTGGCACGCTGGGCAGTAGCACATCACGTAGTCCTCGTAGAACACTGCCTCGATGCGCTCCCCGCAACGCGGGCAGGGCTCCCCGTTGCGGCGATGAATGCGCAGCGGCATCGGCAGCTTGTCGGGGATCGGCAATTCAATCGTCTGCTCGTAGTGGGCGATCGCCTCGCCCAGCCGGTCGACTACCGCCTCGCGCAGCCGTTCCGCCTCCTCGGCGTCGAGGTCACAGCCGCGCTTGAACGGCGAGATCCGCGCCGCGTGGAGGATCTCATCGACCCAGGAGCGCCCGATGCCCGCGATCACGTGCTGGTCGCGCAGCAGCGCGTAGAGGGGACGGGGCACTTCGAGTAGCGCCGCCAAGCGCTCAGGCGGGGGCGGGTCAGGCCATGCATCGGGGCCCAGCGCGGCGATTGTCGCCTCGTCTGGCACGCCGGAGACCGGCAGCAGCTTGACCCACGCTGCCTGCTTGGTGCCGAACTCGCGTAGGCGCAACTCGCGCCCCTCGCCCAGGCGCACCAGCAGGCGCGAGGCCCGATCGCGCGCCGACGCCCGCGTGGCGAACAGTTGCAGGCGTCCGGCGGACATCAGGTGGATGAGGATCGTGAGCCCGCCCTCGACATCGACCAGGAAGAGCTTTCCGCGCCGCCGCACCCCCAGGATCTCCCTGGCCTCCAGCGCCGACAGCGCTGGCTCGTAGGTCTTCAGCGCATTGACGCCGGGGGCGAGCGCGGACTCGATGCGAGCGCCCGCGAGCGCTGCGCCGATCAAGTGTGCGGTGATCTCGACTTCGGGAAGCTCGGGCATGACTCATGACGAGCTTAGGACGACATGCGTTTGGCCGGGTGCAGCGACGACTAGGCCGGCGTCCCGGGCCGCGTCGGCTGGAACCTCCGTGCGGCGCCGCGCCCTTCACAGCTCGAGCTCGTAGTAGAGCATCTGCGTCTCGGGCCTTCCCTCCTGCTCGAGGTTGGTGAACCCGAGGCTCTCGTACAGCCCGCGCGCCGCGGTATCGTCGACCGCAGTGCCTAGCTCCATCGTGGTCGCCCCGCGTTCGCGCGCGAGGCCTAAGGCGGTCTGCATCAGCATCTGCCCGTGGCCCTCTCCACGGCGGTCGGGCACCACGTAGAGCTCCTCCAGATAGCACATCGGCGCGCCGGTGAGCAGGTACTCGCGGAAGCGAAGCTGGGCGACGCCGACGTGCGGCGGCCCGGCCAACAGGAAGACGCTGAGCTCACGCGCGATGTGCTCGCGGATCCGCGGCGCGAGGACCTTTGCGCCCGGCGTGTACTCGTCGAACTCTGCCTGGAAGCGGTCGAGCAGGTCGGCGACCTCCTCGGAGTCGGCGCTCGCAGCGATGCGGCTTTGCTCGGGCGATGAAGCCATCGGCGGTCAGAGTACGCCGAGCGACCTCGACCCGGATGGGCTGGCCGGCACAGGCTCAGAGCGCGGTGGCGTGGGGCTTCGCTCAGGCCGCGACTGGCAGGCTGAAGCGAACCGAGGTCCCGATGCTCGTCTCGGGCAGCCAGATGCGCCCGCCGTGGGCTTCGACGATCGCGCGTGAGACGGCCAGGCCGAGCCCGGCGCCGGCGCCGGTGCGCGCGGCGCCCGCGCCGCCGCGATAGAAGGCGGTGAACACGCGTTCGCGCTCCTGGGCGGCGATCCCGTCGCCACTGTCTGCCACCTCGATCTCGATCCGGTCGGCGATCGGCTCGGCGCGCACCACTACGCTGCCATCTGCCGGCGTGTGGCGGATCGCGTTCTGGATCAGGTTGAAGAGCACGCGCTGAAGCTTCTCCGGGTTCGCCTTTGCGGGTGCGAGCACGGCCGGCACCTCCGCCGAGACGAGCACTCCCTTTGCCTCGGCCTGGACTCGCATCGCCTCGACCGTCTCGCCCACCAAGTCCCCCAGCGGCACGCGCTCCAGCGACCAGCTTATGTCGCCGGCCTCGAGCCTCGAAAGCTCGAACAGGTCGTCGATCAACGCGCTCAAGGCATCGATATGGGTTCGCATTCGTCCTAGGTAGGCGCGGCGGACATCCCCGTCGACGACATCGTCCCCGACGGCTTCGGCCAGAAGCTGCAGCGAGGTGATCGGCGTTCGCAGATCGTGTGAAACAGCGGCCACGAGGTCCCGCCGGGCACTGTCTGACTGGTCGCGGGCTTGCTCCTCGGTCTGCAGGCACGAGATCATCGCGTTGGCCGCCCCGGCGAGCTCGGCCAGCTCGTCGCTGGCGGTCGTCTCGATCCTCACGTCCCGCCTGCCGTCGCGGACGGAGGTGAGTCCGTCCCGGATCGCCCGTACGTCGTGCAGGATCCCGTCCGCGACCAGCTTCGACGCGAGGATCGCCACGAGGCCCGCGAGCACGACGATCGCGGCTACCAGAGCCGCGTCGTGACCGGAGACGAACATCAGCCCGGCCACAATCACCAGCGCCAGCAGCACCGGCGCGATGGCGATTGCCACCGCGAGCGCGAACTGGCGGGAAAGCGAGCCCGCTCGATCTCGTCCGCGGGCGGCGATCGCGGCGGGGAGCATGGCGCGCGCGGCGGGGGGCACGGCGCGCATCATGGCGGGGAGCAGAGCGCGCGTGACGGCGGGGAGCAAAGCGCGCGTGACGGCGGGGAGCAGAGCAAGGCGCGGGTCATGGCTGAAACCGGTAGCCCACTCCCCACACCGTCTGGAGGTGCTCAGGCCGAGCGGGGTCGAGCTCGAGCTTGGCGCGCAGCCGGCGGACGTGGACGGTGACGGTGGAGGTGTCGGTGTAGAAGGAGTATTGCCAGACGGCGTCCATGAGCTGATTGCGGGAGAACGCCTGCCCCGGGTGCCTGGCGAGGAACAGGAGCACATCGAATTCCCTCTGCGTGAGCTGGACCTCGGCCCCCCGGGTGAAGACCCTGCGAGCCGCGGGGTCGATCGTCATGTCGCGCAGCTCCAGCGGCGCCTCGTGCGCAGGAGAAGTGTCGACTCGGCGCAGCACGGCGTCGACGCGCGCGACCAGCTCGACGGGAGAGAACGGCTTGACGACGTAGTCGTCGGCGCCCAGGCGCAGCCCGATCACGCGGTCGGACTCGTCCGCCTTGGCGGTCAGCAGGATCACCGCGATCCGCTCCGGATCCTGATCGCGCAGGCGGCGCATCACCTCGAGCCCGTCGATGCCCGGGAGCATCAGGTCCAGCACGACGAGGTCGGGGCGCTGGCTGGCGGCGGCTGCCAGCGCCTGGGCACCGTCCCCGGCGACCCGGGTGCGGTAGCCCGCCCGCTCCAAGTAGCGCGAGAGCACTTCGGAGATTGTGGGCTCGTCGTCGACGACGAGCACAGAGCCACGGGCGTGATCGTTCACACCGGTCATTCTCGCAGCCCTCGGCAGCGTAGCCCGCGGGCTACGCTGCCAAATCACGGTCTGTTCACCGGCTGTTCATAGGTCGCAGAGCGAGCTTCGGCGGGCTCGGCGACGCGCGAGCGCCCGGCGGAGCGCCGTTCTGGCTCGGCGCCAGGCCAGGCAGGGCTGGCAGCC
>JALYUQ010000150.1 GCA_030853685.1 Actinomycetota bacterium | reverse complement strand
GTCCTCAGGGGATCGGTCAACGTGTCGCCGCCGGTCTGTGCGGCCAGGAATCCTGTCCCGGCCACCGTCGTGGTCGCCCCTGGTCGTGCGGCACCTCGGCCGGCGGTGGCGGCAGATCGTGGGGAGGGTTGACGGTGTTGTCGTCCGGGTCCTTCGCGAGCTGACGCGGCTCGGGGGGCCGCTCCTGGTCGGGGTGCGCGGCAGCTTCTACGGGCGTGCTGGCGTCGTGCCAGAGGGCGTCGCAGCGGACGGAGAAGCGGGTCAAACAGGCCGCCGTCGCCTCGGCGCTTGAGGTGCAGGAACGGGGCTTGGGTGGTGGGTTGGGCCCAGAGGTGGAGGGTGACGAGCATGTTGTCGTCGAAGCGCAGAGACGCTCACGCTTCTCATGTCGGGGCTGCTGCTGTGCCTCGTCCAAAGCAGTAGCGACACTCGCGTAGCCAGGCGCCATGGGCCGGCTCCGTGCAAACGACACCACGCAGCACGTGTCGCCGCCGCAGTTGTCATGTCGCTTCTCAACCAGAAGGTCGGCCGAGGCTGCCGACCCAAACACCCGAGCTGCCCATGTCGACCGTGCCTCTCGACGCGGCGTGCGCCGAGGACCCTTGCGCTCAGCGCGGGCCGAAGCAGCGGTGGCCGGTCACGTAGCGCAGCAGGTGAAGATCCTGGATCACCGCTTGCGGCGCGACTTTGCAGCGCAACCCTGTCGACACCGTGACGTCTGCGACATAGTGCCAGCGGCGGTGGTTTTCCTTCAGCAGCCCTCGGTAGTCCTGGCCGCCGGCTTCAAAAGCCAGAGCGTATGGACCCTTGCTGCTGACGTCGACTGAGACGAGGTGGTCCCGCAGTGTGCGTGCGCTCGGAGAGAGCAGCCTATTGATCGCGCTGAAGGTCGCGCGAGAGGCGCGGTGCTCGGCGAAGGCCGAGCCGATTCCGACCTCAAGAACAATTGCTGCCGCTGCGAGAAGAAGCAGGACGCGCCTCGTGAGCATGGCAGCGGAAGCTATCGAAGATCTCGACGATATGCGATTGGGCGGTGATCGCTGACATGGGTGCCCGCCGGTCGTCGCAGGAGTACTGGTCCTCGTCCAAAGCAGCAGGCTCGCGCATGTCCGAACGCTCACCCGAGATGGCTGCTGTTTCGTGAAAGGAGGTCTCTCATATTGAGCTGGAGGAACCAGGGCTGCGGGTCCTGGCACACCCGCAGTTGGCGAGGCGCGGGACGCGCTCGTGCGCGCGACGAGCCCCGCATTGCGCTCGCGCGGGACTGTTGAGCGCCGCTTGCTCGGCGCCCACCGCGATTGGCGCAGATCTGCGGTTCGCCTTCAATCCGCAGCGCCAGGCTCTGTGTTCGGCCGCGATCTTGTGGGTGTGTGGACGCACGGGGCCCCTGTCACTGCGGGGATGGGGAGTCCTCGAGGAGCACCAGCGCTGACTGGTCGCGTAGGCCGGCGAACGCCCGCCGGAGGCTGCTGTTGTATTCGATCTCTCCGGGGTCACCGAGCGAGTAACGGGCGTTGCGGCGCAGCTCTACGCGCATCAGCGGGATGAGGGACTGCTCGAGTCCCGGTTGCCACGCCCCGGTGACGTCGTGGTAGCCCTGCAGGAACGTTCTGGCTCGGTCGATGTCCAGCGTCTGAGAGTCGCGGTCGTGGCCGAACTCCCAGGTTGCCCATGCCAGCTCGCGGGCGGGCGCGTCGATCCGTGCCTCGGCCCAGTCGATGACAGCGGCGACCTGCTGTCCGTTCCAAATGAGGTTGCCGGCATAGAAATCGCCGTGCACCACCCCGAGTCGGTGGTCGTTGCTCGCGCGGGAGATGAACGCTTGGTGCCAGGAGTCGAGTTGGCGGTCGCACAGCTCAGGTGGGTCGTGCTCTGCTGGCCAGAAGCAGGCATCCCAGGGGCTGGGCGTTGGCCGGGGAGCGGTCTGGCCCTTGAG
Organism: Actinomycetota bacterium; assembly: GCA_030853685.1. Lineage (GTDB taxonomy): Bacteria > Actinomycetota > Thermoleophilia > Solirubrobacterales > Solirubrobacteraceae > Palsa-465. The sequence continues at coordinate 20,213 of JALYUQ010000150.1, read as the reverse complement.
CGCGTTGTGTAGGTGGGCGAGCGTGGCGCCGGCGGCATGGACTTGCACGGGGTCGTCACGGTCAAGGGTGGCGCCGTTGGTAAACGCGGTGATCAGGATCGTCGCGTCGTCGAAGGCGACCGCCGGCTGCCCATCGATCGTGGGCATCGGCGCCTGGCAGGGCACCCCGGCCCGCGCCGCGCGGGCGATCACATCGCTGAGCCAGCGCGCGGTCTGCGATCTGATCGAGCGGTCGACTCGGAGGACCAGCGATCCCCGATCGGTGTCCAGGCGCCATGACTCGGCCCAGTGGTCATACCCGCCGAGAAGAGCGCTCGCCGCGCAGACCGCCAGCCCGTAGCGCGAGCGCACGACGTCGATCAGCTGCGCGCTCAACTGCGCCATGGCACAGTTCTACCGGGATGCCGGCATCAACGATGACGCCCAGCGTGGTGGCGATCGAGGCCGCTGAGCGGCTCGGTCTCGCCGTCACGGACCCCGTCCTCATTCAAGAGACCAACAACACGGTGCTCTGGCTCGCGCCGCACCCGGTCATCGCCAAGGTCGGCACAGGATTCGCGGTCACGTTCTGGGACCGCGTGGATCACGACGCCGATGCCCAGCCGCCCGGCTCGACAGTCGGCCAGTCGCTACGTTGTGTCCACGAGGCGCTGGCGCTCTGTGACGTGATCCTGCCGAGCTTCCGGGTCAGCTTGCAGCGCGCTCGATCCGCGCTTGGCGATGACGCGCGAACTCCTGCGCTGGCGGCAGTCGACAGGGCGTTCCTGCGCGATGCGTTCGACGATCTTCTCGGCGAGCTCGCCACCTACTCGCTGATCGACCAGAGACTCCACGGGGAGCCTCACGACGGCAATCGCCTGCTTACGCGGGCGGGATTGCGCTGGATCGATTTCAAGGCCGCTGCGTCGGACCGGTGGAATGGGACCTCGCCTTTCTCGCCCAGGACGCCCGCGCGCAGTTCGGTGATGTCGACCCCGAGCTGCTGTTGGTGCTCGAAACGTTGAACAGCGCTCGCACGTCGACATGGTGCTGGATCCAGGCTCGCTTCCCCGAGATGCGCTGGCACGCCGAGCATCACCTCGCCGTCGTGCGCGCGCGGTCTCGACACCAGACCTGACCGGCCCAGCAACGCACCAAGCCTGCGGTTCTGCAATGTCGCCGCCTAAGCAGCGCCGACCCGTGCTTCCGTTCCTGATCGCCGCGCCGGCGAAGCGGCGGCCCCGACGCGTGTCCGCTGGTTCGTGGGTGCACCGTCGGTTTGGGCTGGTCAGGGGAACCCAGAAGCATCGCCGCTATTGACTCGTAGTGTTGCTTCGTCAGGTTTAGAACCTCGTCGAGTCCATCGATGATCAACACATGACGGGCGTCGCTCCTGAACTGACTGACAAGCCTGCTGAGGTGGCTCACGAGTTGATCCAGCGCGAGTCGCCCCGAGTCGTAGCTCTTCTCGACTACCCGCTCAGCGACCTTCGGCAGATTCAGCTTCAGCTGCGTAGTGACGGACGAGCGACGAGCTCAGTCGGATCTGGAGGCGCCCACGCTGCCCGGGCTGCCGGATTCGCCCAATGCCAAGTGGGCGGCTGCAGCCGGCCGCCCGACTGCTTTCAGTCTCGCGCCCTTCGCGTCGCGTGACCGCTTCGGCGACGGAGGACGCGTCAGCCTGAGCCGGCGCCAGACGACTGCCATGCCACGAACGCGATCGGGAGCTTGGCGGCCTGGCGGCGGCTGCCTTTGCGACGAGGGAGCCGTGCGGTGCGTCGGCTGCGGTGCGATCGTTCTGCCACGGGGACTCGGCCGCGGCTTGTTGCGGCGGCACACGGTTGCGATGCCGACCGCAGCACCGTGTCGACGCAGTGCCTGCGTCTATCGGCCTACGCGCCCCGCCGACTCCACTCCGTTTGGGCTCACCCCGGTCGCGCCTGACACCGAATAGCGCGATCTCGCCGCCGGCCAATGCGCGAGCTACCATCTCAGCAGCGATGGTAGGTGCGTTTACATGGCGGATTTTGGGTGCTATCTTGGGTGCCGGTCGATCAGTCGACCAAACACGCGATGTCTGCGACACGCCCTAAGCCCGACTTTGAAGCCCACCAGCGGGCGATCCGTAGCCCGTTCTCAGCTGTCGCTAAGGAGCTGCGTGATCTTCTTGGGGCCCGACTCGTCGCCTATATCGGCGGTGTTCAGAACACCCGCGCCACCCGAGAGTGGGCTGAAGGCGCCCGCGCACCCTCACAAGACGAGCAGCAGCGCCTGCGTCTCGCTCTCCAGGTCGCGCTGCTGATCACGGCTGCGGATGACAACGCCATCGCCCAAGCCTGGTTTCAGGGCATCAATCCGCAGCTCGATGACCGGTCCCCAGCGCGGATGCTTCGCGAGGGAGCACTCACCGAGGCCGGCCCGGCGGTGGTCGCCGCCGCCCGGGCTTTTCTCGTGGGCGGATGACATCCCCGCTTCGCCTGGCAGAACTCCCGGACGTCATCTACCGGCTGGGTCGCCAGCCGGATCCGTGGGACTGGCCGGACTGGACCTACGCCCGCGAGAACGGCACGTTTGGGAACCGGTATGACGATCCCGACGGTCAATATCGAGTCCTCTACGCCACCGTGGAACGCCGGACAACGTTTCGAGAGTGCCTGGCTCGATTCCGCCCCGACCTCGCAGTTGTCGCGGCGCAAATCGAAGAAGATGACGAAGACGCACCGACGACCCGACCGGCTGGCCACGTGCCGCGAAGCTGGCTCTCTCGACGGCTGATGGGTACGGCCACGATCGACGGCAACTACTGCGATGTTGGTCATTCGGAGTCCATCCAACACCTCCGTGAGGCGCTTGCGCCGCGGATCATCCACCACGGACTCGATGATCTGGACTCCGGCGACCTCCGCCGGCGCGCACCCCGCCGCCTCACTCAGGAAGTCAGTCGCTATGTGTTCGCCCTCTCCAACGCGAGCGGGGACGCGGCCTTCCAGGGCATCCGGTACGCATCGCGGCTTGGAGATGACCTCGCAAACTGGCGATCTTCGAACCAAACCAACCGACCCGGCTGGCCAGGACCGAGATCGACGAACACGACCCGGACCTCGAGGCCGTCCTCAAGGACTACGACCTCGCGTTGGTGGATTAGACAGACGGCCTCTGAGTGACCGCTGAGACGATCCCATCCGTCGCTCCGCAGCGCCAACGACCGTGACCGCATGCGCAATCAAGCGCTCGTGTGCCCGCCATCCGCCCGACGTCTGCCGGGAGCGTGATCTCGGCCCCGACCACCGGGGCCGTCAGAACGGATGTCGTTCGATGACCTCTGAGTTTGGTACCCAAAGCCGGTACCCACGAAGACCTCAACGACAATGCACAGAACACCACAACCGACATTTGCAGGCCTTTACGCGATACCCCCAGCCGGACTCGAACCGGCGTTCTCCTGCGTGAAAGGCAGGCGTCCTAACCGCTAGACCATGGGGGCTCGAGAGACGTAATTGTAGGTGGCAGATTAGTACCACCGATGCCGCCGGTGGGGATCGAACCCACGACCTTCGGATTAAAAGTCCGCTGCTCTGCCAGTTGAGCTACGGCGGCCGGCACCCATGATCGCGTAACACACCCTGAAACGCACTGGTCAGCGCCCTAAACGAACGCCATCGCCTCGATCTCGACCAGCATCCGCGGATCGATCAGCGCGCTCACCTCGACCATCGTCATCACAGGGCGCGTCCCGGAGAAGGCCTCAGAGTGCGCCCGACCGACTTCGTCCCCGCGTGAGATGTCTGTCACGTAGACCCGCGTCCCAACGACATCTCCGAGGCAGGAACCTACCCTTCCGAGCTCGTACTGGATCCTGCGCAGGATCTCGACGGTCTGCTCGTAAGGCGTGAGACCGGCGACCGCGCCGTCGACGTCGACCGACGTCGTTCCGCCGACGAGTACGAGCCGGCCGGCCCGGACCACGCGGCTGAAGTCAAAACGCTCCTCCGACGGCGACGGAGGATCCCCGCCAAGGCGTTCGATCCCGCCCGGCGCCGACAGGTCAGTCCCGCCCGGCGGCGAGGGCTCGGTCCCAACTGGCCGCGGCAAGCCTGCGCTGCCAGCGCCCCCCGGATCGGCGTCCGAGCTCAATGGCGGAAGTGACGGCGGCCGGTGAACACCATCGAGATTCCCGCGTTCTGGACCACCTCCACGACCTCGGGGTCGCGGATCGATCCACCTGGCTGAATGATCGCCGTGATGCCCGCGTCTATCGCGACCTGCGGCCCATCGGCGAACGGGAAGTACGCGTCGGAGGCCATGACCGCTCCCTCGGGCCGTGAGCGCATGACCGCTCCCTCGGGCCGTGAGCGAGCCTTCTCGACCGCCAGCGCAACTGAGTCCACGCGGCTCATCTGGCCCGCCCCGATGCCGACGGTCGCCAGTCCACGACAGAGCACGATCGCGTTCGAGCGGACGTGCTTGCACACCTTCCAGGCAAACAGCAGCTCGCGCCACTGTGCCTCGGTCGGCTGCGCCTCGGTCACGACCTCCATCTCGTCGCGCTGCGCGCGGTGGATGTCGCGATCCTGAACCAGCATCCCGCCGAGCACCGGGCGCAGCTGCGGCTGGTCTAGGCTGGCGGCGCGGGGCTCGCTCAGATTGGTGGCGTGAGGGTCGCTCAGGTCCGCGGCACCGCCCTCGCGATCGTCGAGGATCCGCACGTTGGGCTTGCTCGCCAGCAACTCGAGTGCATCGTGGTCATATCCCGGCGCGAACAAGACATCAATGCGCTGACCGGTCAGCGCCTGCGCCAGCGGGCGGTCCACTCGCCCGCTCAGGCAGACCACCCCCCCGAAGGCCGACTGCGGGTCACATGCCAGCGCGCGCTCGTAGGCCTCCAGCACGCTCGCACCGAGCGCGACCCCGCATGGATTGTTGTGCTTGACGATCACGCAGGCGGGCCCCTCGAGCTCATCCATCAACTGACGGGCCGCATCGAGATCGAGCAGATTGTTGAACGAGAGCTGCTTGCCCCCGAGCTGTTCAACCATCGACAGCACGTGCGTCCGAGCCCCCACCTCTGCGTAGTACGCGGCCCGCTGGTGGGGGTTCTCACCATAGGGCAGCTCCAATACTCGCTCGTACGCGCGCACGATCAGGGGCGGGCAGTCCTCGTGCTTGTCCTGCAGCCAGCGGGAAACCGCGCTGTCATAGCGCGCGGTGTACGCGAACGCCGCGGCGGCGAGGCTCTCCCGCGTGGTTGGCGACAGCCGGCGCTCGGTGCTACGCAGCTCCTCTAGCACCGCGTCGTAGCTCTCAGGACTAACAACAGGCGCCACGAAGGTCGAGTTCTTCGCCGCCGCGCGGATCATCGCCGGGCCGCCGATGTCGATGTTCTCGATCGCCTCGGCATCTGTGACACCGTGCTTGGCCGCCGTGCGCTCGAACGGATAGAGGTTCACGCAGACGAGATCGATCAGCTCGACCGCGTGCTCCTGCGCAGCCTGCATGTGGGACGGGTCGTCGCGCACGGCGAGCAGACCGGCGTAGAGCTTTGGATGAAGCGTCTTGACCCGTCCGTCCATGATCTCCGGAAAACCGGTCAGCTCGGAGACCGGACGCACGGGCAGACCCGCCTCCGAGAGCGCGCCGGCGGTGCCCCCGGTCGAGACGATCTCGATCCCCAGCGCGTCGAGGCCGCGTGCGAAATCGACGATGCCGGTCTTGTCGGAGACCGACAGCAGTGCGCGAGCCACTTGGACCTCGCTGGCGGCAACCGGGCGCAACGCGGTTTGCTGTTCGGTCCTCATCGCGCTCCCGACTTTACCGCCGCGCGCCGACGCGCTACCGGCGCACGAGGACGTGCCCGGGCGCACGACAATGCGCCGCGGGTTGGATGGGTCCACTCGCACGGCTCCGGCGGCGATCAGCGCTACGGCCTCTGGTAGCAGCTCGTGCTCGATCGCCCGCAGTGCAACGAGCACGTCCGCGGGCTCGCGGGCATCGGGGAGCTCGACCGCGCGTTGCAGGATCACGGGGCCCGTGTCGACCCCCTCGTCAACGAAGTGCACGGTGACGCCGAAGACCTTGACCCCGTACGCGAGCGCCTGCGCGACGGCATCGAGCCCTGGGAATGCGGGCAGCAGCGCCGGATGGACGTTTATCACCCGCCCCGGGAAGCGAGCCAGGAACGATGCGCTCAGGAGCTGCATGTAGCCGGCGAGTACGATCAGCTCAGCGCCGCGCTCGCTGCACCACGCTGCGAGCGCGCAGTCGCGAGCCTCGCGGTCGGCGTGCACGTGTTGCGGAAAGCAGGCGTGCGCCACGCCGGCTGCCCGCGCCCGCTCCAGCGCCTGCGCGCCGGGCTTGTCAGAGGCCACCGCGACCACCGAGGTCCCTTCCATACGGTGAACGCTGTCGAGCAGCGCCTGCAGGTTCGTTCCCGTCCCGGACGCGAGGACGGCGACCTTCACGGCGCCCGGAGCTTTGGAAAGCGCCCGCCGGTGGAGCACAGTTTCCCGGCCACGAGCAGCTCGTCAACCGCCACCAGCACGTCGGCAGAGCGCAGATGGGCAAATGCCCCGTAAGCGGGCAGCCGGTCGTAGGCGTGCTCGGCGATCAGCTTCGAGCCCCCGCCCCGCAGGATCTCGACCGCCCGAGTACGTCCGACCGACGGGGTAGCAGAAACCACAACCTCGAGGATCGCCGTGTCGAGCTCCGGAGCCGCCTGGCCCTGCGCACCCTGGAGGAGTGGCCCCGCAGGGCCGCGTCGCGGATTACGCTCGGCTGCCCCGCGTGACACCGACACCGGCGCTCCCCGGCGCGGGTGGCTCTCGGCTACTCCGCGAGGAACCGGCACGCCTCCACACACATCGCAACAGGGCACCGTCGGCGTCGGGCGCGACCGATCTCCAAAGTGCCTCAGCAGCGCCACCCGGCGGCACTGGGAGCGCTCCACGTACTCCCACACCGCCCGGTACTGGCTCCAACGCACCTGCTCGGCCTCACGCGCGGAGGCCCGGCAGAGGGCCAGTGCGCGCCGGTCCCAGTTACCGATGACCCCGCCAATGACGCGGTCGGGCGGCGCGGGCTGTGGCGAAATCAGACCGGCCCGGGCGAGGTGACCGATGATGGCGCGCACAGCATCTTCCTGACCCCTCTCTGCCAGCTCGGACAGCGCGAGGTCGAAGCGACCCCGCACCGGCTCCGCCGGGCGCGCGCCCGCCACCGGCTCCGGCGCCATCGCCCCTGCCCGCAAGGCCCGCCGCAGTCGCGCCGATACGCGCTGCAGCGCGTCGTCATCCACGCGTGCGCGCTGGATGAAGAACACGTGCAGGCCCTTGTCCCGCTGCTCGGCGAACAGCAAGCAGCGCGCCGGCTGCCCGTCGCGCCCCCCCCGTCCGGCCTCCTGATAATAGGCCTCCAGCGAGCCTGGCACCGAGGCGTGGCACACGGTGCGCACATCTGCCTTGTCGATCCCCATCCCGAAGGCGTTCGTGGCGACGATCACGCGAACCTCGCCGGACATGAAGCGCTGCTGAGCGCTGGCGCGCGAACCCCTGTCGAGCCCGGCATGGTAGATCAGCACCTCCTCGCCAAGCGACGCAGCGAGCGCGGCGGCGAGCTGCTCACTGGCGCTGCGGGTGCCGGCGTAGACGATCGCCGGGAGCGCGCCGGCCTGCGCCAGCGCCGCTGCGATCCGCCGCTGCTTGTCGACCGCCGTCGGGCACGGCACTACCGCGAAGCTGAGATTCGGGCGGTCAAAGCCCGTGGTCACGCGCACCGGGTCCCGGAGCGATAAGCGTCGTTCGATGTCCTGCGCAACGCGAGGAGTCGCGGTAGCGGTCAGTGCAATCGTCGCCCGCGCATGCACCCCGCGGGCCGCACCGGCGAGCGAGAAGTAGTCAGGGCGGAAGTCGTGACCCCACTGCGAGACGCAGTGGGCCTCGTCGACGACGAACAGTCCCACGCGGGCGCGCGCCATGGCACGCGCGAAGCCGGGAGACGAAAAGCGCTCCGGGGCGACGTACAGGAGCTTCACTTCACCCCGGAGCGCGCTCGCGATCGCCTGCTCGTTGGCGGCGGAGCCGCGCTGGGCGTTGACGAGCTCGACCTTACCCGGCGCGATCCTGCTCAGCGCCTGCACCTGATCGGCCATCAGCGAGACCAACGGCGAGACCACCAGCGTCAGGTCGTCTCGCATCAGCGCCGGCAACTGGTAGCAGAGTGACTTGCCCGAACCGGTCGGCATCACCACCAGGGCGTCGCGGTCGCTGCAAGCGGCCTCGACAGCTTCTGCCTGACCGGGCCGGAACCACTCGAAGCCGAAGATCTGGCGCAGCGCCGTGCGGGAGTCCGTTACGGGTGGCGCCACGAGGAGATCCACGGTCGCCCTCGACGATAGCGGTGGGAGCGGCGACAACTTTCTGATCGCGTCAAACCGCGGGTACAAGCGGCGAGGCTGGCCTGGCCTGCTTGACGCGTGTTCTAAAGCAGGCGAGATGGGTGCCCGCGTCTCGACGATGATCAGCGGGCGCCAGCTCTCGCATCGTGCCGGCTAGGCGACTTGCCAAGCCAGCATCGACTCGGTCGATCTCGGCGAGCAGCGCTGCGACCACCGACCTTCCCAATCGATCGCAGCAGAGCCGGTCACGGCAGCCCCGTAACGCTGGAATTGGCATTAGGGGCCGATACCAGCTCGTCGCGCAGGTGCGCTCGGTCCGCCGGCGTGAACACAGCGCCATACTCGCACGGAGCGAGCAGCCAGCCGTCAAGCGTTGAGCCGATCTCATACCACAGCAATCGATATGGCCTCGTGACTGGCGAAACCGAGCTCCGCGGCGAGCGTGTCGTATTGGTACCGGTGCTCGCCGGGCACGTGCCGGAGCTGGCGCGAATTCGTCAGACGCCCGAGGTACGACGCTGCTGGGGTGAGGAGGTCCTCGCCCCGCAATGGCCCTTCGACGACCCGTCCGTGACACCGTTCGTCGTCCTGCTTGACGAAGCGGTGCGCGGATTGGTCCAGTACTACGAAGAGGAGCACCCCATGTACAGGCACGCGTCGATAGACATCTTCCTCGACCCCGCCGTGCACGGTCAGGGTGTCGGCCGAGACGCTGTTCGGGTCCTGGCGCGCCACCTCGTAAAGGACCGCGGCCATCACCGCCTTACGATCGATCCCGCGGCGGACAACGCGCCCGCGATCCGGTGCTACACAGCAGTCGGCTTCCGTCCCGTCGGTGTGCTGCGCCGCTACGAGCGTGACACCGACGGCGCCGGGTGGCACGACGGGCTGCTCATGGACCTGCTCGCCGAGGAGCTGGACCACGGAGCTTGCGCGCAGCGGCCAACCGCCCCCCCGAGCGTCGAGTAAACGGTGAACCTTCGTGTACCGCTCGACGAGGCTGATCGGGAAGGCGCCGGTGAGGACGCTTGAACGACCAGCCTCCAAAGTGGGCGCGCGCAACTGGCCCCCACATCCGCGACCGACGCAACCCCAACCCCCCGCGCGACCAATTGCCCGCCTCCCTACACAGCCGTGAGCGGCAGCTCCGCGCCCTCCAGCGCATCCTTCCCCTCGGCCTCCTCGGTCCCCGCTAGCGGATACTCGCCGCTGAAGCAGGCGTCGCAATGGGTCGCGCGCGTGCTGCCGACGGCCGCGTAGACGCGGGCCAGCGACAAGTAGTGCAGCGAGTCGGCGCCGAGCTCCGCGGCGACCTCCTCAGCGGTGCGCCCGTGGGCGATCATCTCCTCCCGCGTGGACATGTCGATGCCGTAGTGGCAGGGATGTTTGATCGGGGGCGCTGAGATCCGCAGGTGCACCTCGGCGGCGCCGGCGTCGCGCAGCATCTTGACGATCTGGCGGGTGGTGTTCCCGCGCACGATCGAATCGTCCACGACCACCAAGCGCTTGCCCGCGACCACCTCCGGGAGCGGGTTGAACTTCATCCGCAGGCCCTGGCGGCGCAGCTCCTGGCCGGGCTGGATGAAGGTCCGCGCGACGTAGCGATTCTTGATGAAGCCGTCGTCCTGGGGTAGTCCCGCGGCGCGCGCCACGCCCCGCGCGGCGGCGTTGCCCGAGTCCGGGACCGCGATCACGAGGTCGGCGGCCACAGGAGCCTCGTGCCACAACAGCTCGCCCATCTTCCCGCGTGCGACCTGGAGCACATTGCCCCCCATCCGCGAGTCAGGCCGCGCGAAGTAGATGTACTCGAAGACGCAGAACGCTCGCCGCTGCGAGCCGTCGACCAGGCGCGAGCTGATGCCCTGCTCGGAGAGCGTGACCACCTCCCCAGGTGCCACCTCGCGCAGCAAGCGCGCCCCGATCAGATCAAACGCGCACGACTCGCTCGCGACGCAGTAGGCATCCCCGCCACAACCGCCGCGACCGCCATCCCCACCACGACCGCCGCCGCCGTTCTCGATCACGCCCAGCGCCAGCGGGCGCAGCCCGTGCGGGTCTCGGAACGCGACGACCGCGTGCTCGGTCATCACGACCGTCGAGAAGGCCCCCTTCAGCCGCGGCAGCACCTCGGCGACTGCGTCCTCGATCCGCTCGCCCGCATGGGTCGCAAGTAGTGCCGCGATGATCTCCGAGTCCGAGGTCGAGCGAAACGGGACATCGCGCCCGCGCAGCTCGGCGTGGAGCTCGACCGCGTTGATCAGGTTGCCGTTGTGGACCAGCGCCAACGTCCGGTGGTCGTCACGGACGATCGGCTGCGCGTTCTCCCATTCCGAAGCGCCGGTCGTCGAGTAGCGCACGTGCCCGATCGCGAGGTCGCCCAGCAGCGAGCGCAGCGTGTGCTCGTCGAACACCTGCGCGACGAGCCCCTGGTCGCGGATCGCCATGATGTTCCCGCCGCGCGCGGCCGTCGCGATCCCCGCGGACTCCTGCCCTCGGTGCTGCAATGCGAACAGCGCGAAGTACGCGAGCCGAGCCACGTCGTGCCCGGGCGCATAGATTCCGAACACGCCGCACTCGTCGCGAGGTCCATCGCGATAGTCATGATCGTTCGCCGATGCCATGGTGGCGACTTCTCCCCGAGCCTACAGCAGCTCCGCGAGCCCACGCTCGCGAGCCTCCGCCAGCGTGGAGACCGCGAGCCTCAGGCGCCCCTCGATCTCGAGCTCAGAGCCACCGGCACGCCCGATGATCGCGACCCCGGGCCCGGTCAGCCCCCCAAGCTCCGCCAGCGCCCGTTCCCGACCAGAGACGATGAACGCCCGCCCGGGCGCTTCGCCGAACAGCTCCATCCCATCGGGCGGCGCGATCCGCGCGCCGATCGCACCCGCCACGCAGCACTCGGCCACGGCTACCGCGATCCCGCCCTCGGCGACGTCATGTGCATTATTGAGCGCCCCGGAGCGCACACCGTCCCGAACCGCTTGCTGCGCGTCACGTACCCCCTGAATTTGCATCGGCGGGAGCTCCCCGACGGGCGCCTGACCCCACAGCTTGGACAGCTCGGAAGCCACCAGCGACGGCGCGAAGCGTCCCACGAGCGCGATCGCATCACCCTCGCGCTCGAAGCCCAGCCGCCCCGCTCGCCGGGCATCGGGCAGCCCTCCGACCATCCCGATCACCGGCGTCGGGAAGATCGGCCCGCCGGGCGCCTCGTTGTAGAGCGAGACGTTACCCCCCACCACGGGGATGCCGAGCGCCTCGCACGCGTGCGCGATGCCCTTCACCGCCTCCACGAGCTGCCAGGCGACGTGGGGCTTCTCGGGGTTGCCGAAGTTCAGGCAGTTCGTCAGCCCCAGCGGCTGCGCCCCGGCGCACGCGAGGTTGGCGGCGCACTCGCAGACCGCTTCGATGCCGCCGGCCCGCGGGCCGGCGGCCACCCGACGACCGTTGCCGTCGATCGAGATCGCGATCGCGCCGCCCCCGGGCAGCGCCAGCACCGCGGCGTCGCCGTCGCCGGGCCGGCGGATCGTCCGCGACTGCACGATGCAGTCATAGCGCTCGAAGACCGGGCGGCGGGAGGCGATGTTCGCACAGCCCAGCAGCGCGAGCAGGATCTCCTCCCATGATGCGTGATCTGCCAGCACGCGCGGCGGCGGCGCGTAGAGCGGGGCGACCGGCGGCGCGGGCTGCAGGTCATAGAGGGGGCACTCGTCGACCAGAATCTCCACCGGCAGATCGGCCGCCACGCGGCCCGCATGGAGCACGCGCAGGCGCCGCTCACTCGAGACCGAGCCGATCGGCGCCGCGAGCGTCTCCCAGCGCTCGCAGACCTCGGTCACCGCCTCGACGCGCTCGGGCGCCACCACGCACAGCATCCGCTCCTGGGACTCGGAGATCATGATCTCCGCCGCCGACACCCCGGTTTCGCGCAGCGGCACCTTGTCGAGGTCGAGCTCGAGCCCGACGCCGCCGCTGCTGGCCATCTCGGCGACCGACGAGGTCAGGCCGGCGGCGCCCAGGTCCTGCAGGCTCTCCAGCAGCCCACGGTCCAGAAGCTCCAGGCAGCACTCCATCAGCTTCTTCTCGGCAAACGGATCGCCGATCTGAACCGAAGGTCGCTTGGAATGGTCGCCGTCGCCGAGCTCGGCGCTCGCCAGCACCGAGGCGCCACCGATCCCGTCGCGCCCGGTGAGCGCGCCGAGTAGCACGAGGACGTTCCCCGGTCCGGCCGCCGCGCTGCGGATCAGGCGCTCACGCGGCGCGAGCCCCAGGCACATCACGTTGATCAGGCAGTTCTGCTCATAGCTGTGCTCGAAGTAGACCTCACCCCCAACCGTCGGCACCCCGATCGAGTTTCCATAGTGACCGATGCCTCCCACCGCGTGCTCGAGCAGGTAGCGGGATCGCTCCGAGGTGGAGGGCTCGCCGAAGCGCAGCGAGTCGAGCACCGCGATCGGCCGCGCGCCGACCGCGAACACGTCGCGGAGGATCCCCCCGACGCCGGTGGCGGCGCCCTGGAACGGCTCAACAGCACTCGGGTGGTTGTGGGACTCGACCTTGAACGCCAGCGCCAGTCCGTCCCCGAGGTCGACTGCACCAGCATTCTCGCCCGGCCCGAGCAGCACGCCGGGCCCTTCGGTGGGCAGCATCCGCAACAGCTTGCGCGAGTGCTTGTACGCGCAGTGCTCAGACCACATCACCGACAGCATCGCCAGCTCGACATCGCCCGGCTCGCGCTGCAGCCGGGCGAGGATCAACTCGTACTCGGCGTCGGTGAGCCCGAGCGCCCGCCACCGGCCGGAGGTGCCGGACCGGCTAGACGGCAACGCGGCCTTCGGCCTGCGCGCGCATCGACTCGAAGATGCCCAAGCCGTCGGTGGAGCCGGTCAGCGGATCGACCGCGTGCTCGGGGTGGGGCATCAAGCCGAATACGTTGCCTGCATCGTTGCAGACGCCCGCGATGTCGTCGCTCGAGCCATTGGGGTTCTGTCCCGGCGCGTAGCGCAGCAGCACCTGACCCGAGCCTTGCAGCCGGCGTAGCTGGTCCGCCGGAGCGTAGAAGCGCCCGCTGGCGTGCTTGACGGGGATCGAAAGCCGCTCCCCCGGCTCATACGCGTCAGTGAACAGCGTGTCGGCGCGCGCCACCACCAGCTCGGCCTGGCGGCAGACGAACCGCAGCGAGACGTTCGGCAGCAGCGCCCCGGGGAGCAGCCCCGCTTCGCAGAGCACCTGAAAGCCGTTGCAGATCCCGAGCACGAGGCCACCCGCGAGGGCGAAGGCGGCCACCTCATCCATGATCGGCGCAAAGCGCGCGATCGCCCCCGCCCGCAAGTAATCGCCGTAGGAGAACCCCCCGGGGACGATCACCGCGTCGGCGCCCCGGAGGTCGCGCTCGGCGTGCCAGAGCACGACCGCCTCGCCGGCGCATGCTGCCGCTGCCAGCGCGTCGGCGTCGTCGCAAGAGCCCGGGAAACGGACCACCCCGAACTTCAACGATCGAGCTCCGTGCTCGGGGCCTCCGTGATCCCGCCCGGCTCCACTCCGGCCGGCGCGATTCCGCCTTCCGCGATCCCGCCCCCGGCGGGCCGGTCCGGCACGATCTCGTAGTCCTCGATCAGCGGGTTGGCCAGCAGGCGCTCGCAAATCTCCGCCAGCGCCGCGGGGTCCTCCAGCTCGAGCTCGATCAGCCGCCCCACGCGGACGTTGCGCACGCCCTCAAAGCCGAGCGCCGGGAGCGCGCGCTGCACGGCCTGACCCTGGGGATCGAGGATGCCCGCCTTCGGCCTGACCAGGACGCGCGCCCGCATGGCGCGCGTCAAGCCCCGGTCCGCTGAAGCCAGTGCGTAAAGCGATCGCCGGCGATCAGCTCGTAGGCCTCGATGTACTTCTCGCGCGTGCGCGCGACCACCTCCCCGGGAATCGCAGGCGCCGGCGGCGTACGGTTCCAGCCTGTCGAGGAGGCCCAGTCGCGAACGAACTGCTTGTCGAAGCTCGGCTGCCCGGCACCCACTTGATACTGGTCCACGGGCCAGAAGCGCGAGGAGTCAGGGGTGCAGACCTCGTCTGCGAGCGTCAGCGTCCCGTCATCGTCGAGGCCGAGCTCGAACTTCGTGTCGGCGAGGATGATTCCCCGCGCGAGCGCGTGCTCGGCGGCGTGCTCGTAGACGGCGATCGAGACCTCGCGCAGGCGCTGTGCGAGCGCCCTGTCACCGACGAGCTGCACCGCGCCCTCGAAGTCGACGGGCTCGTCGTGCCCGGTGCTCGCCTTGGTGCTCGGCGTGAAGATCGGCTCCGGGAGCTGCTCTGATTCGCTCAGTCCGTCCGGGAGCTCGATCCCGGACACCGCACCCGTGCGCTGGTAGTCCTTCCAGCCCGACCCGCTCAGGTAGCCGCGCACCACGCACTCGAGCGGCAGCATCTTCAGCCTGCGGACGATCATCCCCCGCCCGCGCGCTTCGCCAGGGAGTCCCTCGGTCACGGAGATCAGATGGTTGGGGACGATCCCGGCGACATCCGGCTGCAAGCACCAGAACGCGGACAGGCCCGTGAGGACCTTGCCCTTGTCGGGGATCGGCGTCGGATGCACCACGTCGTAGGTGGAGATCCTGTCGCTGGCGACGATCAGCAGCGACTCCGAGTCGAGCTCGTAGATCTCACGTACCTTGCCCGAGGCGAGGAGGGGCAGGTCGGTCAGCGCTGGCACAAAGGCAAGGCTACCAGCGGGTCCTGACGCGTCGCGGGCGAGTGAGGATGCGGTCGGCTGACTACGGCTCAGACGAACTAACGTCCCGGGTCGCGCGCTCTTGGACTCGCGAACGCCTATGGCATTCTTGTAGCGCATAAGCCGAGCCAAGAGCGCTTCGAGCGCCTCGTCGAGGAGTGCTGCGTCCGTCGCCTTCATGCGCAGTCGCCGGGCGTTCTGCAGGAGTCCCTCGTCCACCGTGGTGCTCACCCTGAGAGAGATCGACGCCAGCTACGCGGTTTACGATGAGCACCCGCTCGGCGAGCCCGACGACTGGGGTGATCTGGCGTCGTTCCGCGAGGCTGCGGCGTCGTCGTGACGCCGCTTCCCTCCCGAGGGGAGCTTTGGTGGTGCGAGCTCTTGGCCATCGGCCGGCGCCCGGTGGTGGTGCTGTCGCGTGACGTCGCCATCCCACGGCTTCGTCGCGCTCTGATCGCTCCGTGCACGACGACCATCCGAGGGCTGGCCAGCGAGGTCGTGCTGGACCCCAGCGACGACCCGGTCCCACGACGATCCGCCGTCAATCTCGACTCGGTCGAGAGTGTCTCAATCGCCGTCCTGGTCGCTCGCCTCGGGCGCCTCAGCGACGCACGGATGCGCCAGGTCTGCGGTGCGCTCGAAGTCGCTGTCGATTGTCAGGTCTGAACCTCGCTCGGCCAGGCGCGGGAGGACGTGGAGCGGGTCGCTGCGATGAACGCAAGGCTCGGCGACTAAGCCTCAATCCACCGTTCTAGGGTGGGGGAGTCGTCCGGGGTTCAGGTTTAAATGAACTCACCCGCAGGCGCTGAGGCGGGCGCCGCGACCCGTGCCGCTTGCACGGGTCGCGTACCCCTGCGAACCCCTATCTGGCGCCTCCGAACAGCAAGTGAAACGGGATCAGCACGATGTCGATGATAATCGAAACCACCGCCATCACGACGAGCACGACCGTGCCCAGCAGCGCGCCTACGAGCGCAACCAGCTTCATCAGCGGGTTTCGAGCACCACCCGGCCAACCCCATACCGTCCCGAATGGAACCCTACTTGTATATGTATATGCGAACATGGATCATCCTCCATTCTCTTCCACCTCGGATGCCAGAAACATAGTGACATATGTTACCCGTATTCCGGGATCTGTCAAGCATGGTCAGTCGAAACGTTCCCAGAGATTCTTCATCGCAAGCGTTTCCTGTGCCTCCGCTCAGGCGATCGCGTCCAGGCGCCCCACGATCTCGTCCGCGTAGCGCACGAACGGCGCGTAGTCGAAGATCTCATCCAGGTGCAGGCCGGCGCCGTCGGGGTCTGCGGCGAGCAGCTCGCGCAGCGGCGTACGTTCGTCGAGGGCCCGCTGAGCGAGGCGCTGCACCGCCCGGTAGGCGTCATCGCGGGTGAACCCCTGCGCCACCAGCGCCAGCAGGACGCGCTGAGAGAAGAGCGCGCCGCAGGTCAGCGACAGGTTCTCACGCATTCGCTCCACGTCGATGACCATGCCGTCCACCAATCCCAGCACGCGCTGCTGCATGTGGTCGAGCAGGATCGTCGCGTCAGGAAGGATCACCCGCTCGACCGAGGAGTGCGAGATGTCGCGCTCGTGCCAGAGGGCTACGTTCTCCAGCGCGGCCTGGGCGTCGGCGCGCAGCACGCGTGCCAGCCCCGCCACCTGCTCTGACTTGATCGGGTTGCGCTTGTGGGGCATCGCGCTCGAGCCCTTTTGTCCGCGGGCAAAGGGCTCGCGGACCTCCCCGACCTCGGTGCGCGCGAGGTGGCGGACCTCGGTCGCGAAGCGCTCCAACCCCGCGCCGGCCAGCGCGATCGCCTGCAGCAGCTCGGCGTGGCGATCGCGCGCGACCACCTGGGTGGAGACCGGCTCGCGCGCCAGCCCCAGGCGCCCGAGCACGCTCTGCTCGAAATGTGTTGACGTTGCCGCATAGGTGCCCACCGCCCCGGAGATCGCGCCGACGGACACCTGCGCAAACGCCCGCTCCAGCCGGCGCGAGTTGCGATCCGCCTCGAAGGCGAAGCCCGCGAGCTTGATCCCGAATGTGGTCGGCTCGGCGTGGATGCCGTGCGTGCGCCCGGCGCACAGCGTTTGGGCGTGCTCGCGCGCGCGCCCGGCGAGCGCCTGCACCACGCGCCGGGCGTCGGCGAGCACGATCTCGCTCACGCGCCGCAACTGGAGCGCGAGCCCGGTGTCGAGCACGTCGCTGGAGGTGAGGCCATGGTGGACCCAGCGCCCGGCGGGCCCGGCGGACGCGGCGAGCACGTCGACGAACGCAGCGGTGTCGTGGTCGGTGACCTGCTCGCGCTGCGCGATCTGCTCGACGCTGAAGCGGGCGTCACGGATCGCTTGCAGCTCCGCGGTACTGGGGCCGTCCATCTCCTCGCAGGCGGCGACCTCGACCTCGCGCATCGCCTCGAAGCGAGCCTCGTCTGACCAGATCGCGGCCAGCTCGGGGCGCGTGTAGCGTGCGATCATGGGCGATTACTCACCCCGTCCGCAGCACCCTCACGCCCGACACCGTCCTCGAGCGCCCGCCGGATTGACCGAGGATCGTCGTCACGTCGACGCGTAGCGGCGCCGCCCGGCGCAGCGCCCGCACGACCGGCCCAGGGACCGCCCGCCCCACAGCCTGGGTCTGACCGCCCGGGATGTCAAAGTAGGCAAATAGCACAAGGAGGCGCCCCACCGGCCCGCCGTGCAGCGGCCGGAAGCGGCCCACGGTCAGGATCATGACGGTCCCCGTGCAGTCCGCTTGCGCGGAGCCGCGAGGTCTGGCTGCTGAAGGGGCGGGCGCCGGGCATGTGATCGGCACGCTGACAGAACCCGGGCCGAGGCTGACGCCCGGACCGATCGGTCCGGTGCCAGAGACGATCCGGAAGGTGTGCGGGGCGCTGTAGCCGGTGCTGCCGGCGTCGTCGCCCTGCTGCGCACGAGCCGTATAGCTCCCCGGTCTCAGCACGCGCGGCCAGCGCCCTGACCAAGTCGATCCGCTCCTCGCCACGCTCGCAGTTCCGAACGGCCGGCCGCGGACCTGCGAACCTCGGTAGAGAGCCACGTTGATGCGTGCGGAGTCACCAGGCGCGGTGCCGGCGAAGCCCGCGAACACCGGCTGGGCATCGCTGACAAACGCTCCCTGCGCTGGGGCGGTGAGCGTCACCGACGGTGCGGAGCTGGCGCTCGCAGCCTGATCGGCCGACTTGATGGCGCCCCCCGCCGGCGGACTCGCACCCGGCATCCTCGAAGTGAAGTCCGGCGTTCGCGCCAGCGAGCTCGCGGGCAGGCACAGCGAGGCAAGTGCAGCCGCGCACGCGATCAGAGCGATCAACCGAAGCCGGACCATCCACCCAAGAGGGTAACGGCGCCGCGGGCGCGCAGCCTCACCAACCGTGCGGGCACCCAACGTAGCGCCGCGGGCGCGCAGCCTCACCCGCCGTGCGGGCACCCGACGTGGCGCCGCGGGCGCGCAGCCTCACCCACCGGCGAGCTGGACGGACTTGACGATCAGCATCACCAGGGCGACGACCATGTAACCGCCGAGCGCGAGCATCGCGACCCGCCGACCGGGCGAGAACCGGGGACGGGAGAGCAGCGTCGCCGGCGGCATCGTCCATTGCTCCCTGGCCAGCTCGGGTGCACTCGAGACGAAGGTCACTGCACCGGCACCCCGGGGACGCGAGCGCAGCGCCGCTGCGCCCATGCCGAGCAGCACCACCACGAGCACAGCGCCACCGATCTCGACCAGCGCCGTGACGTCGATCGCCGGGAACAGCGTGGTGAAGGTGAGGATCAGCGAAAGCAGGACGAGCGCGGCGACGATCACGCTGGCCAGCGCCTTGAGCCACGGCGGGTTCGCCCAGGGGCCCAGCACCTCGCGGTCGTTGCAGAGCATGAGCAGGAACAGGGTGGTCATCGGCAGCAGGATCCCGCACAGCGCCTGCACGGCCTCGGTGATCACTTGCTTCGGAGCGCCCGGGATGAGGACAATCCCCGCGGCGGCGATGATGAGCAGGCCGAATACGGTGTAGAACCCCTTGGCCTCGGGGAAGCTGCGGTGCAGAGAGCCCCTGGTGCCGAACACGTCGCCGACCACGTAGGAGGTGGCCAGGGTGACCGCTCCCGCCCCGATCAGCGAGGCGTTGAGGAGCACGACGGCGAAGAAATCGCCGCCCAGCGTCCCGACCGTGTGCCGTAGCGCGTCGGCGACGCCGCCCGCGTCGGAGGTGGCGCCGAAGAAGCGGGTCCCCTCCAGAGCGAACCCCGTAGCGCAGATCAGCGCACCCGCGCCGAGCACCACGACGACCGCGCCCAGCACCGTGTCGATCCGCTCGTAGTTGATCCAGCGCGGCGTGATCCGCTTGTCGACGATGTTGGACTGCTGGAAGAAGAGCTGCCAGGGCGCCACCGTGGTGCCGACGATGGCGATGATCAGCAGCACGGCGTCGGAGCTGGTGCCCCCGCGGATGCCGGGCACGAACAGGTGATGGGCGATCGTACCCGCATGGGGGTGGGCGAAGAAGAAGAGCGGGATCACCAGCAGGTTGGCCACGACGAACACGAACATCGAGCGCTCCCACAGGCGAAAGCTGCCGCTGGCGCTGATCGCGAACAGACCGGCAGCGGCGAGCGGAACCGAGACATATGGGGACACGCCGAAGTAGCCGAGCGCGAGGTCGACGCCGATGAACTCGGTCACGATGATGAGGAAGTTCTGCAGCAGTAGGTAGCCGGCCTCAAACCATCCCCAGCCGCGGCCGAAGCGCTCGATGATCAACCGCGCGTGGCCGACCCCGGTCACCGCACCGAGCCGCACCACCATCTCCTGATTGACGACCAGCACCGGCACGAGCAGCAGCAGCACCCACAGCAGGCTCGTGCCATAGTCCTGGCCCGCCTGCGCGTAGGTCGAGACTCCGCCGGCATCGTTGTCGGCGACCATCACGATCAGTCCCGGGCCGACGATCGCCAGCATGGCGAGGGCACGCGAGCGCAAGCCGCGATGGGCCTCCTCGTGCTCGCGGATCGTGCCGAAGGCGCCCTGGATGTCGCCGACGTGCGCGGAGTCGAGCACCGCCCGCTCGCGCGGGGCGCCTGGCGGGGCACCACCGGCAGGGCCCGTGGGG
>JALYUQ010000148.1 GCA_030853685.1 Actinomycetota bacterium | reverse complement strand
CAACGGCACTCACATGCCGGAAACAACCGGCGCACAACATTCAATCCTGATCTGCTCGCGTTTGCGAGAGGAGCAGCTTGTTCTTTGGTCTCGGCGTGTAGCAGAGCACTATCGGGACTCGGTTGCTGTTGCCGTCAGCCGGCTCCTCTCCTCGGCCCGCGAGCGGAGTTTCAGCGCCGAGGACTCTCTGATTGATGCGGTGATCGCCTGGGAAAACCTAGCGGCCATGGCGGGAACGCCGAGATGACCTTTCGAGTAACCGGGGCAATGGCGATCCTCCTTGAGGAGGATCCATCGAAGCGCCTGAAGCTACAACGCCGTCTCAAGAAGATCTATGACCTCCGCAGCAAAGTCGCCCACGGCGGCAGGACAACACCCAAGGACAAGATAGGGGAGCGCCGAGTCGAGGCTGAACGATTTGCGCTTGAAGCATTACGGATCCTGTTCTCGACGCGAGTAATGCTCCTCCAGAAAGATGACCGCGGCATGAGGCTGCAGCTCGGCATACCCGACGAGGCCGACCTCGACTAGCGAAGCCGGCCCCGCGCTGCTCGGGCGCGGGCTCGCTTGCTCATGTGAGACGACCGTCAAGATCCGCCGTAAAACTCGATGAAGGCCGTAAGCGCTTGCCGTTCGATCGCAGCCGCAAGCGCAGGGTCGTCGGGATCGTCGCCCGTCCAGATCTCTTGTCCGTTCGCGACGAGTACGACATCATTGGAGCCGCGTTGGTGGAAGCGGTACTCCACATACGGGGGCGCGTCAGGCTCCGTAATGACCTTCAACGTCAGATCGATGTCGCCGGGCTCGTACGCGTAGCGCTGAGCCAGCGGGTCAAGCCCCTTACTGTCGGCCAGGTCGGCGACCCGATGCCACGCGGCGTGCGCAAATTCTCCGAGTCTCTCGACAGACGCGGCCGCGGCAGGGTTCGCCCTCAGTGCGGTGACTTCGTCAAATTGTGCCCGGAGCCCCTCGAGCTCGGCAGAGTCGGGGACGGGCGAGAGAACGTGAGTGATGGCCGCGCCCAGGTTGGTCGCCGACTGAAAGCGCGCAGTAGCGACAGTCTGAAAAGCGTGATCGAACAGAAACATGAGCCTGAAGTCACCGATTCGTTGGGAGGGTGATCGGATTTCGTTGGGCTCGGCCGGGTGACGGCGTGTGGCGGGCGACTTGTTCGGGTTTGGTGGTGGTCGGGGTGTCGGCGTTCCCATGGGAGCGCCGTGGGAGCGTGTCGCGCCGGGCTTTCGGGCAGGGGCTGTTGTCCGGGTGACGGTTAGAGCTCACTGGTCTTCGTGGGCGGCCGGTCGGCTCGCGTCTGTTGCTCAGCAGCGGGCGGGGAGCGCGCGGATGGTGTCGAGGACGGTGTCGAAGTCGGTCTGCCATGGCCAGCGGGCGGGCATCCGGAGGGTCCATTGGCGGCGGGTATGAGTGAGCCGGGCGGGGATCTGTAGCAGGTGACGGCGTCGGGCGCGGGCGGTCTGCACGGGTCGGGTCGGGAGGCCGATCTGGGTGGTCCAGCGTCCGAGGTTTGTGCGAGATGGCGGCGATCACGGTCCAGGCGCTGTTGGCGTGCATCTGCCCGGAGGGGAAGTGCTGAAGCGCTTGGTCCTTGAGGTCGCGGATCGCGAGCTCGATCGTGGCGTGGTCGCGGTGATCGATATCGGCGGTGAGCAGCGGCACGGTGCGGTTGGTCGCGAAGCAGTGATGACGCCAGTCGGGCCAGAGCTCTGCCTGCGCCCCGACGAGCCGGGTGCGGCGCACAACCAGCCGCCAGTCGCCGAGCATCGTTTCGGCGATCTGCGCCTGCCCGGTGTCGGGATAGTCGGTGATCGTGACCCAGTCGCCTTCGGGAATCTCTTCGATCAACCCTCGGATCGTCTTTGACTGCTTGACCCCGATCGAGAACTCGACCCCGCGGCGGTCGAGCCCTGCCATCAGCTTGTGGTTCTGAAATCCCGAGTCGGCACGGATGACGATCGCTTCGGTGTGCCCGGCGCGATTGACGCGAGCGAGCAGTTCATCGACGAACCGCGCGGCGCCGCGCTGCGTGTTCGCGTTGCCCTTGCGGTTGCGGATGTGCAGCACCTCGCCGGTATCAGCGCGCACCGCGGTGATCGGGTGATACCCGAGTTGGCGGGTGTACCCGTAGCTCGCGCCGTGCTTCTGCTCACCGTGGACCTCGCCGATGAAGCTGTCGATATCGATCACCAACGGCCCGTCACCGGGCCCGGCGCCAGCCTGCCATGCGCGCGTGAGCGCGACGTCCAAGACCCGGTCAAGCTGGCGGACATGCCCGAACGTGAACGCCCGCAGGAACGTCCCGAGCGTCGAGGGGGCCATCACCCGGTGCCCCAAGATCAAGCCGGTCGATCCGGCGCGCAGGAGGTCCATGTCATCGATGCTGTCCGCGCCAGCAAGCATCCCGTGCACCAGCGACATCACCTTGCGCCCCGGCAGCGCCGCGCCCGGCGTCCGGTAGGGCAGCCACACCGACTCGTTCACCAGCTCCTCGATCCCCAGCCGCTCGGCGAGCGTCGCGCTCACCAGCAGCCCGGCGTCGCTGATCAGCCGCTCCTCGTCGAACTGAACCCGCACTGAATCGAGGCTGGGTGGCCCGGCCGGAACGTCTGCTGCGTCGTGCACCATATGGGTGACCTCCTGGTGCAGGCCCGCCGTCGCCGCATACGACAGCTTTCTGCCTGCTCAGGAGGTCATTTAAGACTCACGGCCGGACGGAACCGGGCGCGACAAGCGGTGGATCGAGGATTAGGCGCGGACGTTGGGCCGGTCCCTATGGCCCGAAATCGTGATCCGCGGACTCGACCGATGGCTCGAGCACGAAGATCTCGATCAGACGGTCAGGGTCGAAGAGGATCTGGCTGTGGTAGTTCACGATCTTGCGCTCCAACACGTCCTCGACGCGCCGGACGAGCTCTGGTTTGACTACGGCTTGGAAGCGCAGTCGATAGTCACGAACCGCCTCTTCCTCGCCGCCACGGATCATGGTTTCTTCGTCACGGGTCATACCGCCGCTCAGGACGCAGAAAACGTACTCGTCGCAGATGTAGGTCTTTGCGTGCGTCGGCCCGCGACCGTAGAGGTCTTTCATCGTCCGCACGACGACGTGAGAAACGCGCGCCTGCGGTGAGAGCGCCGATTGGCCTTTGCCGCCCTCAGTCTCGCCCTCGGACATCCGTTCCGAACACTAACCGACGGTCTCGGGGCCGCGCAAGCCGAGTGCGCGAACCGTGGAATCGTCAGGTCGGGTAGTCTGGTGGGGAGCGCTTGACGACAGCTTACGCGCTCTCCAGCAGCAGATAGGGACGGCTCCGGCGGCGTAGATGGCCTCGCGGGTGGGACCTGTCGTCCATTTCCACGTTCACGGGAGGACCCTATGACTGCTGCTGGCGCTAACCCAGGTCGTGGTTCGGGTAGCGGCTTATCTTGTCGGGCTCCGCGGCTCGCGCCGGCGCACCGAGTCGGCTCGGCCGATTCTCTGCCCAGGAGCTGACGATGCGATTCGCGCTGGTCGGACTGTTGATTGCCGCCGTTGTCTTCGCGGTGTCGGGGGGCCACTTGCTGTTCCTACCGCTGTTCTTCCTGCTGCCGCTGGGCGGCCTGGTCGGTCACCGCCGCCGGGGACGCGAGTGATATGGGGGGAGCAGCGATGCCACAGCTGCCAGCACCGAGGGGTGAGATCAGCGAGCTGCTCATCACGAGCCTCGTAGGGTCTCCCCGGCTGCTTCCGGCCGGATCTCTCATCGTCTCCGAGGATCCGCTCATCGACGAGGACCTCCAGCTCGGGCTCTACATCTGTTACGAGCTGCACTACCGCGGCTTTGCGGGAGTCGACGAGCGCTGGGAATGGGAGCCGTCGCTGCTGCACGTTCGCCGCCAGCTCGAGCAGTGCTTCGAAGCGGGCCTCCAAGCGGCGGTCGAGCCAAGGGAGAAGAGCTCGGTCGCCGCTGAGGAGATGGATCTGGCGCTGCGCCAGATCGCCGCGGCCGACGGCGGACCGGAGCTCTCGCGCCATATCCAGCGCTCGGCCTCTACCGAGCAGGTGCTCGAGTTCGTCATCCACCGCTCGGCCTATCAGCTCAAGGAAGCAGACCCACACTCGTGGGCGATACCGCGGCTGTGGGGAGGGCCAAAGTCCGCGCTCGTCGAGATTCAGGCCGATGAGTACGGCGGCGGGTGCGCAGATCGTGCCCACGCCCACCTGTTCGCCGAGACGATGCAGGAGCTTGGCCTCGACCCCGCCTATGGTGCCTATCTCAACCGGATCCCAGGATCGACCCTCGCCACGGTGAATTTGATCTCGCTGCTCGGCCTGCATCGTCGCCTCCGCGGAGCCGTCGCCGGTCATCTCGCACTGTTCGAGATGACCTCGTCGGTGCCTAATCGCCGTTACGCCCAGGGCCTGCGGCGGCTCGGATTCGGCCCCCGCGCGACGGGCTTCTTCGATGAGCACGTGATCGCAGACGCGGTGCACGAGAACATCGCGGCCGTCGAGCTCGCCGGCGGCCTCGCGCGGCAGGACCCAGCGCTCACCGGGGACATACTGTGGGGCGCTCGTGCTGTCGTGGAGGTCGAAGGTGGGTGGGGACGCGGCCTGCTCGACGCCTGGAGCGAGCACCGCAGCTCGCTCCTACCGGGCCCCGAGACCTTCGGGCGCGTCGACCCGCCGGGCGACTCGGTGTATCTCGCGGCTGATACACGTCGGGGTGCCGAACCCTCTCGGCGCTAACGCCTCTCGGCGCCTGGCTTCATCCGGGAAACCGGCCCGCCCGGCTAGGTGGCAATCGATGCGCCGCCGCCTTCGAGGCCGCTCGGCGCGCGAAACCGAGTCAGCTTGTGGGTGCCATCGCAGAGGGGCCGCAGGTGTGACTTGCCACACCGGCAGAGAGCCACCGTGCGGCGCTCGACGAGGATCTCGTTGCCGTCCTGATCCTCTATCCGCACCGGTCCGCGCACCAGTAGCGGTCCATCGCGATAGGCCGTGATCGTCGCCGGCGCATCGGTCACGATCGGCCTTCCCGTGGCGCCTCGGCCGCCCGGCGAGCGTCTGGGAGCTCGAGAGGCGCCGGAAGGCTTCCACTGCTCGAGCATCAGCTCGGCCACGTGGCGCTGCGCCTCGTTCCCGGCACTGAGCTCTTCGATCACTGCTCGACGATCCTCGTCGCTGCGATTCTGAGAAAGCTCGAATCGTCCGTCGATGCTGTGCACGAGCACCTCGAAGGCGCGAATACCCCCGATCAGCTCGTCGATCGTGGCCGTCATCTGGGCAACCGCAGCCGGAACTGGCCGGCGATCCTCGTGCTCTCGAACGGTCTCCTCGATCAGCCACCGGGTCTCGGTCTCCTCGAGCGATCGCATCCGGCCCGCGACGGTGACCTGGACGAAGTTCCACGTCGGCACGTCGCCCGGCTCTAGGTACCACGACGGTGAAACGTATGCGTGCGGACCGAGGAACTGGCAGAGCACGGGCCGGCCATCCGCGAGCAGAGTCGCCTGTGGATCAGCGGATGCCAAATGCATCCACAGGCGTCCGTCTCGGCAGATGAACGGCACCAACGTGCTGTTCGGCCTTCCCGCATCGTCCATGCAGACGATCGAGCCGAAGCTGTGTTGCTCGACGGTGCTCCAGAGCCGGTGCTCATCCTCGACCATCTGGTATCCAGGAGTGTATATGTCCGTCCACCTCCTTTAGCGCCAGCGCGGCGGCGCGTGCGGACGCCCAGGGCTCGGATCAAGTATGACTGTAGCAATGGAGAAACACGATCCAGCCGCCTACGGGCGTAGCGTCGGCGCCGATTACGACGCGCTGTACCCGGACCCTCCCGATACCCAAACCGCCGTCTCACGGCTAGCCGAGCTGGCCGGCTCGGGAGCATTGCTCGAGTTCGGTATCGGCACCGGCCGACTGGGGCTGGCGCTTCTCGAGCACGGGGTCACCGTGGCCGGAATTGAGGGCTCGGAGATGCTCGCCCAGCAATTGCGCGCAAAGCGACGCGGGGACGAGATAGACGTCGTGGTGGGAGACTTTGCGGCTACCGTCGTTTCCGGAAGCTTCTCGGTCGTACTGCTCGCGCTGAACACGATTTTCGCCATCTCCACCCGCGAAGCGCAGATTCAGTGCTTCGCAAACGCCGCCCGCCATCTCGCCTCCGGAGGGTGCTTCGTGGTCGAGGCATTCATCCTGCGCGGCGAGCAGCTCGAGGGCCGCTGGTATGTTCAGCCGCGCCACGTGCTCGATCAGCACGTAGAGCTTCAGGTCGCACGCTATGACCCTGCGGTGCACCTGATCGAGCGCACCCTGGTACACCTGACTCCGACCGGCACGCGTTTTGTCTCGGTCGTCGATAACTACGCCTGGCCCGGCGAGCTTGACCTGATGGCGCGCGCAGCCGGTCTTCAGTTGCGCTCTCGCTGGAGCGGATGGGATCGGGCGCCGTTCAGCGCAGGGAGCGAGAAGCACGTCTCCGTCTACGAGCTGCCGAACGCGGCACGCGCAACTGCGACCTAGGCCGACCGAATGGCAAAGGGGCTCCGGCGTAGGTCGCCCCGGGGGCCGGCGAAACCACTGGATCAGCGTAGCGCTGAGGTCACCGTGGAACTTGGTAGACGAAGAAACCCGCAAGTAGCGGGGCTCTCCCTTATGCGCCCGAGAGGACTCGAACCTCCACGGACCAATCAGTCCACAAGGCCCTCAACCTTGCGCGTCTACCAATTCCGCCACGAGCGCGTGGCACTCATTATATCCTCGAACCCGCGGCTCGATGGCGCTCCGCCTTGACGACGTGATCGAGGGCCACAGCCCTCATAGCGGCGCCCGCCGGCCGCCACCAAGCAACTGCACACGAGCCCGTCCTCACTGCGCGCTACCTTTACGAACACATGTTCGACGTGTTCGGCTCGCCGGGCCAGACGCAGCAAGGAGCGAATCAATGGACTTGACCAAGCGCCAGCAGGAGATCTTCGACTTCATCAAGCGGCACTGCGACAAGTACGGCTATCCGCCTACCGTCCGGGACATCGGCAAGGCGGTCGGGCTTGCCTCGTCCTCGACGGTTCACGCGCACCTCGCCAACCTCGAGCGGATCGGTCTGCTCCGGCGTGACCCCTCCAAGCCGCGCGCGATCGAGCTTTTGGATCGAGCCGCCGCGGGCGTGCGAGACTTCGTACGGCCGGGGCTGCCGTTGGTTGGCCAGGTGGCCGCGGGTCAGCCCGTGCTGGCCGAGGAGAACATCGAGGACTACATCCAGACGCCCGAGCTCGCCGGCGGCCGCGACGGGGAGTACTTGTTGCGCGTTCGCGGGGAGTCGATGAAGAACGCCGGCATCCTCGAGGGCGACCTCGTCGTGGTCAGGTCCCAGGACACCGCTGAGGAGGGTGACATCGTCGTGGCGCTCGTGGGCGAGGACGCCACGGTGAAGCGGTTCTTCCAGGAATCGGATCACATACGGTTGCAGCCCGAGAACGAAGCCATGGAGCCGATACGCAGCCGTGAGGTGCGGGTTCTCGGCAAGGTAGTCGGCCTGATGAGGAGCATCTCGTGACGGCGCTGGCTCCGGTTCGCGTGGAATGGGCAAGCGAGCCTGCGGTCAAGCGCGGCGGGCGCCCGGAGTCGCCCCTGGGGCGACCCGGCGATGCCCGTGGAATGGGCGGTGCGAGCGAGGCCGTCGGTGGACTGACGCTCGATGAGCTGCTCGCGGGTGTTTGGGATGAGCTCACCGTCCACGGCGCCGCGCATTGTCCGGTGTGCCCGGGTGAGATGGCGCCTGAGCACTCTGGCCCTGGACGCCGAATTAGCTGCTGCTGTCGAAGCTGCGGCACGGTGCTGAGCTGAGGCTCCGGCGGACGTCGCGCCCGGGCGGGAATAGAGGGGTCCGTGCTTGCTTCTCGGCGACCCGGGCGCAACGCCCGGCGGCGCCCCTCAGCCGACCCGCCGCTCCCGGCGGGCCCGGCTAGACTGCTGGTGCAGGCTGAGCAGTCGCGGAGGTGAAGGAGCCTTCGAGGAAAGTCCGGACATCAAAGGGCAGGGTGGTCGGTAACGCCGACCCGGGGAAACCCGCGGGAAAGTGCCACAG
>JALYUQ010000140.1 GCA_030853685.1 Actinomycetota bacterium | reverse complement strand
AGGAGGCGACCGTGGGCTCGATCTCCCAGGTCTCAAAAGTGCCGCGCGCGCAGTCGAGCGTCTTCAGTCCCTCGCCGGTGATGTAGGCGACTACGCGCTCGGCCGGATCGATGTCCCCGCGCTCGGCTAGCTTGGAGAGCACCGCGACGGTCACGCCACCTGCGGTCTCCGTGAAGATGCCGGTGGTCTGCGCCAGTAGCTGGATCCCCTTGACGATCTCCTCGTCGGTGACCGAGTCGATGCAGCCGCCCGTCCGGCGCGCCAGGTCGAGCGCGTAGGGCCCATCGGCCGGATCGCCGATCGCCAACGACTTGGCGATCGTGTCGGGCTTGACCGGGCGGCAGAAGTCCTGTCCGGCCGCGAACGCGCCCGCCACGGGCGAGCAGCCATCCGCCTGGGCGCCATTGAACACCGGCAGCGAACCGGAGAGCAGCCCCACCTCGAGCCATTCCTCGAACCCGGTGGCGATCTTCGTAAACAGCGAGCCGGAGGCGATCGGGCAGATCACTCGATCCGGCAGCTCAAACCCGAGCTGCTCAGCCGTCTCGAAGGCGATCGTCTTGGATCCCTCCGCGTAGTACGGGCGCATGTTGATGTTCACGAAGGCCCATTCGTGCTCGCCCGAAAGCTCGGTGCAGAGGCGGTTGACGTCGTCGTAGTTGCCGCGCACCGCCACCAGGTTGGTGCCATAGACACCGGTCGCGAGCACCTTCTGCTCCTCCAGATCGGAGGGAATGAACACGTAGGACTCCAGCCCGGCCGCCGCCGCATGGGCGGCGACGGCGTTGGCCAGGTTGCCCGTCGAGGCGCACGCGATCGTCTGGAAGCCGAGCTCTCGCGCCCGCGCGATCCCGACCGCGACGACGCGGTCCTTGAACGAGTGGGTGGGATTGGCGGCGTCGTTCTTGATCCACAGCTCGCGCACTCCGATCTGCTCAGCGAGCCGGTCCGCCCGCAGCAGGGGCGTCCAGCCCGCGGGCAGCGATCCGCTCGGGGGGTCCTCCACCGGAAGGAAGTCCGTGTAGCGCCAGAGCGAGTGCGGCCCGGCCTGGATCCGGCGGCGCAGCTGCGCCGGGTCGGCGGCAGCTCGCGAGCCGTAGGCGACCTCCAGCGGGCCGAAGCAGCGCTCGCAGACGTATCGGGCATCGAGCGGGTAGGGAGTCTTACATTCCTTGCAGCGAAGAGACTCTGGCGGCATATGTGAAAGAAACCTCCGCCGGGGTCAGTGGTTCGGAGGTCCTGGAAACCGCCCTTTCCACATCTCCCAGGCCTATTGTTGGAGCCTGATGGAATTGGCACCGTTCCCTCGCGGGAGGTTGCCGGGGTTTCACAGGGCCAGTCCCTCCACCCCTCTTGATGCGTACTGCTATGTAAGCGGCAGTATAGCCGCAGATGAGCCGGGCGGCAACCCGGGATCGCCTCCACGATTGTTTGACCCCGCGCGCGCGGGCGACGTACTCGCGTCCGGTCGCCGGCGATCGGACGCGAGTATCGAGGCTGGCGTAACGAGGCTGGTCCGTTGGTGTTGAGGATCGTGGATGGCCACCGACGGGATCGAAGCGACCGACCCGCTCGCTCGTCTGGAGGCGACACTCGCGCGGGGGAGCGCGCCACCGAGCCAGCGGATGCTGGTGATCGTCAACCCCTACGCGACGACGGTCTCAGATCGCCTGAAGCACCTCGTGGTCTATGCCTTGCGCGGCCGCTATCGCGTGGACGCGATCGACACCGAGGCCCGCGACCACGCGACCGAGCTCTGCCGGGAGGCCGCCCGCGGGGACTATGACGTCGTCGTCGCCTTCGGGGGCGACGGAACCGTCAACGAGGCGGCCAATGGCCTGGTGGGATCGGACACCCCGCTGACCTGCCTGCCCGGCGGGCGCACCAATGTGTACTGCCGAATGCTCGGGGTCCCGACCGACGTCGTCGACGCGACCGAGCATCTGCTGCGAATCGCGGATGACTGGAGCCCGCGGCGGGTGGACGTCGGGCACGTCAACGGGCGCAGCTTCCTGTTCTCTGCCGGCGTCGGGTTGGACGCGAGCGTCGTGCAGCGCGTCGACGCGCATCCGCGCCTGAAAGCCCGCTTCGGCGAGTGGTACTACACCCTGACGGGGATCCAGACGTTCAATCGCCGCTATCTGCTGCGCCCGCCACGACTCGAAGTGGCGCTCGGCTCCGAGCGCGTGACCGGGGTCACGGCGATTATCCAGAACGCGGCCCCCTACACGTTCTTCGGCGACCGACCTGTCGACGTCGGCGAGGGGGCCACGCTCGAGAGCGGAGACCTCTCCGGCGTCGTGCTCCGGCGCGCTCGCCCGGTCGACGTGCCGACGATCATCTGGCGAGGGCTCTCCCCCCGCGCGCGGGTAAGCGGCCACCGCCAGGTTCACCCCTTCATCACTGCGGCGCAGATTCGCGTCCGCTCCCTCGATGACCGCCTGCTGCCGCTGCAGGTCGACGGCGATTACATCGGCGAGGTCGACGAGGCGGTGTTCAGCGTAACGCCGCGGGGCATCGCGGTCGTTGCCTAGCGGCCAGAAGCCCTCCGAGGTACTGGCCGCTGCCACCCCGGCAGAGGGCCCATGCGGCAGGGACAGATAGGCTTTCCGGATGCATGTGCGGGCTCTTGCGGCGGGGCTGAGCTCATCGCAACGGGTGGCCGGCGCCCTGCGGTCAGCTCGTCAACGGCTGCGTGAAGGCGCCCTCTCGGGGACGGCCCAGTCGACACTCGAGGAGATGACGGCGGCGATCGCCGCCGGTCGGACGGTGATGTGGTGCGACTGGCCGATCCTCGACGGTGAGGCATGCGCCGACGAGTACCTTCAGGTGTGCGGCTGGGCGCACTGCGCGGCGGGCCTCGAGGGGGTCACCGTCCT
This sequence comes from Actinomycetota bacterium, assembly GCA_030853685.1. Classification (GTDB taxonomy): domain Bacteria; phylum Actinomycetota; class Thermoleophilia; order Solirubrobacterales; family Solirubrobacteraceae; genus Palsa-465. Next base: position 15,944 of record JALYUQ010000140.1, on the reverse strand, counting down.
GGTCGGAGGGCGCCGCTTCGAGGCGAGAACCGACCTTCCGCGCTCTGATGTGGACTTGGCCCTACCCGGCTTCGAAGGGAAGGTCTCCGGCTTCTTGGTGGTCCTCGACACGCGGCGGTGGTCCCCTGGGTCGCACGAGCTGACGGTCCGGGCTCGGGGGCGCGGAGGCGGCGAGGTGGTCCAGGCCGGTGCTGTGCGTGTGGGACCAGATCTTCCCTACCGTGCCTGGCTGCGGCACTCGTCGCGGGAGCAGGCCCCCGCCGCGCAGCTCCGACCGATCGCGGGCCCGCCGGCGTCCGCGCTGGCCGTCCACATCCTCCAAGCGCCCGACACGTCCGGCGGCGTCGAAGGCTCGCTCGCTCGCCAGACCCACTCGAACTGGCGCCGCGCCGCCGGATCCCTCGGCGACACCCTGCGCGCCGTCGCCGGTGGCGGCGGGCCCGCGGTCCTGGTGGAGGATCGCGGCGCGCTGACGCCCGGGGCCCTCGCGCGGCTTGCCGCCGCGATGAGCGGAGGGTCGGCGCCGGACCTCGTCTACGCCGATGAAGACGCGGTGATGGCGGACGGCGAGCGCGGGGACGCGTTCTTCAAGCCGGGCTGGTCACCGGAGCTCCTGCTCAGCACCGACTACGTGGGACCACTGGTGGCGATCGGCCCCCGCGCCGCCAGCGCGGCGGTCGCCGCCGAGCCTCAGCCCCCACAGACGATCTACGAGACGCTGCTGCGGACGGTGGACGCTTCACTGAACGTGGAGCGCGTCCCCGAGACGCTGTTCACCTCCGACCGCCCCCGCGTGCCCGCGGACGACGCCCCGGCGCGAGGGGCGATAGAAAGGCTCGCGGCACGACGTGGGAGGAGCGCGCACCTCGAGCCCACGGGGCGCCGCGGCGTGCGCGACGTCCGCTGGGAGCTCGGCTCCGAGCCGCTGGTCTCCATCGTCATCCCCAGTGCCTCGGACGAGCTCCTTGGGAAGTGCTTGCGCTCGCTGCGAGAGCGCACTACATATAGACCCTTCGAGGTGGTCGTCGTCGACTCGAAGTCGGGCGGGCTCTCCTGCGTAGAGGAGCTGTTAGCCGGAGTCCCTCATCGGCGAGTGTCGTATGCTGGGCGCTTCACCTTCTCCCTTGCGATCAACATCGGGGCTGCGGCGGCGTCGGGCGAGTACCTCGTGCTGCTCAACGACGACACGGAGGTGAGCTCTTCGGACTGGATCGAGCGCATGCTCGAGCATGCGCTCACGCCCGGCGTAAGTGTCGTCGGTTGCAAGCTCCTTTATCCGAGCGGACAGATCCAGCACGCTGGCGTCGTGATCGTGCCGGGGGGCCACGGTGCCGGGCACATCAACATCGGCTTCGCTGGCGACGCGCCAGGGTACCGCGGAATGCTCGACACGACGCACAACCGCAGCGCGGTGACCGGAGCCTGCATGATGGTGAGTAGGAAGCTGTACGCGCAGCTCGACGGCTACGACGAGTCGTTTGATTCGGAGTACAGCGACGTCGACCTGTGCCTACGGGCAATCGAGCGGGGTGGACGAGTCGTTTGGACGCCACGGGCCATCCTCACGCACCATGAGCGATCCTCGCTTCCGAGGGAGGTCAACGCGAGCGACCTGGAGCGGTTCGCAAGGCGCTGGGGCACTCGCTACCGGGACGGCGACCCCTTCTACCACCCCGCATTTCTGCCTTTATCCTACGAGCTTCCGCGCCCTGGACGTCCAGCGTTGGGACACGCTTCACCCGGCCTGGCCCGGCGCTTGCTGGATCTGTCCGACGACGTCTGCGGCCGCGCGCTGAGCTACGACTTTGGCCGGCTCGCGACGCGCTCGCGGATCTGGCGCGCGAGAGCCGCCAGGCGCTCTCCGGTGCATAAGGGAGCGAGACGGCCTTCGTGATCGTGCTCGATCGCGGCCAGGGCCCTTACCACCCGCTTGGACCACCGTAAGCCACGTCGCCCCAACCTCCGGAGGACAACGACGCCCGCATTGCCGCCTCGCAGAGCGCGTAGACGCGCGGACTCATCCTTGGTGCCGCTCTCCATGGCCTTCAGTGCCTGCGCTCGCGCCTCGGCCACCAATGCCCGCTCCTCCCAGGCCAGCGCCCGGTCGTACCAGGCCTTGACATCAAAGACCTCACCAAGGACTCCAACCGAGGGAAGCCTCGGCAGAGGAGCGTCGCTGGCGGCCACGAGCGTGTACAGCTCGTCGCCGGCCACGCCGGCGACCCCCTTACGCATGTCGGTCTCGATCTGCTGATCGAGTCGCCCGACTGCGAAGATCTCGTCGCCGCAGATCAGCGAAGCGAGGTGGTTCCGCTGACGGTATACACGGACATACGCGAAGCGCGCCGACAGCGCGGCCTCGAGCTCGTCCGGGATGTACTCGTGGACGTGAAAGGGATTGCCCGGTATGTATACATCGCGGTTCGGGGACGACAGCAGCAACAAGCCGTCCGGTCGTAGCACGCGCCGGAGCTCGTCTAGGCCGCGACCCGGGTCGGCGACGTGCTCGATCGTCTCAAAGCACGTGACGAGGTCGAATGAATGATCCTCGCACGGGAGGTTGTGCAGATCGCCCACGACGAACTCCTCCAAGTCCCCAGCCCGCTTACGCGCCCGGTCGAGCGCGTCCGGACTGACGTCCACGCCAAGTGCTCGTGTGGCCCCTGCACGGGCAAGGACCGACGTGCCATAGCCGACGCCGCAGGCGACGTCGAGGACCTCGCGGTCTCTGGCTAGGCCTTCGGCCCACCGGTAGCGGGCCTCGTGCTCGATCGCGATCAGCCTGCCGTGCCATCCCTCCGGCACGAACCTCTCGCCAGAGGCAGAGCCGGCATCGGGTACCGCCGAACCCTCCTCGCCGCCGGGCTGCCACTCCGGCGGCCGCACCCCGGGCGGGGTCGGACGGCATTCGACCTCCCCGCGCACTCCTACGGTCAGTCCGTCTGGCCTGCGCGCCGCGACGACGAGCTCGAGGCAGCCGGATCGGTGGGCGTCGAGGTCGATCAAGACAGAGAAGCCCGCGTCGGCCAGCTCCTCGCCAAGGCCATACAACAGGTCATCGCGCATCATTCCGAGGCGCGGCCGGTGAGGCCGGCCGTCGAGGTATACGAAGACCTCGATGCCCATGCTCGAGTACGCCCATCCCGAGACGCGAAGGAACCCGAAGCTGGCAAGCCCTGCGTCAAGCTCAGGCTCGTCACACCACATGGCGGGGCGACCGCTCGAGATCGCCGCAGCGATCTCCTCATCCGACCCGGGGGGCGCTCCGAAGGGTTCGAGGTCCGACAGGGGCGGGGCCCATGCCGGCGTGTCGGGCTGCGAGGCCGTAGGGCGCCGAGGAGTACCTGGCTCGGGTGGTTCTCCGGGTGCTTCCGGGCGGAGCTCGTAGTCGCGAGAAGGCATGAAGGCCGGGTGATAATAAGGGTCACTGTCGGCGTATGCCGCGCTCCAGCGACCGGTGAACCGCTCCGCGTCCGCACAGCCCGCCCGAGGCGAGACAGAGCATCGCCCGTGATGCACAAGCTCGGCACGTGGGGTCCAGATGACCCGCCGGCCCGCCTGGACTGCGCGCAGGCAGAAGTCGGTGTCGGCAAAGTGCAGGCCCATCGACTCGTCGAACCCGCCGAGCTCGTCGAACAGGTCGGAGCTTACGAGCATGCAGGCCCCGGTCACGGCGCTGCAGTTGCGCACCAGGTCCAGCATCCCGCGATAGCCCGGCGCGTCGACCGGGAAGCCCAGATAGAGGTGCCACGGCATGCCCGCCTGCACTGCCACGCCACCATGCTGGACGCGCTCGTCCGGGGAGATCAGCCTGCAGCCGACCATCCCGACGCCGCGCCCTTGGGCCTGGGCAAGCATTCTCTGCACCCAATCCGGGGAGCGCACCTCGGTGTCGTCGTGGAGCAGCATCAGGTAGTCACCGCGGGCGGCGCGTGCCGCTTGGTTCACAGCTCGGGAGAAGCTGAGCTCACCGTCGTGTGAGACGACGCGGTGCTCGAGGCCGGCGAGCTCGGGCTCTGAGGAGGCCAGGTGCTCCGTGCTCGAGTCGACGATCACCAGCTCGAGGTACTCGTACGTGGTCTGCTCGCGGATCGAGCGAAGGCACGCCTTGACGAGTCCACGGGAGTAGCTCGTGGGTATCACGACGCTCACCACCGGGTCACCCTCGACGTCCCAGCTCACGTCCCGCGTGCCCGGACGCGCGAGTCGCGTGATCCGGATCTTGCGCCCCCGACGCGCACCGAGCGCCTCCAGCGCCGTGCGGGCCCGGTAATCATCGCAAGGCACACGCGGACGTTGTGAGGTGAATAGCACCTCGGCGATCCGCTCGACACACAGCGAGGAGTCCGCGAGGCGCAAGAGGAGGTCGTAGATCGTAGAGGGGGGGTCCGGCGCGGTGGCAAGCACCGCGCGAGCGGCATCGGGGCCGACTCCCACCAGTGGGCCCACGTAGTCGGTGCTCACCAGCAGCTCCGGCGACCAGCCGGGCTTGAAGAAGGCACCGGCGCGACCTCCGTCGGCGGCCAAAGCGTCCTCGTCGGCATATACGAGATCGGCGGGCGGATCTGCCTTCATCGCTGCGGCCAGCCGGGCCAGCGCCGAGGGATCGAGGAACCCGCTGTCCTCCACGATCACTCCGGGACTGTCCTCTCGGGCAATCTCCGCCAGGGTGAGACCCAATTTCCCCGCGGCTAGGCGCCAGTTACGATGCGACTGTCGCTTAAGTGACTGGGCGAGAGGACCGCCAGGGGCGCCAGTCTTGAGCACGCAGAGGATCAGTGGTGGCGGCTCTGCCGAAGAGGTCGCGACGGCCGTCGGCACCGAACCGCGTCGCTCCCGCCATGCGCGGTATGGGAGGTCCGGCCCGCGGGTCACGACTCCGCTCTGGCCCACGGCTCTTCCGTCACGACCGACTGCCACAACGCTCAGATCGTGGGCTCCCGGGGCCCATGCACGCGTGTCGAGCACGTGCCTGAATCCCGAGAGCTGACGATCGAGAACGGAAATGGCTTCATCCACGTCGCCTGGCGGCAGCCCCAGATCCGCGGCGTGACGCTCCCCATCGACGATGACGACCAGTTCCTCGAGACCGCGCTCACAGTACGCCCACCCCTCGACGCACAAATGCTCGTCGAGGACTGTGCGCCCGTCGAGGACCGGCCAGTCGCACCACATCGTGGTTTGGCCCGCTGCGATGGCGGCAGCCTGTCCCTCGGTGGTCGGCGGCGGCCAGTCGAAGTCCATGACCCGGGACGATATCCCAGCCGGACAGGTCGATACGTTAGCTTCGCGCGATGATCTCGTTCGGCATCGCCATCGCCTCCGAAGCCACATATCGCGCTCAGGCGCTGCCCGGAATCCGCCGCATCGCCGAGCCCGGCTCGCTGATCCTGGCGCAGCGAGGCGACTCGCTGCAGAGTGCCTACAACCGGATCCTCGACGAGGCGGGGCGCCATGGGGAGCTCGAGGCGCTGGTGCTCCTGCACCAAGACGTCGAGATCGTCGACCGGCAGTTCATGTTCAAGCTACGTCGGCGGATCGCAGATGCGAACGTAGCCGTGGTTGGGGTCGTGGGCGCCCGCGGGGTGCGCAGTCTCGCCTGGTGGGAGGGGGACTGCTTCGGCGGCGTGGCGGCTCCGGCGCTGCTCGGCACGGGGCGGATCGTGTTTCCCGGTGGAACCCCGCAGGACGTCGATGTGGTCGACGGCCTCCTCATGGCACTCTCGCCGTGGGCCGTGCGCCAGCTTCGCTTCGACGAGGCTTTCGCGCAGGACTTCCACGGCTACGACGTAGACCTCTGCTTTCAGGCCCGGGCCCTGGGGCGACGGGTGGTCGTCGACGACCTGGCCGTCGTTCATCACGCTGCCTGGGCTCCACGATATGGCGAGCAGTGGATCCGATCGGCAGTGGCATTGAAGCGCAAGTGGGGCGCAAGCTGGGCCCCCGGACGAGGCTGCTGGCGGTGACCGTCGCCTACGCTCGACCGAGTGCGACCGCCCGGTCGCCTACCCGGTACTGCGGATTGTGATGAGAGTCCGCGCCGACGATCTCACAGTGCTCGAAGCCGGCTGTCCGGACCATGAGCTCGAGTGCGGCACGATTGGGGATCAGGCTGAGAACGCCGGGCGTCGATGCCAGCGGGTTGAGATCGCTGTCCTGCTCGAGCTCGACGGCAAAGCTCGCGTCCGCTGAGAAAAGGATGTCGGGAACGCCGTTGCCGTGCACGATCGGCCCGTTCTGGCGGGTAAGCTGGCTTTCGATGACGCACAGGGATCGCGTCAGGCGCCGGGCCAGGCGCACCACGCCGACGGGGTCCTCGACGTGGTAGATGAGACCGAGCAGCAAGACCACGTCGAAGCGACCCAGGGTCTCGGGACCGATGTCGAACACATCGACCTGCTGGAAGGAAAGCCGACTCGGAGCGATTCCAAAGTAGTCGCGGACCAGCTCAGCCCGTCGCACGTTTTGCGTCCTGATGTCCACGCCCACGACTCGGTGCGCTCCCCATTCGAGCAGCCGTTGCCCGAAGTAGCCCTCCGAGCAGGCGAGATCGAGAGCGGTCGCCTTCGGCCCGGCATCGGCAAGAGCAGCGCGCACCGCCGGTTCGATCATCTCGGCACGAGTTCGGTGAACGCTTGGAAGCTCGGGGTGCAGAAGCGGTGCATCAACCCCGGCCGCGAAGGACCAAGGGTACATCCAACCGGGTTGGCGCCCGAGCTCACTCGCGAGCTCGGGCGAGAGCTTCGCGTCCGTATGCGCGCCGGGTCGTGGCCAGTCGGGCAGCGGCAAAGAGGCGCCATTATCCAAGCGGGCGCGTAAACGCACGCTTCGAGCCACGGCCCCGGCTTGTCTCAGCGGACTCGTGATGCGCCAGCTCCGGCTGGTCTGAATGGTGCGAAGCGCAACTCGCAGCCGCTCGAGCTCGGTGCTCTGCTCGCCCGTGCCCTCGTGCCCGATACCTGCCCCCTCGTCCGCTCTCACGGCGGCGACTCTATCAGCGCCTGTCATGCCCGCCCCCGATGCCGCAGCCCAATTTGACAACCCACTCCCTTTCATGGATGACGGTGGGACTTCGTCAAGGCCCGTTGAAGTGCAAGGGGCCGGCATTAGAATCCACCGCTGGTCATGCCGGGCGCAGCGGACAGAGCGTCAGCGGCGCAGCTAGGAAGAGTTGCAGGCGCCATGGCACGCTGGAGCGGTCGGGGGGAATCGCCACGACCTGAGTCCGGGCCGGGACGGGCGAGGGGAGTGGGGACACTCCCGACCCGGCAAAGCGGAAGAGGGTCAGTGTTGGCGGCGCGCCCGGATCGGGCCGGACCGAGAACCCTCCCGGCGGCAGCGTCAGCTCCAACGTTGCGCCCGGCTGGCGGGGGATCACCCTGAGACAGGGACCCTGGACCTGCGTGTCGAGACCGGCCGCGGCGCCGGGTGACAGCGCGCTCCCGACTTGGAGCGGGCCGCTGGGTGCCCGCGCCGCCAGCCCGAGAGCCTGGATCAACTCCGCATCGGCAGCCTTCCGAACGTAATCAGGACTCGATCGCAGTCGCGCGAGCGACATCGCCGCGGAGCCGTAAGCGTCCGCGGCCGCGAAGTACTGGCCGGCCGGGATCACCAGGTCGGGGATCGATGTCACCGGGTCGGTCCCCTCGACGAAGAACCGAGGATCGACGCGTTGGCGAATCAGCTCGAGCGCCGCCAGCTCCGCCCGGTTCTCATCGGAGTTGGCGCGCAAGGATCCCCCAAACGTATCCAGGGCGCCGATGTTTGCCAGCGCGGCGAGCCCGAACGCCGCCAAGCAGATGGCCACGGCGCGCTGACCGAGGCGAATCCCCGGGGCGAGCCGCGCGTAGAGGAGGACGAGGAAGATCGCGCTGAGCAGCTGATACCGGGTGGCCTCCGGCGGACGGGCGGCGATGCCTACTGCCGCCCAGTAGACCAGCGGCATCGCCAGCGCCCCCCAAATCCAGCGGTCGACCGGCCCGCGCCGGCGGCGCAGAAGCAGGACCGTGCCGATCACCAGCGGCGCAAACAGTGCCTGCCCCCACTCCGGCGGGACGACGAGCGGGACGGCGTTGGTCGCATCGGCGCCCGGAATGGAAAACAGCCCACTCATCGCGGCCAGCGTCGTTGCGAGCGAGTCGAACATCGAAATCGGCAGGTGAAGCAGGTTGAGGAGCGTCACGTGCACGTCGGCACCCTGGCCCGGCGGGGACCAGACTCGCCAGCCGAGGTAGAGCAGGAGCGGCACCCCAAAGACCCAGCTCCGGCGCCACTCGGGCCGCTCCCCGGCGAGCAGGATCACGGCGGCGGCGCCGGCGAGGAAGGCGAGCGCCGAACTGTACGTCCCAAGCGCGGCGGCCAGCAGCAGGCAGGCGCCGATGTCGCCCACGAGGTCGCGGCGCTCGAGGCAGAGCAGCATTGCCAAGCCGGCGACGGTCGTCAGCACGGTGGTGATCCCGATCGTCGAGGCATAGGTCTCGCCTCCCGCTCCGAACGACAGCACGAGTACCGCAGGGCCGAGCGCGAGCCAGTCGCCAACGCGGCGGCGGACGAGCTCGTAGACGAGCCCTCCGCAGAGCAGGATCAGGAGGACGAGGATGAGCCGGAATGCGACGTCGCTGGGCCCCACCAACGCGAGGACCCCCTTGTAGAGGAGGATCGCGACAACGATCAGGTGGCCCCCCCGCGGGCCGAGCATCTCCTTCAAGTCAAACCCCGGGTAGCTCGCGTAGAAGCCCCACTCGTCCGCGAAGAAGCCCTCGCCGCGGGTCACCCGGAGGACCGCGGCGGCGGAGCAGGCCATCGCCAGCCCGAGGATCAGCCACGGGGTCCACGACGGCCAGCGCTTCGATCCGAGCCGGGCGAGCAAGGAGCTCGAGTCCCCCGCCGCTTCGGGCCGGGTCGTCATTCGCGCGGACTGTAGCGCGCTTCGCGATCGCCGCGCGCTCGCCGGGCGTCGCGTGCAGCGGCGGCCAGCCGTACTCCAGCCGGCTGCTCGGTGCGGTTCAGTGCGGACGCCGTCGGTGGCGCCGGGGCGGGCGCCATGGCTGCGCGCGGATTCCCTCTCATTGGGCTAGTGCTGAGCGCCGCGCGGGCTCCGATCACTGCGGCCCGGGGAACGATCATCCAAGCCCTCGTGGCTAGGATCACCGTCGTGCTCGCCGACTCCGACCGCGCCTTCTCCACGGCTCCCTCGAGACAGCGCAAACGAGAGTCACGACCGGTCCACTGCCTGCCGGGCCACCGAAGCGCTGCCCGTGGTGCGCACAGCCTCTGCAGTGTGACGGGCGCCGTGCCTCCGGCGGCACGGTCTGCAACGGCTGCGGGGTGACAGTCACGACGCCATGGCCCCCGGACGCAGAAGCGGCCAACGCGGGGCTATTACCGGCCAGCGCGCAGGTTCTGTTCGGCTGGCTTCACGGGCTCGTCGGGTCGCTGCCGCGGCGGCCCCTTCCTCTTCGAGGTGCAGCGTGACCAAATACCCAAAGGTCATCGTCGTCATGCCGGCACGCAACGCCGCCCGGACGCTGGAGCGGACGTTTCTGAGCATCCCGCGCGACGTCGTCGACGAGATCATCCTCGTCGACGATGCCTCGACGGACACGACCGTCGAGCTCGCGCGTGCGCTGCCGATGCACCTTATCTGGCACCCGCACAACGTCGGCTACGGTGGCAACCAGAAGACGTGCTACCTCGAGGCGCTTCAGCGCGGCGCAGACATCGTGGTGATGCTCCACCCCGACGGCCAGTACGAGCCCGACCTCATCCCAGACATGATCGAGCCGATCGTCCGCGGCGAGGCCGATCTCGTGCTCGGCTCTCGCCTGCTAAATCCCCGCGCGGCGCTGCGCGGCGGCATGCCGCGCTACAAGTACCTCGCCAACCGGGCACTGACCACGATTGAGAACCGGATTCTCCACACGGAGCTCTCCGAGATGCACACCGGCTATCGTGCTTACTCCCGCAAGTTGCTAACGAGCATCCCCTTCTTACGTAATGCGCTCGACTTCTCGTTTGACTCCGAGGTCCTCATGCAGGCATCGCACTTCGGCTTTACGATCATCGAGATCCCAGTGCGCACGATCTACGACGAGGACGCCTCGTCGATCGGCTTCGGTGCATCTGTGATCTACGGCTTGCGGACGCTCGCGGCCGCCGGGCGGCTCGTCCTGCACCGCAACAGGATCTGGCGCAACCGAAAGTTCATGCCGTGAGCGTCACCGGCGAGCGCGTCAGTACGGCCGAGAACGGCTTCAATCCGACCTGGCAGCGGCATGTCGCCGAGTACGAGCTCTGCGCGGACTTGCTGCCCGACAAGGGCAAGGTCCTCGACCTCGGCTGCGGCGTGGGGCACTCGTTCCATCTGCTCGAGCCGCGCGAGACTGTCGGCTTCGACGCCAACCCGCAGGCGCTCGAGGGCCAGGATCGCGAGACAGTCGTCGGCGACATGCGCACGCTTCCCTTCGCGGACGCGTCGTTTCAGGCGGTGCTCTCTGTTCACTCGATCGAGCACGTGCCGGACCCCGAGCGCGCTCTCGGGCAGGTGCACCGCGTGCTGGAGCCCGACGGCACCGCGGTCTTCGTGACCCCGAACCGCCTCACGTTCGGTCGCCCTGACGAGATCATCGACCCCTACCACTATGTCGAGTACGATCCCGAGCAGCTACGCAGCCTGATGGGGGCTTGGTTCCGCGACGTGCGCATCCTCGGCATCTTCGGCTCGGCGCGCCAGCTGGAGTTCATCAAGCGTGAGCACCGCCGGCTCGATGCGCTGTTGCGCATAGATCCGTTGCGCCTGCGCCGGCTCGTACCCCGCACCGCGCGCCAGCGCCTGTACGACGCGGGCCTACGGCTCGCGCGCCGGCGAGTCGACCCGGAGTCACGGGAGATCGCTGTCGAGGATTTCTCACTGTCGGAGAGACCGCTCGAGGAGGCGCTTGACCTCGTCGCGGTCGCCCGTCGGTAGTCGACATGAAGTCGGGTGGACCTGAGGCCCCAGGACGCTCGGCCGTCCATCAGCCGGGGATAGTGCCGGCTGGGCCTTCTATGGAGCAGACGGCCACGGGCGGGACGCGTCCCGCCCGGCTCCCGGTGGGAGATCCGCTGCGGGGGCTGGCATGCCTCGCGGTGGTGGTCATTCACGCGGCGGCGCTGGCGCTGCTCGAGGCCAAGCAGTACGACCTGGCGCGCCCACCGATCGACTTCCGTGCCAGCTTCGGGGCGCTCGGCGGCCATCTCATCAACCACCTCGACGGTGTGCCCGTATTCTTCGCGCTCTCCGGTTACCTGATCGCCCGCCCCTTCGCCGCCTGGGCGATCGTGGACGGGCCGCCCGTGTCCATCCCAGGGTATCTGCGTAACCGGGCGCTGCGCATCCTACCCGCGTACTGGCTGGTCCTGGCCGTCATTTTCTCGGTGGAGGGCTTTCGGGGGCTTCGGCCGTGGGGGGTCGCGCAGATGGCGGTGCTGTGGGTCGACTGGGCCCGGTCGCCCTTCGTGAACCTCCTCGTACAGGCGTGGACTCTCACGATCGAGCTGCGCTACTACCTCGTGCTGCCCGTCGTGGGCCTGCTGGCGGTCGCTCTCGCGCGCCGTTCCGGTGCGCGTCCGGGGGTCCGCGTCGCGGTCGCCCTGACCTTGCTGGCAGCGGGAGCGCTGTCATCCGCCGCCTGGATAAGCGGACGTTCGCTCCTATCTCCTGCGCTCACGCTGCCTTACCCGTTCTACTCGTTCGCCCCTGGCATCGCGCTGGCCGTGATCGACGTCCTGCGGCCCTGGGAGGGCCGTGATCCCGCCAAGCTACGCCGGCTGGGGCTGCAGATCGCGGTCGCCGGCGCCGTGCTGTTCTTGACGGTTGACCAGTTCGAGCTCGAGGCACTCGGCGTACACATCCAGACCGCGCAAGCCCTGGGTCCCCTCGCCCTCGCCGCCGGAGCGGGCGCCATCGTCGCCGGCTGCGTGGTCGCAGCCTGGGGAGGGGGTGGGCGCTGGCGGGTGCTCGACAACCCGGTGCTCCACTGGGCGGGCACGCGGTCCTACTCGATCTACCTGTGGCACATCGCGGTCCTGACCCGGCTTGTTGGTCCACTTCGCATGGGCGGGCACTACGAGCGCTCGACAGTCGCGCTGGCGCTCGCGGGCCTAGCCGTGACCCTCGTCTTGGCCGAGTGCTCCTTCCGCCTGGTGGAACGCCCGTTCCTCAAGCGCAAGCGCGCCTACGTTGGCACCGTGAAGCGGCCGCGGACCCTGCGCTCCCGCGATTCCCCCACGACCCATCCGGCGGAATGGACAGAGGACTCCGCGGTGGTCAAGACAACGGGCTCGGAACTCTAGGGCGGCTCGTAGGCGCACCTCGTGGGGATCCTCTGCCTCGAGCCCGACCCTGGCTGCGCCCACGTCCTGGAGGCGCGGTTCGCGTCGGACCAAGGGCCGCGTGCGTCCGCGAGTTGCTTCCCGAGGTGCCCTCTCTCGCACGCTGTGCGGGTAAGGTCGACTTGGTGGTGTGCCACAACGTACCTGCACATAGAGGACCATGCGGCGGCGACGGTCTCGATGGCAGCCGCGCTGCGCCCGGGTGGGCGACTGGCGCTACTCGTCTCCGCCCATCCCCGTCTCTACGGGTCGCTCGACCTCGCCTACGCGAGCTATATAACTACAATAGGACCCGTCGACGACCCGGGGAGGAGGACGAGATTCGCACGCTCGCGACGCAACCGCTGCCGACGCACTCCGCGCAACCATCAGCCCCGACGCGACTCTCTGAGGAGCGGTTCGTGCCGGAGACCATGCCGGGACTCATCCGGGCCGAGCACGAGGCGCGCTACTGGTGGGCGGCTGGGGCCGTGGGCGGGAAGGAGGTCCTCGACGCGGGTTGTGGCGTGGGTTACGGTGCCGGGATACTCGCCGAGGCCGGCGCCTCCCGCATCGTCGGCGTCGACATTGCGGGCGAGGCGATCGAGAATGCGATCCTTCGCGCAGACCCGATCGGGGAGTTCGTCGTCGGTGACCTGGAGCAACTGCCTTTCACGCCGTGCTCGTTCGACGTCGTCGTGTGCTTCGAAGTCATTGAGCACGTGCACCGGCGCGAGCTCGTGCTCGACGAGCTGCGGCGTGTCCTGCGCCCCGATGGCGTACTGATCCTGTCGTCTCCGAACCGTAACGTCTACCTGCCGGGAAACCCCCATCACGTCCACGAGTACACGCCGAGCGAGCTGCACGCCGCCCTGATGCAGCGCTTCCGCCGCGTCGCCCTCTATCGCCAGCATCAATGGATCAGCTCGCTGATCACCGACGACGTGGGCCTGCAGGCACGAAGCTCGGGCGTCGAGGTCGCGGCCAGCGTTCGCAAGGTGGCGGGCGTCGCACCGGGCGAAGAGGTCTACACGCTCGCGGTGGCCGCCGGGGGTTCGTTGCCCGTCATGCTGGGGACCGCGATACTGACCGACGCGATCGACCTGAGGTGGTGGCACGACAAGGTGACGGCTTCCGAGCGCGAGCTGGACGCCTTGACGGGCTCGGTGAGCTGGCGCATCACAGCGCCCCTACGGTCCGCAGGACGGCGGCTTGGGCGCAGGCGCGCGGCGTTACCCCTGCGCACCGAAAGACGGCGTGCTGGGCTGAGCTCGCCAGGAACCACGTGAGCTCGCGGATCAAGCGCCGCGTCGGGGACCTCGCGATCTATCGCAGGCTTTACGCGGACGTGCGCCCGCACCAGCTGCGCATAGCGGGGACCGTCTGCGTGAGCCTGCTGGGTACGCCACTGCTGCTTGTAACGCCTTTTCCCCTCAAGATGGTGGTCGACAACGTCATCGGCGGTCGTCCCGTCTCGGAGTTGCTCAAATCCGTGCTTCCAGCCGGGGCCACGAGCTCCAGCACCGGGCTGCTGATCGTGTCCATAGGCCTGCTGCTGCTCATCGGCTTGCTTTCTCAGTTGCAAACCCTCGGCAACCGCGTCATGCAGTGCTACACCGGCGAGCGGATCATGCTGCGTTGCCGCGCGACGCTTTTCGGCCACATCGAGCGGCTGTCGCTCGCTTACCATGATTCCGGGGGACTGGCAGACTCGGTGTATCGCATACACAACGACGCAATGTCGGTGCGGTACCTGACGGTCGACGCCGTGGTCACGTTCTCGACCAGCGCCGTCCTACTCGCCGGGATGTTCGTCGTGATCGCGCTCGTCGACTGGCAACTGAGCTTGGTCGGCGTGGCGATCCTCCCCGTCCTTTACGTGCTCTTGACCGTCAACCGCAAGCGCCTGCGTACCCGAGCCACCAAGGTGAAGCAGCTCGAGAGCAGCGCTTCGTCGGTGGTCCAGGAGGTACTGGGGGGCCTGCGAGTCGTGAAGGCGTTCGGGCAGGAGGATCGCGAGCACGAACGCTTCTCTCGCTGTGCGCAGGAAGGAATGCGAGCCCGGGTTCGTTTCGAGATCGCAGCCGGCGTTCTGGGGCTCGCGATCGGACTTGCCTTCACAGCCGGTGTGGCGGCGTTCCTGTTCGTCGCGGTCCGCCACGTCCAGTCCGGTGCGATCACTCTGGGAGACCTGATCCTGCTTCTCGGCTACGTGGCACAGCTCTACGCGCCGCTGCGGAGCATCAGCGAGCTGGCCGGCACGCTGCAGAGCCACATGGCGAGCGCCGAGCGGGTATACCGAATCCTCGACGTGCTCCCGGACGTCCGCGAACGTCCAGGAGCACGCAGGATCGGGCGAGCATTCGGCGCGGTGGTGTTCGACGGCGTATCGTTCGCATACAACGCTGGCGAGGAGGTGCTCCATGACATCTCCTTCTCGCTTGACTGCGGGACGAAGCTTGGGATCGCGGGCACCACGGGCGCAGGCAAGACCACGCTCGTCAGCCTCCTGCTGCGCTTCTATGATCCGAGTACCGGCCGGATCCTTCTCGACGGCGTGGACCTGCGCGACTACGGTCTCAGGGATCTGCGCCGACAGATGTCGGTCGTGCTCCAGGAGCCCGTGCTCTTCGCCACCAGCGTCGCGGCGAACATCGCCTATGCGAACCCTGCGGCTAGCGCCGCCGAGCTCGTGACCGCGGCGCGGGCGGCGAACGCGCACGATTTCATTCTGTCGCTGCCCGAGGGCTACGAAACGAACGTCGGCCAGCGGGGGATGCGCCTCTCCGGCGGAGAGCGCCAGCGGATCTCGCTCGCCCGGGCGTTCTTGAGGGATGCGCCGCTCCTCGTCCTCGACGAGCCCACCAGCTCGGTGGACCCTGGAACCGAGGACGAGATCATGAACGCGCTCGACCGGCTGACAAGCAACCGGACCACGATCGTGATCGCTCATCGCCCGAGCACGCTCGAGCACTGCAACGCGCAGATCACGATCGAGGGTGGCCGCATTGTCCGCTCAACTCTCGACCAGGGTCCAGGCGGCGAAGTGCCCCGGCGCTCGTCCGTACATCAGCCTGGAATAGCGTCGGCCAGGTAGCAACATCCGGGCATGGAGCAGACGGCCACGGGCGGGACGCGTCCGCCGCGGCTCCCGCTGGGAGATCCGCTCCGGGGGCTGGCAGCCCTCGGGGTGCTGCTCCTGCATGCGCCTGCGTGGGCGCTGCTCGAGGCCAAGCGATACGACCTGCTCCGCGCACCGATCGACTTCCGCGCTAGCTTTGGGGCGCTCGGCGGCCATCTCATCAACCACCTCGACGGCCTGCCGCTGTTCTTCGTGCTCTCCGGCTACCTGATCGGAAGTTTTCGATGTTGGGGATGGTTTCGGCCTTGTTTATCGGGGTTTTTGCCGTTTTTGGGCTGGGTTTTGCTTGGCTACGTCGGCTGGATTTGTAGGAGCTCGAAGGCTTTGGCTTGCAGCTCGGTGGGGGTGGTGAGCTGTTGGTAGGTGGTGCTGGTAGTGGCGACGCGGATCGTGTTGCGGCACAGGGTGGCGAGGTCTGTGAGGAGGTCGGGGAGGCTGTGGGCGGGCAGCC
>JALYUQ010000126.1 GCA_030853685.1 Actinomycetota bacterium | reverse complement strand
GCTCGCGCTTCCTAGCTGCCTGCGCAACCTATTTGTGCTACGAACAGCACATGGGAATGTCACTCGCCGCCGAAGCCTTCGGTTGGTCAGTCGTTGCTCGGACCTGACCCCGGAGCGGGACCGCCGCGCACCCGCGGAGTCATGCCGGCCCAGACCTTGCGGGGGGCGGTTCAGAGTAGATGGGTCAACTCGGGGGCATACCGAGATCCCTTGGGGGAGGTCCAGCCGGCGAGTATCGACTTGCGTTTGGGCGAGTACGCCTGGGCGCTGCGGTGCAGCTTCCTGCCCGACGTCAATTCGACAGTCGAGGAGAAGGTGCAAGGTGTGAAGTTCGATCGGATCGACCTCCGGGATGGCGCCACGCTCGAGCGTGATCGCCCTTACCTCGTGCCGCTGATCGAGGGGCTCGAGCTGCCGGCCGATGTCCGGGGCAGGGCGAACCCCAAGAGCTCGACGGGCCGGCTCGACGTGTTCACGCGGGTCATCAGCGATCGAAACCATCGCTTCGACGAGATCGCGCCGGGTTACCACGGGCGGCTCTATCTGGAGATCGTTCCGCGGACCTTCGCGGTTCGCGTCAGGACCGGGCTCGCACTCAATCAGCTACGGCTCGTGGTCGGCGATCCCCGAGTGTCAGACGAAGAGTTGCGTGCGCTACACCGGGAGCTCCCGCTCCTATACCTCGATTCCAACCCGCTGATGGAATCCGAGCTGGCAGTAGCCGACGGCCTCTTTCTGAGCGTGGACCTTTCGGGATCTGGAGAGGACCTCGTCGGGTATCGGGCAAGAAAGAACAGCCTCCCGATCGATCTCGGACGAACCCGCTCCTACCGCTGGCGGGACTTCTGGGATCCGGTTTACCCGGAGGCCGGACAGCGGATCGTCTTGGAACCGGAAGTGTTTTACCTCCTCCTGTCGGCGGAGGGCTGCTGCATCCCACCTCGGTTCGCGGCGGAGATGATGGCCTACGACCCTACGGCTGGTGAGCTGCGCACCCACTACGCCGGTTTCTTCGATCCCGGCTTCGGGTGGGACCCACTTGGTCACAGGCACGGGAGCCGGGCGGCGCTCGAAGTCAGAGCCCGCGATGTCCCGTTCATGCTCGAGCACCGCCAACCGATCTGCAAGCTGGCCTTCGAAGCGATGATCGAGGCGCCCGACGTCCTCTACGGCGCCGCCCTCGGCTCCAGTTACCAGGGACAGACGACGATGCTCAGCAAGCACTTCGTCGAGCACTCCGATCAGCTGGCGACTGTCTCTGCCGAGCCGTTTGGAGGCGCGTCAGACGAGCCCGCGCGGCTATTGGAGTCCAGAGCCCTAGAGTCCTAGTAGCTTCGCGCGCGGTCTACGTTGCGGCGCGGCGACCGTCTTCTGGCGCTGGCGCTCGGGCGCGATGCGAACCACGTTCCAGGCGAGACCGAGTCGCTGCATCAGCGAGATGATCAGGCCGGAGGGATCGACCTCATACCAGCGCAGCCCGTGGTAAGCCGAGCGCGGGAACGCATGATGATTGTGGTGCCACGATTCGCCGAGGGAGAGCACCGCGAGCCATGGGACGTTCGTCGAGTGATCTTCGAGATCGAAGCGCCGGTTCCCGAAGAAATGGCAGATGGAGTTCACCGACCAGGTGACATGGTGGACGAGGAAGATGCGCACGAGCCCGCCCCAGACGAGGCCGCGCAGCGCGCCTTCGGGAGTGAAGCCGTGCAGGACGAAGCCGGCAAGCGTGGGGACGAGTAACGAGACCAGGACGATCAGCGGGAAGCGCCGTCCGATCGCCCGCATGTGAGAGTCCTCGTAGAGGTCGGTCGCGTAGCGCTTCCAGTCGGCTTGACCTTGTGTTTCGAGCAGCCAGCCAGTGTGGGCGTGCCAGAGCCCGGCGAGCCCGCTCCCGTGCCCGACGTGCGGACTGTGTGGGTCGCCTTCCTTGTCGGTGTGGGCGTGGTGCTTGCGGTGGTCTGCTACCCAATCCATGACCGAGCCCTGGACCGAGAGCGAGCCCATGACGGCGAACGTGTGCTCCAACCACGGATAGGTCTGAAATGCGCGGTGCGTCAGCAGCCGGTGAAAGCCGACGGTTACGCCTGCCGCGGTGATGAGGTACGTCACCGCAAGAATCGCGAGGTCGGTACCGTTGACCGCGCGGTTCCACAGCAGCGCGATGGCGGCCAGCACGCCGACGAAGGGCAGCGCTACGCCGATTAGGTTTGCGGTGCGATCTGTTCTAGACATAGGGTGCAGGATTGCATAGATGAAGACGGATTTCTTGGTATCTCGCACCAACATCAGGTGCCAAAACTTGTAACTCTGATACAAGGCTTGGCCCGCATCCGTCTGGCCCCCCTCCCTTTCTTTGGCCCCCATCCCTTGATCCGCAGCCTACCTCTGAGCGCGCGATGTTGATCATGCCCCCCGGTCACGCACGCGCCATCGGCGTACAGCGGGAGCTGCGCAGGCGTGAGAAGTGGATGCTGGGGGCGGTCCTCGGTGTTGTCGCGGCGTTGATCGTCGCCGTGGCGATCGCGGTCCTGACCCCCGGTCACACCTCCGCGCACGGGTGCGTGGACGTGGTCATCCCGTACTCGACGGGGGGACAGGAGCTCTACCGCTGCGGCGCCGGCGCGCGGACGCTGTGTGCGCTGGTCGGTGCGCCGCGCGGCTACAGCGGGCCTGTGGCCCGTGACGTGGCGGACGAGTGCCGCAAGGCTGGGGTGAGGATCGGGCCCTGAGCGCCCACTAGCCGCACCCGGAGCGCCCACCGGCTGCGCCCGGAGCGCCCACCGGCTGCGCCCGGAGCACCCACCGGCCGCGCCCGGAGCGCCCCCAGATATGATCGGCCGTTGTGCAAGCCAATGCGCCCGACCCAGCATCCTTTCGCGCACAGTTCCCCGTCTTCGAGCGCACCTCCTACCTCAACGCCGGCACCGAAGGACCAGTCCCGCGCCGCGCCGCTGACGCCGTGCACCGGCAGATCGACCTCGAAGTAGCGCAGGGTCGCTGCGGTCGGGGCTACTCCGAGCGGGTGATGGAGCTCGCGGGAAGGCTGCGCACCGGCTATGCCGGGCTGCTGGGCTGCGAGCCGGCCGAGGTTGCGCTCACGGGCTCGACCACCGATGGCGTCAACACGGTCATCGCCGGGCTCGAACTTCATCCGGGCGATGAGATCCTGACCACCGACGAGGAGCATCCGGGCCTGCTTGCACCGCTCGCACATGCAAGGCGGCGCCACGGGATCAACGTGCGCATCGTGCCGTTTGCGGAAATCGCCGAAAGCGTATCGAGCGTCACCAGGCTAATCGCCTGCTCGCACGTCTCATGGGTCAGCGGTCGGGTGATCGACGCCGGTGCGCTGGCCGGCTGCGGGGCGCCGGTGCTGCTGGACGCCGCGCAGGCACTCGGCGCGATTGCAGTCGACGTGCGCGCGCTGGGATGTGACTTCTATGCGGCGTCGGGCCAGAAGTGGCTGTGCGGACCGGAGGGCAGTGGCTGCCTCTACGTGCGTCAGGATCGTCTGGACGAGCTACTCGTCCCCTGGCCGGGGTACGGTTCGCTCGCCGATCCCTCCCAGCCGCTCGAAATGGAGCCCGCCGCGGGGGCGGCCCGCTTCGACCACGGCTTTCCCGCCGGGTTGCGGTCGAGCTCGGCGCTGGCGTCGCTGGAGGTGCTGGGCGAGCCGGGATGGGACTGGGTGCACGAGCGGGCCAGCTCGCTTGCGGCTTCGCTAGCGGACGGGCTGTCGGAGCGCGGTCTCGAGGTCGGGCCCCGAGGCCGCTCGACGCTCGTCTCCTGGAAGGCGAGCGAACCTCAAATTGAAGTGCAGCGCCTGGCGGAGGCGGGTTTCGTGGTGCGCAGCATCCCGGCATTTGGTTTCGTCCGGGCTTCGGTTGGCGCCTGGTCCGCCGAGGCGGAGCTGCAGGCGTTGGTGGCGGCCGCGGGGCCGGGGTGACGCGGTGCCCGCGAGGGCTCACGGGGCCCGGTAACCGCGGCCGTCCCGCATGTGGTGCTCACGAAGCCCGGTAACCGCGGCCGTCCGCATGTGGCGCTCACGAAGCCCGTACGCGGGTGTTTACCCGAGAATGCGCCCCGGATGGGTGTAGACGTTCACGCTCTCACCGCGCGCGAATCCGCGGAGCGTGAGCCCCCGCTCCCCCGCGATCATGATTGCGAGTGAGCTCGGCGTCCCCACACCGACCAGCACCGGCGCTCCCGCGACTGCTGTCTCTGGACGAGCTCAAATGACAGCCGCCCGCTGACGCACAGCAGGCGCTCGGCGAGTGGGATCATGCCTTCCTGTAGCGCGCGCCCGATGACCTTGTCGATCGCGTTGTGGCGACCCATGTCCTCGCGGGCCAGGAGTGTAGAAGCGCCGGGCGCCGGGGTCGCGCCGGAGCGGTCCTGAGACCTCGATCGTGTTGAGCGCGAAGTCGTGGGTCGGCCCGAGCAGATATTGATCGAAGCCCGCCAGCAGGCGCACCGAGCGCAAGGGCGAGTCCGCCTGCAGGTGCTCGACGTTCTCGGCGAGCACCCAGCGCTCCTTGCCCTCGACCTCGCCTACGACCAACAGCTCCCTTACGGCCGCGAGCCACCGACGCAGATCCCCTGCCCTGGAGGAGCGCCGGCGAGCCCACCGGTTCAATGAGCTGACGCCCCAGGCGCCCGGACAGCACTTGATCGGAGCTCGCTTCGCCGCCGCGCTTGCACGATCGCTTAACCCGGCGGCGCTCCCGCACGATCGCTTAACCCGGCGGCGCTCCCGCAGGAGCGCCGCCACAATCTTTGTCTAGGTGCCCTAAGGCTGCTCGGGCGTGCCCAGCTCGTCGGGCTCGCTGGGATGCTTATCCTCGAGCGAGTCCCGGAAGCCGCGCAAGCCTGTGCCGAGCGACTTACCCATTTCGGGTAGACGCTTTGCTCCAAAGACGAGCAGCACGATGACCAGCAGAATGGCTATGTGGAGCGGATTTGTGAGGCCCATCGGTATCAGTTCCTCCAGGAGTCAGGACTACTTGATCAGCGGTTTGACCGCGGCGAGCACCGCGGGCATCGTGAGCGGCTTGTCAAACGCCCCGTTGGGGGTGATCTTGCCCTTGGTGAGCTGCGCGATCGAGGCCGCGTGGCGCGCCTCGATCTGCACGATCGAGCCCGCCGCGGCGAGGTACTGCTTGTTGACCAGCGCGGGCCCGGCGCCGTTATAGGCGCCCACGCCGGTGTTCTCGAGCGTGTAGGCGAGCTTCAGGAACTCCGACTCGTTTGAGACCGGGAAGACGAACGTCGGCTTCTTGGCGGGCGTCCCGCCCGCGGCCTTGATCGCCATCGTCA
>JALYUQ010000093.1 GCA_030853685.1 Actinomycetota bacterium | reverse complement strand
CCCGATCCCGTTTGGCGTCAACCCGGTGGCGCCTGCCACCGTGATCGCGCCCGCCACGCTGAGGACGGCGAGCAGCGCGCAGCCGGCAAGCGCCACGCCCCGCAGGCGCCGGCGCTCGGAAAGCTCGACGATCAGCGCGCCGGAGATCAGCCCGGCAACCAGCCCGCCGAGGTGGGCGCCAATCGAGATCCCCGAGTAGGTCAGCGCGAACACGATGTTGATCGCCAGCGTGATTCCGAGCCCGCTCTGCCAGATCGAGATGCCCCGTTTGCGCGCCACCACGAGCAGCGCACCGAGCACCCCGAACAGCGCGCCCGAAGCGCCGACCGTGGGCGCATCGGGTTGAAAGAGGAGCGCGCCGAAGGACCCCGCGAGCAGGGATGCGAAGTAGACCGCGGCGTAGTTCAGACGCCCGATCGCGGGCTCGAGCAGCGGGCCCATGATGTACAGGAAGACCATGTTGAAGAGGATGTGCAGCAGGCTCTCGTGCAGAAAGCCATAGCTCAACAGGCGCCAGTATTCGTGGGTCTGCCCGGTGTATCCGGGGGTGTGCACGATCAAATACCCGGCCAGTGCCCCGTTCTGGTAGAGCGTGCTGTGCTGGGTACTGCCGAGCGTCCCGCCCGTGGCGATCTCCGCGAGGAACGCGATCACGTTGATCGCGATCAACGCGTTCGTGAGGGTCAGTCGCGAGGGTACGGAGGGAAGCGAGCGAGCCGTCTTGACCTTGGTCCGCTCTCGCGAGCACTCCGGGCAACGCATCCCGACCGACGTCGGCGTCATGCAGTCGGGACAGATCGGGCGTCCGCACGAGGAGCACGAGACTCGGGTTTGACGCGAGGGATGCCGGTAGCAAACGTCGGTGTCCATCGACCGAACGCTAGCGGTCAGGAAGGACCCGTCGCGTCTCGGTGGCGACATCCCGGAGCATCGCCTGAGCCAGATCGAGCAGGTTGGATGACTGCCGGCTGCGCGCGTATTGATGGCGGCGCACCCGGAGCACCACCAGCGCCGTTCCCGCGCTCGCGCCCAGCACAACCGCGGCCGCCGTTCGCGCCCAGGTGCGCGGGTCGCCCATCGCCGAGAGCTCCCAGGACTCGAGCTCGTCCTGGGCCAGCTCGTTGAGGTTCACGAGCGTGCGCTCGAGCCGCGCCGCCAAGCCGGCGGGCGGATCGACCGGAATCAGCGCTTCCCTCAGCAGCGCTTCGAAATCGGTTCCAGCGCCACTCATCGCGCCGGCTTTGTCCCAGCAGCGTTAGCGCCCGCACCCACGGCGCTCTCGTCGGCCTCAGCGACGATGCGCTCGAGCTGGCGGACCGCGCGATGAAGCAGGACCTTGGTCGCCCCATCAGTGCGGCCCAGGGCGCGCGCGATCTCCCGGTTGTCCATCCCGAGCGCAAAGCGCATGATCACCGCCTCGCGCCGGTCCTCCGGCAGCTCGCGCACCCCGATCAGGATCGACCTCAGCTCCTCGCGTGCCTCGACAAGCGATTCGGTCGTCTGCGGCGCCGAGATCATGTCAGCGTCCTCCATCGCAGATTCGGGCTTGCGCGCCCGGTCGCGATAGAAGTTGGCCGCCAGGTTGTGGGCGATCCGGATGAGCCACGGGCGCAACGGGCGCCCGCGGGATTCGCGCAGCGCGCGCTCGAAGTGGCGGTAGGCTTGCAGGAAGGTCTGCTCGGTGATGTCTTCGGCATCATGGTGGTTGCCGATCCGGTAGTAGCTGTATGAGTAGACGTCGCGCAGATGAGTTCGGTAGAGCTCGCTGAACCGGGCATCGAGCTCTGCCTTGGCCTTGGTGTCGCTGCTTGCGTGCGCGTTAGGTATCTCTGCGGCCACAACATGTGGAGCGTACCCGCGGTCAAGCCGCGCGGACAGCGCGCGAGCGCTCGCCACGCGCCGGCTTGGTCACAGCCGTCGTGTAGAGCTCGGGCTCGATCCGTCCCTCGACGAGCGCTGCGAGGGCGTCGAGCGCCGGGGTCTGAAGGCCCGCGTCTCGCGCCACCGCCGCCAGCAGCGCCACCGAATCTACCGCCTCGGCGACCTGACCGAGGACTGCACCGATCTCCACCGGCGAGGCGCCCCGGGCTAGCAGCTCACCGGCGCGGCGGTTACGCGAAGTAGCCGCGAGCACTGTCGCGACCAGATCCCCGGCACCGGCGAGTCCGGCAAACGTCTCGGGCCGCGCACCACGGTCCCGGGCAAGTGCGTCGACTTCGGCGAACACCTTGCCTGCCGCGGCTCCGGCGACGTTGGGCCCCGCCGACGAAGCCGCGGCGGCAGCCAGCACGGCGGCGTTCTTCGCCGCGCCCGCGAGCTCGACCCCGATCACGTCGCTGGTTATCGACACATCGAGCCGGGCGGCTGCGAACGCATCGGCAAGCTGAGCGGCGAAGGCACGCTCTGAGGAGGCGAGCACGAGCGAAGCGCCGTGATCGAGCACTTCGGCTGCGTGCGCCGGGCCGCCCAGCACGGCCACAGCGCGCGCGGCGCAGCGCTGCGCGGCAAACTTGGACGGCAGCGTCCCGAGCGGAGGCACGAGACCCTTGGAGAGGACGAGCAGACCAGCGCGGCGGGGGATCCGCTCGGCGTGCGCCGCCAGCACACCGGGCAGTGCGCGCGCAGGCACGGCCAGGCAGATGAGATCGTGTCCGCCGAGCTCGAGCTCGGCGGCGCGCACGATGCGGACCGATGCGGGAAGCTCGACCCCCGGCAGGTAGGGCGCGTTCTCTCTGCTCGCGGCCAGCGCCGCGGCCTGTTCCCGCGTACGGCAACCGAGGTCGACCTCGAAGCCGGCCCGCGCCAGGCAGACCGCTAGGCTCGTCCCCCACGTGCCGGCGCCTATGATCGCGGCGCGGCGGATCGGCGGCAAGCCCCCCAGCCACTCCCATTGGAGCATCACGCACGGCCAGATGCGGGCGGTGACGGCACGCGCGAGCGCGGGCGAAGGGCTCTGCACCTGCGGGAAGCGCAGCGCCCGGCCGGCGCGGATGCGCACCTTGGCAGGCCGGATCCTCCACCCACGGCGCACGTACTCGGTGCCGATCACCGACAGCGGCACGACTGGCGCGCCGGTTTCAAGGGCGAGCCGGCCGACGCCCCGCTTGGGCTTGCTCAGCGACCCGGGCCGTATGCGCGTGCCCTCGGGGAAGATCAAGAGGATGTCCCCGCGCGCGAGGACCGCCTTCGCGGTCTTCATCGTCTCCTCGTCACCGGCACCGCGATCGACCGGGAACGCCCCGAGCACGTTGAGGATCCAATTCTGCCAGCCCTTGAACAGCTCGCTCTTGGCGATGTAGTACATCGGCCGGCGCGCCATCGTCCCGATCACGAACGGGTCCAGGAAGCTGCGGTGATTGGACGCGAGGATCACCGCGCCCCGCGCAGGAATGTGCTCGCGCCCGATCCGGCTGTAGCGCAGGTAGAGGTGAAAGAACGGCTGCAGAACGGCGCGCGCCAACCAGTAGACGAGTCGATTGACTCCCTGCTCCCGGATGCGCCTGTGCAGCGCTTCTTGATCCATCGCACATTGGCTACCCGCCTGGCGCCTGCCCGTTACAGTTGCGCCCTTGAGCCTCGGGATCGACCGCACCCGCACGCTGAGAGGAACCGTCTGCGGCTCGATCGCCGCCGGCGTCTGGGCGCTCGGGCAGCCGCTCGACAAGCTCGTCTTCTCCAGCCGCTACGACGACATCGAGCTACTAGGCAAGGCGCTCACGCGCGGGGACGGCTGGTATCAGGCAGGGCTCGCGCTGCACATCCAGAACGGGGCCATCTTCGGCGCCGTCTACTCGAACCTGGCCCCGATCCTCCCCGTCCACCCGGCCCTGCGAGGACCGCTCCTTGCGATGGCCGAGCACCTCGCGCTCTGGCCGCTGGGCGCCGTCTGCGATCGCGCTCACCCAAGACGCGAAGAGCTCTCGCCGCTGGCAGGCAATCGTCGCGCCTTCGCGCAGGCGACTTGGCGTCATCTGGTCTTCGGAGTCGTGCTGGGCGAGCTCGAGCGGCGCCTGAATGCCGAGCCCGAGCCGGCGCCACCCCTATCCGAGGCCGAGCTCTCCGGCAACGGTCACGGGCCGCTCGAGCAGATCGTCTCGTTTGAGCCTGCCCCGTAGGGCCGGCTCATAGCCGGGCACCTGATCGTGGGGCGGGAATGGCTTGCGTAGGGGATGAAACGGCGTGCGTGGGAGCGGCTTGCGATGGAGCGGGAGCGGCTTGCGTGGGAGCGGGAGCGGGAGCGGCTTGCGTGGGAGCGGGAGCGGCTTGCGGGTCCTAATTACCGGCGCTTCCGGATTCGCGGGCCGGCACCTGGCACTGCGGTGCGCGCGCGCAGGCGACGAGGTGATCGGCTTGTCCAGGAGTGGCCGCGTGCCCGCTGGCGCCGGCGAGGGAAGGGCGATCGACCTGCGGGACGCGGCGGCGGTTGCGGCAGCCGTCCGGGAGGCAGGACCGGAGGTCGTCTATCACCTCGCCGCGCTCAGCTCGGTGGGCCGATCGTGGGAGGACCCTGCCACGACCGTGAAGGACAACGTGAGCACCGCGGTCAACGTGCTTGAAGCGCTGGCGCTCGGAGCACCTCGAGCCAGGGTCGTCTGGGTCAGCTCATGCGAGGTCTACGGCGTGGCCGCTCGCCTGCCCATCGAGGAGAGCGCTCCGGTTGCGCCGGCCAATCCGTACGCGGTGTCGAAGGCCACCGGCGACCTGCTCGCCGGTGTCTACGCCGATGCCCGCGGCCTGGATCTCGTCCGCGCGAGGCCCTTTAACCACGCTGGTCCGGGACAGCTCCCGATCTTCATCGTCTCCTCGCTCGCCCAGCAGGCCGCCAAGGCACGGATCAAGGACGCGCGGAAGATCCGGATCGTCACCGGCAACCCCGACGCCCGGCGCGACTTCACCGACGTGCGAGACATAGCTCGTGCCTATCGCCTGCTCGCGCAGGGGCCCGAGCCGGCGGGAGCACGGGCGGCCGAGCCGGCGATCTACAACGTCTGCTCCGGGCGATCGGTCTCGGCCGCCGAGCAGGTCAGGCTGCTGGGCGAGCTGATCGCACCGATCGCAGTCGAGCACGTCGTAGACCCTGAGCGCGTGCGCGCGCGGGAGGTGATGGAGCTGCGGGGAGCACACGATCGCCTGAGCGCTGCCACCGGCTGGGAGCCCGAGATCCCGCTGCGCCAGACGATGGCCGACGCGATCGACTGGTGGGAGGCAGAGCTGGCCGGGCGCCCGGACGACTCTAAAGCGGCCTGAAGACGGTGCTCTGCCCTGAGGCCGATGCTCGGCCGGTCAATGGCCCGGCGCGTGCGCTGCGCCTGAGGCCGATGCTGTGCCGGTCAGATGGGCTGGCGCGTGCGCTGCGCCGGGGGCCGGCCGATACGATCACCGACTTCGCAGCCCCGCCCGCCTAGCTCAATTGGTAGAGCACTTCATTTGTAATGAAGGGGTTTCCGGTTCGAGTCCGGAGGCGGGCTTGGGAAAGTGATCCCGTCTTACGCAGCCAACTCCTCGAGCGAGCGTCCCGCATCTCGAGCACTGCGGCACTGCTCGCTCAGTCGGGCGATGGCCGCCACCCTCCCGACGCTCGGGGCGACGGCTGTCGGCCGCCGCCCCGAGCGGGTTAGGCTCCGGCGCCGGGGAGAACCTTCGTGCCTTCGATCCGCACGGCCCTTAGCTTCTTCGGACTGAGCCCGAGAAGGTGCACGATCGTCGGCCCGATCTGGGTCGTCTCGACCCCTTGGCCGAACACTCGGGGCCTGACGGCGCCCGGCGCGTAGACGACGATCGGCACATCGCGGTCGCCCGCGTTGGCCCCACCGTGCTCGGCGATCTTGCCCTTGCCGCCGGTGTAGACGACGCCGACCCTCACAACGCCCCACACGTCCGGGTGGTTCGGGTCCGAGACCGGCACCCCGAAGTACCGGGCCGCTGCTTTGCCAGCGTAGATCTTTACGAGCCCTGAGTGGGGCACCGTGCGCGAGCCGCCGGTCGCCGTGTTGCCAGTCGCTGAGTGGGTCGACAGGTAGTTCGTCACGAACCTCGCCGCCGCGGCTGAACGATCCGAGAGCCACCACATGATCGCGTCGTCGTCGGTGGCGGCCGCGATCAGCGGTGCCGCTCCCGGATGGGTGGCCGCCCATGCGGCGTTGACCGCGTCCATGATCGGACCGTCGTCGATCCGGGTCAGCTGGTTGGGGTCCTGGGGGGACTGCCCGTGCTTGGCCGACACGATGATGGCCGTCGAGCCGGCCAGGCCGTGCATATGGATCTCGCTGACCATCTTGTGCAGCTGGTCGTCGATGTACCGAAGCGCTCGCCGTAGCAGCGGCCCCGGTGTGTTCGTGCCGGGCAGGTCGCCGCCGGTGAGGCCGTCGGAGGTCGGGAGCTTCTCGGCGGTCGAGACGGTCTGGAAGTTCATCCCGAATATCGCCGGGACGCCGACTTTCCGGGTGCGACTGTGGTTGTACCCGGCGATCCAGTTGAGCACGGCCTGGACCTTGTAGGAGTCGTACTGCATCGTCGCCGCGTTGTCGCTCGTCCAGGAGATGCCACCCGGGTAGGCGGTCCCGTTGGGCTTGAGCGCGTTGCTGTCAATCTCGGGATCGAACGAGTCACTGATGCCGTTCCCGGACGGGCCGTTGAAAGACTCGTAGACCGGGTGCTTGTCCGACCACGCGGTGCGCAGGCCGGCATTGTGGGCGACGTTGAAGACCGTGTTGACCTTCAGGTACGCGTGGGGGTAGATCGGCTTGCACGTCTTCGGACTGACCGGGAATGTCGAGCGGACGAGCAAGTTCTGCGGCGTGCTCGTCATCTTCAGGATGCTCTCGGGCAGGCCGGAGAGCCCCTGGCCGGCGTCGAGCCGGGTGGCGTCTCTGTCGTCCGGCGAGTCGTAGATCACGTTGGCGCCGGTCGGTTGGGCGTGACACGACTTCGTCCCCGCTGGCAGCAGGGCGTGGTTGTACTCGACGTCGTAGTAGACGCCTGTCGTTCGCGGGTTACCGCCCGTCATCTGCGCCGTCATGCCTGGGTCCGAATCGGAGGGGGCGGGGGTGTGCGCCGACCTATACTCAGCACCGGCACTCGAGACCTTCGCGAGCTCCGAGCGGGGATGATGAGCGACATACCAGTCGAGGTCTGACTGGTGAAGTCCGTCGACCGAGATCAGCAGCACGTGCTTGATCGCGTGCGGATGGTGGCCGCGACCCCGATCGTGCCTTGCCACCGCCGTAACCGGGATACCAACGACGAGGGCGCCGGCTGCCATGGCAGCGAAGGTGCCCTTCTTGTAACGTCCACGCATGGGAATGCAACTCCTTATATTGGGCTGACGTGCCGTTATACGGAGAACCAGACGCTCGGATGTTGCCGTGATGTGAAGACCGAACACGTGGCGGGCGCGTTGACACGCGTCGTACGCACGGAAGCGGGACTCACGAACAGCGCGGCTGGAGACCACTTCTCGCCAATGTGGGTTCGGCGGCGCGGGCGACGGCGCTGGTTCTCGTTAGCTCGAGGCCGACAGCGTGCAAGCAATTCGCGGTGGTGGAAAGCTTGGCGCGTTCATACGCGTGAAAGCCCTCCCGCCAGCTTGATCGTTCGTCGCAAACGCGCCAGTGGCGGTGCTGCTGTCGCTCGCGACGAAAGGAGAAGTCATCCCTGATGCCGTGCGCAGCCCGCCGCGGCGGGCACACGCCAACCTGTGTGGACCGGGAGTGCGTCAGGAGGCGGTGTATGACCGGGTGAGGGTCCTGCCCGCCACGGGCAGGCATCGGGTGACTGAGGGGTCTCGAGTGTAGTAGGGGCAGTATCAGTAGAGCGTGATCGCGACGCCGTCAGCGGCGGCCTCGAGCTGTGACTCATGCAGGTGGCCGAGCATCTTTTGGCTCATATGAGTGATGAGAATCCGCCCGCAGCGAAGGTCGTGACGGTGCGCGAGGAGCGTGTGGTAGGGGAGATGGCCGGGTGCTTCAGTATCGAAGAAGCTGCATTCGCGCACAACAGGTCGGCGCCGTCGGCGACATCTAGGAGGCTGTCTGTCCACTCGGTGTCCCAAGAGTAGGCGATCACCTTGTTGGCGTACTCGATGCGCATCGCGTACGGGGTCGCACCGCTGCCGTGGCGGACCTCGAACGGCGTGATCGTTGCGGGACCGAGCTCCAACACCGTGCTTTCGCAGAACTCGCAAAAGTCCGTTAGGAACGGCCGCTGGTCCTCGGTGGCGCCGGGATACAGGGCATCGAAGGTTCGATCGATCCGCTCGCGCGTACCTGCCGGCCCGGCGATCAGCAAGCGATTGATGCGATTGGCGAACTGGCCGTCGGATCAGCCAGGGGATGCCGGCGAAGTGGTCGCCATGCAGGTGGCTGACTGCGACGTAGCCGATCGATGCCGGAACGATCGCCGCTCGCTTGAGCGCTATCACTGACGTCGCTCCACAGTCGATCAGCAGCGGCTCGGCGCCACCGCTGAGGTGAAGCCAGGTCCTAGAAGCGCCCGCCGGCGCCGAAGGCGTCGCCGGAGCCCAGAACAGTGAGACGCGCGGGTTCCACGGGCCTCAGTCTTACCCGGAACCGCCCGTCTGAGAACCTGACGACTGCGGAGGGGCTCGAATGGGAACGTGCCGTCTGCGGCACCGACGGATAGGTCTTGACCGCCTCGCGAGAACGCTCGCTCTGGCCGGGGGACCGGCGCAGCGCCGACACGCGCGCCACGCTTGTCTTCAAAGCAGCGCTGCAACCAGGCCCCGCGTTGGCGCGGTCGTCGCTGACGCCTCGATTCGGGAAGCGGTCGTCCCGCTTGCTGGCGAGTGGCCGCTCACGCGGTCCTCGACCGCCTCTGGGATGCCGTGGCTTGCACTCTCGGGCAGGGGGTGGTTCGAGTGGTACTTCAATCGGGTGCCGTTCCGGTCGATCGTGCCCGATACCGGCCGCCATCCGTGCTTCTCGCAGTTCGCGGCCGACGTCCCGGACGCGATGGCGAGAATGGCGACCGGATCCCGAGCATGACCCGCGCCCGGATCGCCGAGGACCTACAGCGGATCGTCGTTGCCGCTGGCGAGCTCCTCGCAGAAGCAGTGTCATATGAGAAGTGTCTCGACGACTTCGTCACCGATCTCATCGCCGCCAACGACGACGACACGTCCGGGCTCTGGTCCTTGGACGACGTCCACCTTCGCCCGGCGGACCTGATCAGCCCGTCTCAACGCCGTCCCGCAAGCGGATCCTTGGGTTCGCGCGGTGATCGCAACACGTCGCCGTAGACGAGCCGGGACGCTCCTGAGGTCGCCCGGCGCGGCAACTCAGCCCCTTGACAGACCAACTGTGTCCGGCGGGCGCGATGGCCGGGGCAATCCCGGCTCGCTGCTCGTCCCTCGCGCGAGTTCCGGCCCGACGACGCAGACGCCGAGGTTCACGCGCGAACGCGAAGCTGCGCCCGACGCGGGAGGAGCGCCTGCGGCGCGAATGAGCGCGGGCTCGGCCGCTGGGGGCCGCACCTTTAGAGGCGCCGCTGCTGACGACAATGCAGTCGGGCGAGGATCGTAAGGTCGATTGATCTGAAGTACATGATTGGATACCTTGTTCTCGTGGGCGCGGACGCGACGATTGACCGATCAGATCGTGAGTAGGAGAGGTGCGAGAAGGTTGGCGGCGACGTGGGCTAGTGAGGACGGGCCGATGCTGCCGGACTTGTGACGGAGCAGGCCGAGCAGCCAGCCTGCCACCAGCTGGACGGGTAGTAGGGGCCAGATGGCGGTGCTCACTGTAAGGAGCAGCAGGTGAGGGGCGAAGAAGACCAGGGCTTGGAGGATGTTGCCCGCGGCGAAGCCATATCGACGTATGAGCACGCCAGCGATCAGGCCGCGGAAGAGGATCTCCTCGGTGATGGCAAGGAGCACGATCGCTACGTACCCGGCGGCTGTGGTGGCACGTCCGTAGGTGACGTGGAGATTGGATTGGGTGCCGAGCGCTCCTGTCGGGATCGCCCTGATCGCCAGGTAGGTGAGCGGCAGCAGAACCAGGGCGACAGCGACGGCGAGACGGTAGGTCTCGGCTGCGCCGACCCGCCAGGCAACGGCGGCCCGGGCGTCAGATGACGTGGTGCCGCGATGTTGGAGCCTTCGCATGTAGATCAGCGACGGCAGGCTGAAGACGATCAGCTCGAGCACCGGTCCGATGATCATCGGCCTGCTTGGGTCCTGGAGGATCGACGGCTGGTGTCCGCGTGGCTGGCCGGAGCTGTCATGGCCGGGTTCGGTCGGCCCTGGTTGTCCCAGGGTGGTCGGCCCAGGCGACGATGAGGGGGTACCACTTACGGTTCTGATTTATCCCCGACCACCAGGCGTATCCGAGCAACAGGTACACCGGTACCTCACCCACAACGTTGAGGACCAGCGGCTTGCCGAGACTCCCGAAGGCACCGAAGCTGGGCGAGTTTCCCCGCGCACCAGCGGCCAGGAGACGCGGGTAGGCGCCGGTGAACGTGAGCTCCACGCCGGTGACCTGCGTGCGCGTGCACTGCCTCCAGCCGCTGAGCACCATCATGTCCTCCCCGAGGTCGAGCATGCCGTGGTGAGGGAACAGCCGGCGCTGGTCGGCGAGGGCCAAGACCCGCTTGGTCCTGAAGCCGTCCCGCAGCTCGTCTTCGGTGGCGCCCCAGTAGCTGACCGTGCCGCCGGGGTTCGGGCGGCGCGGCGCTGGGGGCTTCGGCATGGGTATCAGGCGTGGTCCTCTCAGATGGGCTCGTGGGTAGATGCGAGCCACGTAATGCGCGCACCAGCTTATCGATAAACAATATAGAGCGAGGTTGCCCTCAGCGCACCCGAGTCAGGCGGCGCGCCGCCGGCTTTCCGCGCCGGGCCGCGTTCTCACCTTGGCCGCCCGGCTCGAGCTCCAGCTGAGCACGTCACCAGGCTGGCAGGCAAGCTCTCTGCAGATCGCCTCGAGGGTCGAGAACCTCACGGCGCGTGCTTTGTTGGTCTTGAGGATGGAAAGATTGGCGAGCGTGATCCCCACCCTGTCGGCGAGCTCGGTCAGGGTCATTCCTCGCTCCTGCAGCAGCTCGTCGAGATGGACCGTGATCGGCATCACCCACCTCGCCTCAGACCGTGAGGTCGTGGTCTCGTTGCAGGACGGCTCCGACCCGGAAGACCTCGGCCAGCAGCATCACTAGCACCCCCGCGCCCAGGCCAGCAATCTGGAGCGGAAAGGAGGCCTTGAAGACAAGGCCCGGGACGTGGACATGGGCCCGCGCCCACAGGGAGCCAACGAGCACGACGAGGGCACGAGTCAACTCGGCAGCGATGATCGCTGAACCAATCAGCCGAACCCGACCCGCGCTTCGCGTCCCAAAGGGCAATCCAGCGGTCGCCTCCGCGACTAGCGCCCGGAGCTGGCGCAGGACCAAGAGGACCAACCCCAGGCCCGCCGCCGCGAACACCAGGCCCACGGCTACCACCTCGGCGGGCGCCTCGACGCTCAGCTGCCCACCGGCGCCCATGATCGACGCTGGGCCCGTCGCCCCGTGCCCGACCGAGCCCCCTTGAACCATGAGAGCGACGGGGAAGTCCACGCGCGGGTGCCCACCTCGGGCCAGCACCGCCACAACCACGACCACGACCACGACTCCACCGGCGAGCAGGACAAACCACACAACGCCCAGCAGCCTCTGGACGACGCCACCCGCAGTTCGTGCATGTCTCGCCACGATCACGCCTCCATCGAGAACAACAGCCGGGCCGGTCTTGCCGAAAAACAATACGGGTATCCGGAGCTGGCACGGACACCGCGCGCCGCAAACCAGGCGGGACAGCCGGCAGTCGACGAGAAGAGCCGACCACTTACGAACCCATGAGATGTATTCTTTCTTGAGTCGTTGCTCAGAATAGCATGGTTTCTGACCACTGGCTCAGAAAGCGCGCTAATCTCCTTGAAGATGGCGACTGAGCCCCCAAAACGGCGCGGGCGCCCGCCCTCCGGCGGACGGGAAGCGATTCTCGACGCGACGCTGGAGCTGTTGCGCGAGCGCGGCGTGGCGAGCGTCACCAGCCGCGAGGTGGCCCAGCGGGCCGGCGTTTCCGACGCTAGCGTCTACTACCACTACACCGATAAGGCCGGCCTGCTGCGCGCGGTCTTTGAATCAGGACTGCAACCCCTTCAGGCCCTCGATGAGCGAGGCATCACGCGCGGTGATCGCCACGAAACCCTGATTTCCCTCGCCCAGGCGATCGAGCAGTTCCTCAACCAGGCGCTGCCCGTCGTCATGGCCGCCCAATCCGACGCAGAGCTCCGCGACGATCTCGCTGCCTACATGGCCGAGCACGACCTCGGCCCACACCGTGGCGTGCAAACCCTCGGCGCCTACCTGATCGCCGAACAGGTCGCCGGTCGTATCGCCGCCAACGCCGACGCCGAGACGATCGCGTTCCTGCTCGTCGCCGCTTGCTTCCTGCGCGCCGCCCAACGCCAGATCATGGGTCACGCACACGCTGAGCCTCTCCCCACCCTCGAGCAAACCATCGCCACACTCGACGCGCTGCTACGCCCCCCCGGCGACTAGCTCGTCCCCCAAAGACCGCCAGCGCGAGCGTCCGGTCGCTTCGCAATGCGATCGCCGAGATTGCTCACCACGCGAGACCGAGTCGTCTCACCGAACGGCGTGGAAGGCCAGATCGATCTCAGCTAAAAGCTGGCAAGAGTCCACGGGTTCAAGAGTTTCTGTCGAATCCGGTGCGGCTCCCTGAACTCAGCGCCCAACGGGTCACGCGCCCCGCCACGATCACGTGGATCGCTCGCCGCCACTCAGTTGGCGACTCCGACGGCGGCACGAACCGCAGACCTGTCGTCGAGCACCTCCAGCATGGCCGCGGCAAGGTCGCCGCGGGTGATCCGCCGACCGCCCCGCACGTTCTCGTTGAGCGCGGTCCGGTAGCGCCCGGTCGGCGGCTTGTCGGTGAGCATCGGCGGGCGTAGCACTGTCCACTCGGCCTGGCTGGCGCGAAGCAGCCCCTCCATCCGCCACATATCCGCGTACGCCCCGCCAAAGAAGCGATAAAGAAGCGGGAACACGAGCAGCCGCTCAGCCACGCCCGCCTCAGAGCGAGGGATCACCGGCGCTGCGCTGATTCCAATGAAGCGACGCACATCCGCCCCGCACATCGCCTCAAGGATGTTGGCCACGCCGGCCGAATAAACCGTCGTCGGAGCCCGGCCCGCCGCAGCCCCCAGAGCCGACATCACAGCGCCGGCACCGCCCATCACCGCCGGAAGCGAGCCGGGATCAAGCACATCTGCGCGGAGCACCACCAGCCGCTCGTGGGCTACCTCGACAGCGTCTGGATCACGCGCGACCGCGGTCACATCGTGGCCCTGTTCCAAAGCCAGCCGCACTAGCTCACGTCCCGTCCCACCGGTCGAGCCGAAGATCGTAATCATGTCATCACCGTCATCGTGCTCGCATACCTC
Organism: Actinomycetota bacterium; assembly: GCA_030853685.1. Classification (GTDB taxonomy): domain Bacteria; phylum Actinomycetota; class Thermoleophilia; order Solirubrobacterales; family Solirubrobacteraceae; genus Palsa-465. The sequence goes on along the minus strand of JALYUQ010000093.1, from coordinate 15,671 downwards.
CGCGCCGGCACGGCGGCGGCCTTGGGTGCTGTACGTCGGAGAGCGCAACGCCGACGACTATGACGTCCAGCAACCAACATGAAGTCCTCGGTGCAGACGGCGAGAAGGGTCCACCACTTACAAGCCATATGAAGTATCCTTTCTTGAGTGTGTACTCAGACTACCACAATCCTGATCTGTAACTCAGGAACGACCCCCAGATCACTGCTCGAGGTGCTTCAGGACCGTTCCGTTACGGGATTGGCTTGCAGGACCGCGCGTAAGAGGATAGTGTCGGGGTAGCGCGCATGACCGGGCCGACGGTCCTGTCCTAGTCTCCGCACGGTGTTCTCCGTAGAGGATCGCGAGCTGCTACGAGGCGAGCTGGTTGCGCTAGCGCACGCCGACCCTCGGATTAGCGCCGCCGCCCTGACGGGCTCTGCTGCGCTCGGTCGGGAGGATCGGTGGTCGGACGTAGACCTCGCCTTGTGCGTTGCCGCCGACGCCGATCGTGCGCAGGTGATCGCTGACTGGACCGAACGAAGTACGACGAGCACGCTCTCCATCACTTCGATGTGTATGCCGGCGAGACCCTGTACGGGTCTTTCTGCTCCTCAGCACGCTGCAGGTCGACATCTCGTTCTGGCTCCCGTCGGAGTTCGGCGCGCTCGGCCCGAGCTTCCGCTTGCTGTTCGGGACGGCTGCGGCGCCGCGCGTCGCGGCGGTGCCCACCGCCGCCGAGCTGATCGGCATGGGCTGGCTGTACGCGCTTCACGCCCGCTCGAGCATCGCGCGCGGACGGGCCTGGCAGGCGGAGCACATGATCAGCGGCGTGCGGGACCAAGTGCTCGCTCTGGCGTGCCTGCGCCATGGCGTGCCCGCCGTTCAAGGCCGGGGCATGGATAGCCTCCCGCGGGAGGTGACTGCGCCCATCGCGCGGGCACTGGTCGAGTCGCTCGACATTGCAGAGCTCAAGCGCGCCTTTGCTGCGATCAGCGAAGCGCTGCTCATCGAGACCAAGCGGAGCGATCTCGGTCTGGCCGACCGCTTGGCAGTGCCGCTCAGAGAGCTCGCCAGCTGAGCGTCGTCCTACGCAAGCGCCGGTGCAGGGTAGGCTGCCTTCGTGTCGGTGGACAGCCCTGAGCAGGTCGAGCGCCTGGAGCGCGTCGGGCCCGTGGTCGCGGAGGCGATCGCCGCGGTTCGCCGCGCGGCTGTGTCGGGCGTGAGCACGGGCGGCCTCGATGCCGTCGCACAGGGAGCTTCGATCGTTGGGGGGGGCGCTCGGGCCCGGTAGCGTACAAACGTTCCAGTCCCAGCACTACGCGTTCGCGGTCACCAACGAGGAGCTCGACGCCATTCTCGTCCGCATCAACGCCGCAGGCCTCATCTTCAGCGCCGACCCACAACACCACCGCCAAGGCGGGCTCAACGACTACAACGGGGGCCGCGGCCTGTACTTCCGGGACCCAACGGCCACAACCCTGAACTGCTCACGCGGCCATAGCGCGGTAGCTCTGCTGCGGCGAAGCCGTAAGCCGCACCCGCTACGGAACGGCTGAGCTTGTCCGTGGCGCGGTTCTCAACGACCGCTTCTCGATCTTCAAGACAGTCGTCTACTGAGACCGCGCTGTGGCTGCAGCGAGGAACTGATCAACTTCACGGGGTGAGCGCAAGAAGTGCACGTCGGCCCCGGGCGCCCATTTGTCGACAGCCGCCAGAACCCTCGGCCTGCTGCGACGCGGCCAGGTAAGGAGCCATTACCAGAAGTCCGCTCGCGGTCGTGACCTGTGCATGGCCCTCCAAGCGCATCGGAGGACACCGAAGTCGAGGATGACCACGGTGTCAGCGCTGGCCAGGCGGGGCTGGAGGGAGTCATAGGGGCCGAGATCTCCCTCGAGGACCCACCTGATGCCCGCCGCCAGCTCTCGTTGCAACTCCTCCCAGCGGTCATGGGGCGTTGGTCGGAGATCGGCTGACCAGAACATCTAGGTCAAGCTCGGTGACGGGCAGCCCGGCGAGCTCCCGCGAGGCGCAGCGCAACGACGGACTTGCCAGCACCGCCTCGGCCCAGCACGACCACGCGCTGCAAAGCGACCTCTGCTCCCTACAGCGCCTTGAAGTAGCGAGCAATGGGAAGGAGGGTGTACTCGGCCTTCTCATACACCCGCCGGGCGGGAGCATGTCCCGCGTCGCCGCCGCTGTCGATCATTGCGACTCGCATCCCCGACGTGCGCAGCCAGTCGGTCGCCATCTCGGTCAGCGCGGTGCCGATGCCCTGGTCCTGGGCGGCGGGATCAACGGCCAGCATGTAGATCTCCCCGACGAGGCTGTCACTGTCGAGCTTCGCGGCGGCGAAGCCCGCGGGTCCAGGCGCGTCCTCGGCTACCCACAGGTGCATCGCAGAGTCCGCCAGTACGGCGCGAACGGCCTTGTCCTGGTCGACCCGCCAGTCGGGATGCAAGCGGCGGAAGATCTCGGTGCCGAGCACCTTCTCGAGGGAGACGAACACCGGCGCCCAGGCCCGCAACGAGAGCGCCACGACGGGCTCCTCGTCCGAGGACCTGTAGCCCCTGATCTGCGGACTCATGACGTCCAGCTTCCCATAGACGGTGCCGGCGTTGCCCTCGGCCGTCAAAGTTTCGCTCGGCGCGATCGAGATCCGCTTGCGACCGCCAGCAGCTTCGGTGAGCGGCACCCATGCCCCCATCAGTTCCCCGCAGCGATTCGCTTCAGCGAGAGGGGCCCCAGCCGCTCCGACCCGCGTCACAATGACATCTGATGGACGCTGGACTTCGAGCGCTCTAACCCTCGTTGTCGGTGCCGATGCTCGACTCGACCCCCGGGTTAACCGTTACCGAGGTCGCCGGGAGCGCCGGCCTGTCATGCCGCACGTTGCGCTACCACGAGCGGATCGGTCTGCTTGAACAGTCGCCCGTGGCGGCGACGGCCACCGTCGCGTACGGCGAAAGCGACCACCAAACGAGAGGCGTAGGCGCCGTGTCGTCCCGCGGGCCGAACGCCGGGGGGTACGGCAAGCCCGGTATTCAGCGGCCAAGAGACCGTAACCACACGGAAACGACCTGCAAATATGCCATTTGTAATGAAGGTCATTCGGTTCGAGTCCGGAGGCGGGCTTAGTCGGAGAAGTGCTGCGAAGCACGAGCTGAGAGCTCACGGTGCCGAGCTCGCCGCCTAGGCCATCAGCGCGCGGCCGGCCAGTATCTGCAAGCTAGCTGACAGCTGATCGGGCCTCCCACGGGGCACCCGCCCCGCTGAACGTCCTTTCTCTGCCTCCCCCCCAATGCGTCGCAGGCGGATCCTCTATTGGGTCGGTGCTATCGAACCAGGTGCCCGTCGAGGTGCGGCAGCCGGCGGCTGCCTGTTCTCCCAGTGCTGATGACGGTGCGTTGGAGCTGCGTCGAACCCGGTCAGCGCCTGGAAGCGAACAGCGTGGCCGCGACGGCGGCGTCAGCGACGGTAAGCGCGGTCATGGCTGTCGCTCCGGCGCCTGCCCTCCGGGGGTTGGGGTTCCCGCGGGCGCGGGCGCGGTAGTGCCTGACGATGACTATGTTTAGGGCTGCCCGAGCGGCCATCCATGGCCAGCGCGGCCGTCCTGCGAGCAGCCCTGGTCCCAGTGCGAGGTCGGCCAGCCCGATCGCGCGAGCCCAGCTTGGTTGGTCGCCCAGCCCGAGCGTTGTGGCAGTGGGTATTGGCGCGAGCGTGAGGGTGGCGCCGATCCCGATGCTCACGACGCCGGCGGCATCCGTGGCACGCTCGGCGGCCGCAGTCACTGCGGATGCTGTGATCATGTGCTGCTAACGGCGGAGATGGCGCCGACGGCCAACCGGTGGGCGGTCATGACAACCTCCTCCCGGTTCGTGTCGGGATGCTCGAGCCACCACATCGCAATGCCGACTATCGCCGCGCGCAGGAACTCCGCGCTCGGTGGGGCAGCCTCGGCGTCGACGCCCATCTGCTCGGTCAGCAGGGCGGCGAGCACAGCGCGCGCCTGAGCGCGCATCGCTCGATGGCGCTCTTCCAGGGTCGGCAGGCCGGTGCTGTCCTGAAAGAGCAGCCGCCACGCGAACGGATGGCCCTCGACGTAGGAGAACCAGGCATCCAGCCCGGTACGGATCCGGTCGGCTTGGCTCGCGCCGTCAAGCTCCTGGGAGAAGATCAAGGTCTGCAGCAGCTCGTCGCGGTGGCGCTCCAGCAGCGTCTCATACAGCGCCTGCTTGGAACCGAAAGCGCGGTAGACGATCACCTTCGTCACCCCAGCCGCTGCGGCTATCGCCGACAGATCAGCACCGCGGTATCCCCGCTCGGCGAACTGCTTGGCTGCTGCTATGAGCAGCAGCTCTCGCCGGTCGACGGACGCCATCCGTTGCGTCGACTTGCGAGGCATGCCAACATGTTACCCATGAGTGACATCGTGGTCGATCCCGTAAGACGCCAACGCTACCGCTTCTCACGCGACGGCGGCGACCTGCTCGCCAAAGTCGAAACCGACCCCGGCGGAGACGTGCCCGAGCACCTCCATCCAGCCCAGAGCGAGGACTGGGAGGTCATCACCGGCGATGTCACCTTCTTTATCGACGGCCGGCCTCAGGCGGCCAGGCCTGGCGATCGCATCCGCGCGGATGCCGGAGTGCGACACGCCTTCGTCAACGACGGAGCGCAAACCGCGCTGCTGAAGGTTCGCGTCACGCCAGCCAACGACCTCCAGACATTCCTCGTTGAGGCGGCGCGTCTCGCCCGAGCCGGAGCTTTCGACACCAAAGGCAAGCCATCTTCCCTCCGCGCAGCGATCGCGCTGATCGGCCTCGTCGTGCGCCATCGCAAAGACATCCAGATCATGACACCCGCCCCCATGCGGGTCTTCAACATCGCGATGCGCGCGCTGCGCTGACTCTTCTGAGACACGGTCTCGACTGTCTCTCCGTGCTGCCCGGAGTTGCAGCCGCAGCGTCGCCAGGGCCCCCAGCCGGCTCAAACCATAGCCGTACCACTCCATCGCGAGCGGGTGCAGCGTTGGCGCGGCGGGAGAGGCCCAGCCGAGGCAGATCGGCAGCGCCCTCGGTCCGCCATGAGCCGAACAAGACAACGATCTTACCGCCGGACTGAAGCGCGAATGCATCCGAGCTGTGGCAACGGGATCTCCGCTCCCCACCGTCAGGCCCACCCCCTCATGTCGGCCTTGTAAAATTTGTTGGTCTGATAGGCGAGGAGGGCACCCAGGACGAAGCCGCCCACGACGCTGCCAGTCGACCGAGGCACCCCCTAACGTGCCCGATCTGGCTGATTCGCCCGCCTCCCGGCGAAAGCTTCCATATCGAGTCGCGGCGTCCGAGGAACGCGATCCACCGCCCGGGACCAAGCCGGTGCCCCGCCGCGCACCAGCCAGCGCGGCCGGCCAGCACCGCTTGCTACCGCCGCCGAGCTCGAGGATCTCGACCCAGCCGTCGTTCTCGAGCGCGAGCGAGCGCCTGTCGGGAGACCACGCAGGAGCGCGTCCGAGCGCCACGCTTGGCGGCCGCCGCCAGCGAATCGTATGGTCTCCAGGCGGGATTCGTCCACAGTCCGCAGGCCAGACAGAAACCGTCGCCATACACGATCGAGTATCCCGCGCACCACCACCACGGCGAGCACCAACTCGATCCACACGCTGACCTTTCGGCTCCGCGGTACGGTTCGGACTCCGGGACCCCGCGAATGTCGAGCGGATTCGCTGCCCATGATGGCGTGGCCACTCTAGAGCGAGGTGGGGCGATCCGGGCGCCGTCGGAGAGCTCGGCGACAGCGAATGCCCCGTCCCCCGTCCCGGGCAAAGACGCCCGCGCCCCGGCCAAAAAGCCGGCGAAGCCGGCCCTTAAATAGACTCGCTTGTCGTGCCTTCCCACGACGTGCTCATCATCGGCGCTGGCCTGGCGGGCCAGCGCGCCGCGCTGGCTGCCGCTGGCGCCGGTGCGACAGTAGGGATCGTGAGCAAGGTCCATCCGGTGCGCTCGCACTCGGTGGCCGCCGCGGGGGGCATCAACGCGGCGCTGAACCCCGAGGACTCCTGGGAGTCCCACGCGTTCGACACGATCAAGGGCTCGGATTACCTGAGCGACCAGGATGCTGTCGAGATCATGTGCCGCGAGGCGCCCGAGGAGCTCCTCTACCTCGAGCACATCGGGGTCACCTTCCATCGCTCGGAGACCGGCCACCTGGGCACGCGCGCATTCGGCGGAGCCTCCGCGGCGCGGACCTACTACGTCGCTGACATCACCGGCCAGGCGATCCTCCACGTGCTCTACGAGCAACTGATGAAGCACCACGTCCAGCTCAGCCGCTACGAGGAGTGGTTCACGACCGACCTGCTCCAGGACGGCGCCGGCCGCTGCGTGGGCGCGATCTGCCGCAACCTCCGGGACGGGCGCCTCGAGCTGTTCGACGCCAAGACCGTGATCCTCGCCTCCGGGGGAGCGGGGCAGGCCTACGAGCCCACCACCAACGGGCTGATCGTCACCGGCGACGGCATGGCGCAGGCTTACCGGATCGGCGCCAAGTTGATGGACATGGAGATGGTCCAATACCACCCGACGACGCTCGCGGGCAATGGCCTGCTGATCACCGAGGGTGCCCGCGGCGAAGGCGCATGGCTACTCAACGCCAAGGGCGAGCGCTTCATGGAGCGCTACGCTCCCAACAAGCTCGAGCTGGCCTCGCGGGACGTCGTCTCCCAAGCCGAGCAGACCGAGATCAACGAAGGCGGCGGCTTTCCCGATGGGACCCTCGCGCTCGACATCACCAAGGTGCCACGGCGGCGTACGCTCGAGGCGCTGCGCGAGATCGTCAACATCGGCCGGGACTTCGCAGGCGTGGACATTACGAGGGAGCCGATCCACATCCGTCCCGGGATGCACTACATGATGGGGGGCGTCAAGGCGGACACCGATGGGCGCACGACGGTCCCGGGGCTATATGCCGCGGGCGAAGTCGCCTGCGTCTCGGTGCACGGCGGCAACCGTCTGGGCGCCAACTCCCTGCTCGACACGCTGGTCTTCGGCCGCCGCGCCGGCGAGCACGCCGCGAGCAGGGCGATGCACATGCCGATGCCGTCCTCCCCCGTTTCACGTATACAGGACGCCGAGGCGAAGATCGGGGCGATCGTCCATCGCGAGCCCGGTGGCCGCCGCGTCGCGGCGATCAAGCGCGAGCTCGGTCAGGCGCTCAACGAGCACGCCGCGGTGTTCCGCGAAGCCGCGGGCTTGGAGAAGGCGTACGAGATCGTCCTGCGCCTGAAGGAGGAGGCGACCAAGGCGACGATCGACGATCGCGGTCAGGTCTTCAATCAAGACGTGATCGGGGCGATCGAGCTCGGGTACATGCTGGACATCGCCGAGACGATCGTGGTCGCGGCGCAGGAGCGCAAGGAGTCACGCGGCGCTCAGTTCCGCACCGATTTCCCGCAGCGCAACGACGAGCAGTGGCTCAAGCACATCGATGTCTCGGCAACCCGGGATGGCGCCCCGGCAATCAGCTACTCCGCCGTGACGATCACGCGCTGGGAGCCCCAAGAGAGGACTTATTGAGATGCCCGGGTACACGCTGAGGATCCGCCGCTTTGACCCCCAGTCGGGGCAGGCCGCCTACTGGGACGAGCACACAGTCGAGATGCGCGAGAAGAGCTCGGTGCTCGACGCGATCTTGATGCTCAAAGGCGAGCGTGACGGTTCGATCGGCATCCGCTGCTCCTGCCAGCAGGGGATCTGCGGCTCCTGCGGCGTGCGGATGAACGGCAAGCCCGGTCTGGCGTGCAACACGCACCTCGACGAGGCCGCCAATCGGGGTCACGGAAACGGCTGGAACCCACCGCAGGAGAGCGTCGCTGCCAGGACGGGCGAGCTTGCGCAGGACGAGGGGTCCGCCACGCCGGCGGAGGGCGACGCAGCGCCGGTGGAGGGAGGCGCCGCCGAACCCGCGAAGTCTGGCGCCCGAGAGACGATCATCACCGTCGAGCCGATGGGCAACATGCCGGTGATCCGCGACCTGATCGTCGACATGGACGCCGTGCACTGGAAGAAGATCCAGCGCGTCACCCCCTGGCTGATCAACAAGGAGCCGATTCCCGAGCGGGAGTACATCGTCCCCCACGACAACATGATCGACGTCACGCAGACGATGGCCTGTATCCAGTGCGGCGCCTGCGTATCGGACTGCCTCTCGATGGAGGTCGACCCTCTGTTCATGGGTCCGGCTGCGCTCGCGAAGGCGTACCGGTTCGTCGGAGACCCGCGCGACGCCGAGCAGCACGAGCGCCTGCTCGATCTCAGCGAGGACGAGCACGGCATCTATGACTGCACGCACTGCTTCAACTGCATCGACGCCTGCCCCAAGGGCGTCGCTCCGATGAGCCAGATCATGCGCCTGCGCCGGATGGCCGGCTCCGACCACGAGATCGAGGATCGCAACAACGGCTACCGCCACGAGCACGCGTTCGTCAAGAACATCCGCCGCAACGGCCTCCTGCACGAGGCCGACCTGGTGCCCGACTCATATGGCGGCAAGCTGCACCCGCGCGCAGCTCCAGAGCTGCTGAGCTCGCTGCCAACGGTCGTCACCGCGCTTGCGCGCGGCAAGATGACGCCTGCCACGGCGCTGGGGCATCCGCACAAGGCCCCGCAGGAGCTCAAGCGGATCTTTGACGAGATCGAGGGGCGCGAGCACCGCATCGAGCTGAATCTGTACGTGAGCGGGTACGAGGACGATTCCGAGGCGCAGGCGCCTGCTCATGAGCCAACGGGGGGCGCGGCGCCGGCGCCGGCGCCGAAGCAGCCGGCGCCGGCTGAGCCGTCGGCGCCGAAGCCTGAGCGGGGCGGGGCGTCGGGGAAGCCCGAACCCCCAGCCGAAAGCGAGACCTCGTGAAGGTCGCCTACTGGCCCGGGTGCGTAAGCCGCGGTTTCACGCCGGAGCTGCACGGATCGATGGCCAAGGTCGCGCCGCTGCTCGACATCGAGCTGGTCGAGCTCGACCGCGCCGCGTGCTGCGGAGCGGGCGTGATCGCCGAGCACAACCAGGAACTGGCCGACACCCTGAATGCACGCACGTTCGCGCTCGCGCAACAGACCGATGGCGAGCTGATGATGAACATCTGCTCCACCTGCCAGGGTGCGCAATCGGAGTGCCAGGAGCGCCTGGACGCGAATACGGAATACCGCGAGCAGGTAAACGCCACACTGTCCGAAGAGGGCCTGCGCTACGAGAAGGGCCTCACGAACAAGAACTTCCTCTGGCTGCTGGTCGAGGAGATCGGCCTCGACACGCTCGAGGCAAAGGTCAAGCGCCCGCTCACCGATCTGCGCGTAGGACCGTTCTACGGCTGCTACATCGTGCGCCCAGTCGATCGGCTCGGGGTCGACGCCGACCGTCCCCGCGATCGCTACCTCCAGATCGTGATCGAAGCCCTCGGGGGCACCGTGATCGACTACGCCGGCGTCTACAAGTGCTGCGGCTTTCCGATCGTGACGATGAACAAGCAGGCGTCGCTGACCCAGGCCGGCCGGCACCTCGGGGACGCGATCGACGCCGAGGCCGACTGCCTGGTCGTCCCCTGCCCGCTCTGCCATCTCAACCTCGACCTCCAGCAGCCCGCGGCCGCGAAGATCGTAAATCGCGAGCTCGGGATGCCGGTCCTGCACCTGCCCCAATTGGTCGGGCTCGCGCTCGGCCTGTCCCCCAGCGAGCTGGGCATGAGCAAGCACGTCGTGCGCCCGACGTCGGTGATCGACTGGTCAAGCTCGGTGGTGGCGGGAGCGGGCGGGTAGATCTCGCGTAACTACTCGCGGCGAGTAGACGCAGACTTACCGAACCCGGATTCCTTTGAGAGCGCGACCCAGTTCTGCCCGCTCTGCGGGCGCTCTGACTAGAGCGCCGGTCCAATCTCCACCTAGACCCACTACGCCACCTACACCAGCAGCTCCGCGATCTGGATCGCGTTCGTCGCCGCTCCCTTACGTAGGTTGTCGCCCACCACCCACATGTTGAGCGTGCGCGGGTTGGACTCGTCGCGCCGGATCCGCCCGGCAAATACCTCGTCGCGACCGGCGGCCTCGGAAGCGATCGGGTAGCGACCCGCGCACGGATCGTCCACCACCGCCACACCGGGCGCGGCGGCGAGCAGCTCGCGGCAGTCCTCGGGGCTCAGATCGATGCCGGTCTCCACGTTGAGTGCCTCCGAGTGGCAGTTCATCACCGGGACGCGCGCGCAGGTGGCGGTGATCCGCAGGTTCGGAAGACCGAGAATCTTGCGGCTCTCGGCGATCACCTTGCGCTCCTCGGTGGTGTAGTCGTCGCCGTCCTTGAACGTCTCCACCTGTGGCAGCACGTTGAACGCGATCCGGTGCGGGTAGACGTGGGGCGGCGGCGGCTCGGTGCCGCGCAGGATCGCGCGCGACTGATCCTTCAGCTCCTCCACGGCGCGGGTTCCCGTCCCCGACGCCGCCTGGTAGGAGCTGAACACGATTCGCTCCAGTCCGGCCGCGTCGTGGATCGGCTTCAGCACCACGAGCGCCTGCATCGCGGAGCAGTTCGGATTGGCGATGATCCCATGGTGGCGCGCAATCGCCTCTGGGTTCACCTCGGAGACGACGAGCGGCACGCCCGGGTCCATCCGCCAGCAGGAGGAGTTGTCGATCACCACCGCTCCGCGGGCGACGAACCGGGGCGCCCACTCCCTGGAGACGCCGGAGCCCGCTGAGAAGAGCGCCAGGTCGAAGCCGTCGATCCCGTCCTCGCTCAGGGCTCGTACGGTCAGGCCCCCGATCGCCCGCCCGGCGGAGCGCTCGGACGCGAACGGCACGATCTCGGCTGCCGGGAATGCCCGCTGGGCCAGGAGCTCGAGCATCGTGGTCCCAACCGCGCCCGTGGCGCCCACGACCGCCACCCGCGCCCCGGCGGTCACCGGGGACCCGCGTCGGGCTGGATGTCCCCATCCCCGAGCCCGAACGCATCGTGCAGCGCGCGCACCGCCCGGGGGACGTTGTCAGAGCGAATCACGCACGAGATCTTGATCGGAGAGGTCGAGATCATCTCGATGTTGATCCCCTCCGCGGCGAGCGTACGGAACACGTTCGCGGCGACGCCCGGGTGCGAACGCATTCCCGCGCCGACGATCGCCACCTTCCCGATCTGGCGGTCGGTGTCGATGCGCGCGATCCCAAGCTCGCGCGCGACAGGATCCAGAGCTTGCCCGGCGGCGACGAGGTCCTCGCGCGGGATCGTGAACGAGACCTCGGCGGCGCGCCCGGCCCCCAGCGGCTCGTTCTGGATGATCGTGTCGACGTTGCAGCCGGCATCGGCGAGGGCACCGAAGATCATCGCCGCCGCGCCGGGGCGGTCCGGCACGCCCAGCAGCGTGATCCGCGCCTCGTCGTCGGCGTGCGTGACGGCCGTGATCATTGGATGCTCCATCGTCTCGTGCTCTCCGAGCACAAAGGTACCCGGACCGTGGTCGAAGCTCGATCGGCAATGGATCCTCACACCATGGTTGCGGGCGTACTCGACTGCCCGCAACTGGAGCACCCTGGCACCGGACGCAGCCATCTCGAGCATCTCCTCGAAGCTGACCATCGGCAGCCGGCGGGCGTCTGGGACGATCCGCGGGTCGGCGCTGAAGACGCCTGCGACGTCGGTGTAGATCTCGCACACCTCGGCACCGATCGCGGCGGCGAGGGCAACCGCGGTCGTGTCTGAGCCCCCGCGGCCCAGCGTGGTCACGTCGCGGCTGGTGGAGACGCCCTGAAAGCCCGCGACGAGCACGATTCGATCATCGTCCAGAGCCTCACGGATGCGGTCCGCCCGGACATCGAGGATCCTTGCCTTCGTGTGGGAGGTATCTGTGACGATCCCGGCCTGGGAGCCAGTGAATGAGATCGCGCGATGGCCGAGATCGTTGATCGCCATCGCGCACAGCGCGCACGAGATCCGCTCGCCCGTTGACAGGAGCATGTCCATCTCACGGCGATCGGGGTGCGGCGAGACCTCCTGCGCCATCGAGATCAGCTCGTCGGTGGTCTTCCCACGGGCGGAAAGGACCGCCACGACGCGCTTGCCTGCCTCGCGCGGGGCGACGATCCTGCGCGCCGCCCGCTTGATCTGCTCCGAATCCGCGACAGAGGTCCCACCGAACTTCATCACCACGGTTCCGGGGCTTGGCACGATTCCCGGGGCCGGCGCGGGTCGAGGACCCGGCACGACGCCAGAGCGAGACGCTGTTCCAGGGCTCGGCGCGACGCCGGCGCTCGGCACGGTTCCAGGGCTAGGCACGACGAGGGAGGTTACGCGGTGAAGCTTTCGTTTCCGCGCCGGCTCGGGCTCGCGCATCGGTCTCCGCGCCGAGCAGAGGGTCGCCGGCCTGCGGGCCGGCGTCCGGCGTGGGATCAGCCGAGCTCTGGATCTCCGCGCGCTTGCGCCAATCACCCCGCCGCAATCCGTCGCCGCCGTCTGATCGCGGCCGGCGTCACGCTCGTGCTCGTGGTCGGAGTCGCAATCGCGGTCTTCGAAGAGTCCGGCGGCCGGGGGCCGAGGTACGTCCCCAGCGGCGGCCCGGCGGTGTCGGTGATCGCTCCCGCGGACGTCTCACATGCTGCGCACGGCGCCCGACGCGCCCCGCAGTTCAAGCCGGCGACGGCGGCGGTCTCGCTCGCCGCAACGCTGCCGCTCGCGAGGCAGGTGGCCCAGCTCTTCATGGTCTCCCTCGACGGCAGGTCGCCGAGCGCGGGACTCGCGATCGGTCCGGATGGCTGGGGAGGCGTGGTGCTCGTCGCCTCGAGCTTCGCCGGTGACTCGCAGGCCGGCGCACTCGTTGCCGGCGTTGACGCAGCGGCACGCGGCGCCGGTGGTGTCCCGCCGCTGATCGCCGCCGCCCAGGCTGGCGGCTCGGACACGGCGTTGCCGGGCCCTCCACCGCAAGCCGAGCCGCTGGTCCGGGCGTCCGGTCAAGCCGCCCTAGCGCGCGCTCAGGCGCTCGCGACCGGCCAGCGGCTGCGTGCGCTGGGCTTCAACATGACGCTGGCGCCGCTAGCGGACGTCGACACCCCCGGCGGCGCGTTCAGCGGGCGGCTGTTCGGCACCGATCCGGGCACCGTGGCGCGCCTCAGCCTGGCAGCGGTCAACGGCTACGCGGCGGGGGGGCTGATCTCGGCTGTTGGTCACTTTCCCGGCAGCGGAGGGGCGTCTGCGGACCCCGACCAGATGACCGCGACGGTCGGCGGTTCGCTGGAGGAGCTCCGCGCGCACGACCTGGTGCCGTTCGTCGCGGTGGCACCGAAGGCGCCCGTGATCCTGATGTCAAACGCCTCATACGCGGCGTTCGACGGTGTCACACCCGCGGGCCTGCTCGCGCCCGCTGTGGCGCTTCTACGTAATGACTATGCCTTTCAGGGAGTGGTGATGAGCGACGATCTCGACGCGGCACTGCTGGCGACCGGGGGCAATTCGGGTTCAGCGGCGGTTCAGGCGATCGAGGCAGGCGATGACCTGCTGTACATCTCCGGCCCCGAGAGCGAGCACCAAGCCGCCTACGCCGCGGTTCTCAGCGCGGCGAGAGCCAGCGCCTCGCTGCGTACCAAGGTCCACGACGCGCTGCTGCGTGTGCTGTCGCTGAAGGCGAAGTACGGGATCTTGCGGTGAGAGCGCATGTCGCGAGTGCGCTCGAGGTCGCCTCTTGCGAGGGCCGGCGCCCCGGTGTCAGAGGTTGATCGGCGTGAGCTCGATCCACTCCCTGTCGTGTCTCTGGAGACTAGCCAATCAGCGCCGTCCCTCACACAGCCCGGCGCCCCGCCAGCGCCCGCCCCAGCGTCAGCTCGTCGGCGTACTCCAGGTCGGATCCGACGGGCAATCCGCTGGCGAGCCGCGTCACCGAGACGCCGGGCGCGAGCACACGCAGGGCCTCCGCGATGTGCAGCGCCGTGGCCTCACCGGTGGTTGTCGGGTTGGTGGCGATCACTACCTCTCGCACCTCGCGCCGCCCAACGCCGCCTCCCGGCGCAACGCCTTCTCCGGGCGAACCTCCGCCGCCCGCCGCCCCACCCTCCTGCGCATCGCCAAGCCCGTCTCCCGACGCCGCCCCATCTCCTGTGGCGCCGTCCCCCGGCGCCACCCGGGCATAGAGCTCCGCGATCTTCAAGTCCTCGGGATCGATGCCGTCGATCGGCGACAGGGCTCCCCCGAGCACGTGATAGCGCCCGCGGAACTCATGCGTGCGCTCGATCGAGATCACGTCCGAGGGCGCCTCGACCACGCAGATCAGGTCCGGATCGCGGCGCTCATCGGAGCAGAAGCGGCATCTGGGCCCATCGGCGAGGTTGAAGCAGACCTCGCACAGCCCGATCCGCGCCTTGACCTCGCGAATCGCGTCAGACAGCGCGAGCGCGTCCTCGTCGCTGGCGCGCAGCAGATGAAACGCGAGCCGCTGGGCGGTACGGCCACCGATCCCGGGCAGCTTCGAGAGCTCGGCGATCAGGCGTGATACGGGCGGGGCATACACCTCCGGTGCCAGCGATCCTAGAGGCCCGGCAGGCCGAGGCCGCCGAGGCCGCCGCCGAGGCCGCCCATCTTTGAAGACGCCAGCTCCTGAGCAGATCGAAGCCCCTCGTTGACCGCCGCCAGGACCATGTCCTGCAGCAGCTCGACGTCCTCCGGGTCCACGGCCTCCGGATCGATGACGATCGACTTGAGGTGCAGATCGCCTGTCACCTTCACCGTGACCGTGCCGCCGCCGGCCGCAGCCTCGACGATCTCGTCCTTGAGCGACTCCTGCGCGGCCATCATGTCCTGCTGCATCTTCTGGACCTGCTTGAGCATCTGCTGCATGTTGGGTTGCGGCTGTGGCATGGGTGCCTCCCGGAGGTTCGTCAGTTGGGCGCGTTGCTTTGGTCAAGGTCATCGGCCGGGAGCTCTTGCGCATCGAACTCATCCAGGAAGCGCCGCACGAGCTCCTCGCCGGACAGCACAGGCACTCCCGGTTGCTCGTGCACACCGTTCTGCTCACCCTCGTCGTGAAGCTGGAAGCGGAGCGCGAGCGCCTGCCCGGTGACCGAACGCAACGCCTGGACGGCCAAGCGCCGATGGTCGTCCTGCTCCGCCTTGCGCTTCAGGAACGCCGCTCCCGCCGGGAATGCGAGCGTCAGCTCACACTCGTCCACAGCCACAGGGCGGGCATCCCCCAGCAGCGCGGCCAGCATCGCATTACCGTGCCTGACAGTCTCGACCACCGCCGGCCAGAGCGCGACGGCGGTCTGCAGCTCAAACTTGGGTCCGGCCGCGGGCGCATCGGTCTCAGTCTCGCCGGCAGAGGGTGGCGCCGGCAGCTTCGCCGGGGCTTCGCTGCCGGGTTCAGGGGGCTGCCCGGAAACGGCCGGCCGCGACGTCGAAGACGCGCGCGGCTCCGACTCCGGCGACGGCGACGGCGCGGGCGCGGGCGCCTCCCGCGCTGCGGGAAGAGCACCCGGCTCCTTGGACGCCGCGGTCCTGAGTGTCGCCTCGAGCTGTTCTATCCGCGAGACCAATGCCGCCGCCGCCGGGTCGATCTCCGGCGCGGCGGCCTTGACCAGCAGGAGCTCGAGCTGGATCCGTGCCTGGGCCCCGTCTGCGCTCGCCTGCAGCGCAGCCGAGACGAGGTCCAGCAGCCGCACCGAATCCCCGCGGGC
>JALYUQ010000091.1 GCA_030853685.1 Actinomycetota bacterium | reverse complement strand
AGCGTAGAGACGTCGCCGGACGGATCATCCCGCCAGGAACCGATGATGATCCCACGCGCCCCGTATTACTTGGGATCATGCCACCCGGATCCGCCCTTGCTCCGCGTCCTCAGCAAGGAACTGTCCGGCAAGAAAGGCAAGACCACTCCAATAGTTCCACTGAGATACGGCGGAAACACTCCAAGACAACCAACGAATCCGGCGCCCCAGCCCGAAAAATCAATCCCAGACGCTCGACTCACGCGTCCCGTGAATCGAGGCTAACCGGAGGTCTCCGGGCGACAAGCTTCCGCCTAGCCACGCTAGCCCGTGATCCTTGTCTCAACCGACCGCAGGTTTCCCGTCTCATTCGTTTCCTTGATTGAATCAAGTAAACTAGATACACTGATCTGGTGGCTGCGGCGAGCGCTTTCGAGAGCACCGATCTCGAGGACCTGAGAGCGGCGGGCCTGCGCGTCACAGCACCGCGACTGGCGGTGCTCGGTGCCGTTCGCGAGGGTGGCCATCCCACCGTCGAGGAGATCGCCCTGATTGCCCGCCAGCGCGTAGGCGCCGTCTCGACCCAGGCGGTCTACGACGTCCTGCACGCGTTGACCGGCGCTGGGATCGTGCGCAGGATCGAGCCAGCGGGCAGTGCCGTCCGCTTCGAGTCGCGTGTCGGCGACAACCACCATCACCTGATCTGCCGTAGCTGCGCCACCGTGATTGACGTCGACTGCGCGGTGGGACACGCGCCCTGCCTAGTGCCGTCTGCGGACTCCGGCTTCACGATCGACGAGGCAGAGGTCGTCTACTGGGGCCTCTGCCCCGCCTGCGCCAGCACGATCGACACCGCACCCGTCAATCCAAGTCCGGGAAGCAAACCTGGCCCCCCGCGCGCCAACCCAAACGTCGAGCAAGACAAACCCCGAGCAAGACAGAAAGAGGAGACAGCCGATGACTGACATCAAGCCACCTACGAGGGACGGCAACAGCAAGCCCCCTATGACGACCACCGACTCCGGTATCCCGGCCGCCAGCGACGAGTATTCGCTCACAGTCGGGCCGGCCGGCCCGACTGTGCTGCACGACCACTACGTCGTGCAGAAGATGCAGCACTTCAACCGCGAGCGCGTGCCCGAGCGCGTCGTGCACGCTAAGGGCGGCGGCGCGCACGGCTTCTTCGAGGTCACCGAGGATGTCACCCAGTACACCAAGGCGAGCTTTCTCGCTCACGTCGGCAAGCGCACGCCGGTCTTCGCACGCTTCTCCCACGTGGCCGGCGAGCAGGGCTTCCCCGACACGGTGCGCGACCCACGCGGCTTTGCGCTGAAGTTCTACACCGACGAAGGCAACTTCGACATGGTGGGCAACAACACGCCGGTGTTCTTCGTCCGCGACGCGACGAAGTTCCAGGACTTCATCCACTCCCAGAAGCGCCTGCCGGATACCGGGCTGCGCTCCAACGACATGATGTGGGACTTCTGGACGCTCTCGCCCGAGAGCGCTCACCAGGTGACCATCCTCATGTCCGACCGCGGGATTCCGCGTACGTGGCGCAACATGAACGGCTATAGCAGTCACACGTTCTCGTGGGTCAACGCCGGAGACGAGCGCTGCTGGGTCAAATATCACTTCAAGACCGCCCAGGGACCGGAGACCTTCAGTGACGAGGAGGCCGCGGCAATGGCGGGCGAGGATGCTGATTTTCATCGCCGCGACCTGCGGGAGGCGATCGCTCGCGGCGATGCTCCGGAGTGGCAGCTGGAGATGCAGATCATGCCCTTTGAGGACGCCGCGGACTACCGCTTCAACCCCTTCGACCTGACCAAGGTGTGGCCGCACGGCGACTATCCGCCGATCCAGGTGGGCCGCCTGGTGCTCGATCGTAACCCGTCGAACTTCTTCGCCGAGGTCGAGCAGGCCGGCTTCTCGCCCGCCAACCTCGTCCCGGGCACGGGCCTCAGCCCTGACAAGATGCTGATGGGACGAATCTTCTCCTACCACGACACCCACCTGCACCGGATTGGCCCCAACTACGAGCAACTGCCGATCAACGCTCCCAAGGTCGACGTGCACTCCTATAACAAGGATGCGTCGATGACCTATCACCACGCGGGAAGCCAGCCTGTCTACGCGCCCAACAGCCATGGGGGCCCGCAGGCCGATCCGCGGAACGCGGCGGATCTTGGCTGGTCGGTGCCCGGTGGCGAGCTGGGTCGCTACGCGTATGAGAAGCACGCCGAGGACGACGACTTCGGCCAGCCCGGGACGCTGTACCGCGAGGTGATGAGCCAGAGCGACCGCGAGCACCTCGCCAAGAACATCGTCGCCCACGCCAGCGATCGACTCAGTGCCGAGACCCAGTTGCGGGTGATCGCCTACTGGTCAAGCGTCGATCCGCAGCTCGGCGCGCAGGTTGCGGCTGGCCTCGGCCACGGCAACGGTAGCTCCGACGGCCTCGATTCTCGCTTGGCCGCCGAGGTGGTTGGGGAGCGCGCCAACCGAGCCTGAGCAGCGGGAGTGTGTCACGAGCTGTAGCGCTACGGTTATGAGCTGGCTGGCGTGCATCAGCGCCAGCCGGCTCTCCGCAGAGCATCACCGGCTCCGCCATCGCTAGATGTGGATGCCCGCTCAGATGTCAGCGGAATTCCCGGTCGATGTCAGCAGATCGTCCCACTCAGTTATCAGTGCTCGGATCGGTGGTACCCCGAGGCGGTAGTTGCTGCAGAGCGCGATGTGGCTGGCGGGGTAGACGCCGGCGCTTTCGCTCGATGATCCCATCGGCGCGCAGGTGATCGAATCGCACATGGAGCCTGGCGTTCATGTCGCTGAACGGGATGCTCGCGCCGAGATAGTGCCGGATTACGCCGGCCTCGCGGCGCGCCTGGATCACCGCCTCGGCCTCCTCTCGGTACTACAATGGATTGCGACGCATTGCAAGCAATCTGAGGACGCGGGCCATGGGAAGATCGACGACTAGCATCCGCCTCGACGACGAGCTGCGCAGCCGGCTCGCTACCCAGGCGACTGCTGAGGCGACGACCATCACCGAGCTGATCGAGCGATTCGTGCGCGAGGGCCTCGACGGCACAGCGCATCCCGGGATTGCCTTCAAGCCCGGTCCTGCGGGGCGCCGAGCCGCGCTGGCGGGCGGACCAGACGTGTGGGAGATCCTCGCGGCGCTTCGGCACACCAGCGGCTCAGAGTCCGAACGCGTGGCCGCCCTCGCTGAGCAGTTCGGCATCCACCAGCGCCAAGTGGTGATCGCGCTCAACTACGCCGCCGCCCACAGAGAGGAGATCGAGGCCCGAATCGACGCGAACGACCGCACGCTCGCGCAAGCCGAGAGCGTCGCCAGCGAGCGCCAGCGCCTGCTGGCGTGAAGTTTCTGATCGACTCGATACTGCCGCCCCGAGTCGCGACTCTGCTGGCCGCCGCGGGGCACGACGCAACGACACCCGCGCAACTTGGCGCCCACAACCTTCCAGATGACGTGCTCGTGCAGCTCGCGTTCGCCGACGAGCGCGTGATCGTCACCGAGAACGCCAGCGATTTCGCTGCTGTCACCGCCTGCCCCGTCCTGCTCGTCCGGAAAGCATGGTGGCCATCGGCGTCGATGGTAGACATGCTGGCAGGCGCGCTCGACCGATGGGCCAACGTGAACGCAGACCCCGGCAGCTGGGCGCACTGGCTTCCAGCCGAACTTCGCTAGGCGCCTCGAATCGACTGAAAGCCAACCGGTCGACGGCCACCGCGCTGCCCATTGGGTGAGCCACTGTCATTCGACCGACGTTCTACACGTTCGATGAGCTGGCGGGCACCAGCCGCCGGTGGCTGCCCGGCTTCTCGCCGGACGCCTTCATCGACGGTCGCTGGCGCCCGCTGATCGTCGACTCCTCGCGCGGCCGGCTGGACCGCCGCCCGTGCGAGCTGTGCGCCGCGTTCGCGCTGCGGACCGCGCTGCGCGCCGGACGGGTGCGTGCCGGCAGTCGCCGCCACCAGGACCCCGCCAGCTACCTGCTGCCCGACGAGCGCTGGCAGACGATCCGGGCCGAGCTCGCCCGCAGCACCCGGCGGCCGGTCGATATCGGCGAGCGTCTGCGGCGGCTCGCCGACGAGCAGGCGCGGCTGCTGGGGCGCCTCGAGATTGCCGCTACACAGAGGCTGAGGCGGTCCTTCGCGACGGTGAGCTGGTCGCCGACGCCGCCGGCCAGCGCGCAGGCGACGGGAAGCTCGGGAAGCTGGTCGCCGAGCGGCTGGCGGAGATCTCGCTGCCCGACCTGCTGATCGAGGTCGACGCCTGGACCGGGTTTACCGAGCGGCTGACGCCCGCTGGCGCCGCCGCGAGCCGGTCAGTCGAGCTGCCGTGCGTGCTGTACGCGGCGATCCTCGCGGAGGCGACGAACCTCGGGCTCACGGGGATGGCCCGCTCGAGCCGATTCACCTACGAGCAGCTCGAGTGGAGCACCGACTGGTACCTGCGCGAGAGCACGCTGCGCGACGAGAACGCCTGCCTGGTCTACTACCACCACGCGCTGCCGCTCACCACGTCGTGGGGATCGGGGCAGCTCTCCTCATCGGACGGGCAGCGGTTCGCAGGCCGCACCCGCGGCCCGGAGAGCGGCGCGCTGCCGCGCTACTTCGGGCATCGCCGCCGGGGGTTCCAGATGTACTCCTGGACCTCAGATCAGTACAGCCAGTACGACAGCCGGGTGATCGCCGCCAACGTCCGCGACGCGACCCACACCCTCGACGGGATCCTCGACAACCAGACCGCCCTCGAGATCGAGGAGCACACCACCGACACGCACGGCTACACCGACATGATCTTCGCCGCCTACGACCTCCTCGACCTCTGCTTCGCCCCCCGGATCCGCGATCTGGACCGTCAACGCCTCTACCAGCACGGCCCCACGCCCGACGGTCAGACCAGCGAGCTCCTGCGCCACCGTCTGCGACCCGAGCTGATCGTCCCGCAATCGGACTCGCTGTTTCGTCTCGCGGCGTCGCTGAAGCACGGCTGGACGCCCGCATCGCTGCTGCTCTCCCGCCTCCAAGCGAGCGCGCCGCGGAACCCGCTCGCCCGAGCGCTGCGGAGTACGGGCGGCTGGTCAAGACCAACTTTATCCTCGACTGGCGGCGCGCTTTCGAGTTCCCCCACTTGCCGGCGCCATGGCTCAAGCGCTGCGGCACTCGCCACGTTTCGGCGGGACGCAGAAGCCAGCCCCGTGGAGCTAGCTGCGAGGCTAATTCGAGACCGCGGCTGCCTCGATGAAGGCGGGACGTGCCTCAGCGCGCTCGACGTAGCCCTGCAGGCCCGGCCATTCCCCGAGCAATCCCCGTGAGTGGGCGCTGCCAAGGACGCTGGCGCAGATCACATCGGCGACGGTGAAACGGTCTCCGAGTAGCCAATCGCGGCCTTCGAGCGCCAGCTGGAGCGCCGCAGCGGCCTGGGCGAACCGCTCGCGCGACGGGGAATCTGCCGAGTCCTCGCGGACCCAGCGGTAAAGCGGCGCCTCGAGCTCGCTCATCCCGAACAGGATCCACTGGTAGACGAGCGCCCGCTCGGCCGATCCGAGCGGCGGCATTACGCCGGCATCGGGATGAAGGTCGGCCAGCTGGAGGCAGATCGCGGCAGACTCGAACATGACCGTGCCGTCGTCGAGCTCGAGCGCCGGAACGCGCCCGAGCGGATGGCGCGCGAGATGCTCGGCGGACTTGCGTTCCTCGGGCGCCAACTTCGTCAAGTCGCACGGCGCGCCGATCTCCGCGAGCAGCCACAGGACGCGGTTCGAGCGCGTGCGGGGTATGTAGTACAGGCGCGGCACGAGCGCTTCAGTATCGCACCGCCCGTGGTAGCCATCCGCAAGCGCCTGACACAACGCGGCGGGCGCAGGCTGACGCGCGCTCGCTCCGAGCCGCCGAGGCCTCGGCGCCGGCCTGCCGAAGCCCCCCGACTAGCCGTCCTGATGCTTTCGCGTGCAAGGGAGAGTCCGCCGGGCGCAGCTGCTTGCCGGGATCCAGCTAACGGACATGCTCGCGATCTATCGAAAGCAGCATGTCCGGGGAGCGTCCCCGATCACTGCCGCTGCGGACGACCTGCAGCTGTCCGCGTGCGTTCAGCTGGCTCCTGCTTCGGCGGGCGAATGCGGAAGTACTGGGTCTCGCTCGAGCAGAGGCAGGCGCGACACGTGGCCGTCGTCGCTCCCCTGCTTTTCCGACGGTCCGGGTTCCCCGACACCCCCCGGCGCCGGCCCTGGTTTGCGTTCCAAGCGGGGCTTCGGTGTCAGATGGTCAGAGCCCTGCTCCTCGCCAATCTCAGGACTGGGCGCGCACGCTCGGGCGGGCCGTGAGAAACGACCGGCTCGAGTTTCACTCAGGACCTGGAGCGGGGGCGACCGGAACGTCGCCAGTGGGAAAGTCAGCGCTCGGACGCGCCTGGGGCACCCGGTCGTTCGCAGGCGACGCGTTGAAGGAAGCTTCTCCGAGCATCAGTGTTCGAGTGAGCGGTGCCCGAAAGGGGATCGAGTCCGCCGATATGCAGCTGATCGGTTGGAGCTAAGTTGGCTGCGTGACGGGTTGGTTGGAGGTTTCCGCAGATCGCCGAGAGATTTCGCCGCTTGGAACGGGTCGGAGCTGGAGCCGCTTCTGATGAAGATTTGGGGTGGCTCCTCGCCTATCGTTCCGTCGGTGTGGTCTCCGGGGTGGGCCCGCCCTTACGCGTGCGCAGCACCGCGATGGCCACTGCGATCGCCACAAGCGCGATCGTGACAAGCAACCCATAGTGGGAGATCGCCTTGGCGACCTGGACCGCAGGATGTCCGACCGCGTAACCGAGGCCGACGATCAGACCAATCCACGACAGCATCCCGAGGAGATCGAAAACCATGAAGCGGCGGAGGCTCATCCCTGTCCAGCCGGCGGCGGTGTAGATGAACGCCGACGGAATCGGGAGGTATGGGGCCAGCGCGACCGCGAGCCCGCCGAAGCGCTCCAGGTGAGCGCCGGAGCGCTGCGCCCATCTCTCCGCTTTCGGGTTGCCACCGGCCAGCGTGGCCGCTGCCTTCGGACCCCACAACCGGCCCGCCCACCAGAAGAACGGAGTGGCGAAGAGCAGCGTCGGAAGCGGAGCGAGGACGACGAGCACGAGCGATGCCTCACCCACTCGGGCGAACGCGCCGCCGGATGCCATCGCCGACGTCGATCCGCGCAGCGCCTCGAGGAGCACAGGATCGGTGCCGAGCAGGGAGGGCGTCAGGGGCAGGAGCGCGAGGGCGAAGACGGTCTTGACTGCGATGCCCGTCACGCAGGCGATCTCGGCGCGGCGCCGCGTGGCGCTCGGCGGAACCTCTTCGGCGGGCGGGACGGTCGTCGTCATCTTCTCATTGTCGCCTCACCCATCCCGCGGCGTTCCGCGACCCCGATGGGAAGCACCCCTACGCACTCGCGCACGTAGGGGCGAGGTCGTCTAGGCGCTGCTGACCTGCGCGCCGTCGCGGGCGATCAGTACGTGGATTGTGTAGTAGCAGCGTCACCGTAGCGCGGGTACTCTCGGCACATGCGCTGTCGTCAGCGGCTGAGATCCTCACTGGCAGGACGAGGCGCATGCCCGGCGATCCGAGCTCGGTGATCCCGGGCGAGAGCTCGGGTTGCCCGCGACCGTGAGCATCATCTTGCGCGGGGTCCGTAGTCAGCGTGTCCTGGCTGCACGCCGTGCCGGTTGCCGGGCCGCGCGCCCGTGTGTGTAGGAGGTGCTGATCACTTAGGTGACGGTGGCTCGGAGCGCCCGTGTCGCTGAACGCCCATTGGACGTGGCCGCCCGACAACGCGCCAGACTTGAGCGGGCGCGATGTCGTGTCCGCAGGCGTTGCGGGGCACGGCGACCGCACAGGGCGCACCATGCGGATGCGACCGGCTGCCTTCACGGCGCGGAGGACAGGCGTTGCTCTCGCTGTCCGGCGACGAAGTATTCCGCCAGCGCTTTGAATGACTGTTTTGGTTCCCACGGCATGTCCGGGTAGGTGGTGCCGGTTTGGTTGGCGTAGCTCTTGACCAGGCTGTAGCTGGACATGTCGAGGTCGGATCTCCGGTCGTCGTGATGGGTGAGGATCGGTGAGACGAACGTCATCACGAATGCCCCGTCGATGCCCTGGCTGTCAAGCAGGTCGAGCTGGCCGGCGAGCTCGCGGGCTTGGAGCGTTTCGTCGCGTTCGTAGTCGTCGTCTAGCCGGAGCGGCGTTTTGGTGTAGTCGACGATCGCCCAGCCCATACCGCCGGCGTCCTCGGCTCCGCGGTAGGTGCAGCACCCGACCTCGGAGATCACCACCGGTCGCTGGTGGCCGAAGTAGGGCCCCAGCACGTTGGCGAACGTGGTGCTGATCCGAGCGTCGCGATAGAGATCGACGCACACGACGTCGAAGATGCTCCAGTCGACAGCCTCAAATGGTGCGGAGGCATAGGTGACCGGGCCTTCGAACAGCGATCTGACGAGCTCGGTGGCCTTCGCCAGGAAGGCATTGAGTGGAGCGTTATGCGCCCCAGAGGTGATGTGCGCTCCGAACGACGCTGCGGCTATCCGTTCGGCGAAATGGTCGCCCGCGAGGATGCCTTGCATGAAGATCGTGAGCTCGGTTCCCACGCTGAGCACCACGTGCCCTGGCCAGTCGCGGCGCAGCCTCTCCGCCGACTGCGCCGCGCTCACGATATACTCCAGGGTCTCGTTCTGGCCGTGTTCGAACAGCTCGGGGGTGAACCAGACTTCCAGCCCCTGGTGCAGGGCTTCCTCGGCGGCGGTCGTGACGCGGTCGATGTCGCTCCCGCAGATCCTGACGGCGTTGCAGTGCAGGTCATGTCTGATGATCTCGAGCTCACGGTGAACGACGCGCGGGTCGAAGACGGGACGGGTTGAGAGGCCGCCGATGACCCGTCCGACGTCGTAACAGACCCCCCGCAGTCTCATGCGAGGACCCGTCGGGGGAAGCGGCGCGCCGAGCTCGGGGTACGGGTAGCGGTTAGAGCGGGCGTGGTAGGGGGCATCTGGGGACCTCCTCGGTCCGGGACAGACGGTGGTTGGGGTTTGTCAGCGTGCGGGCGCGCGGGGGTGGCACCCGCGCGAGGGCTACCGGCGGCGGCGCTCCAGCCAGCGGGCCCCGAGGAGCTGGTTCAGGCCGGCGCGGCTGTAGTAGATGTTGCTCACGACCTGGAGGAGCACGAAGGTCACCGGGTAGAGCGCACCGCTCAGGCCGGGGACGACGTGGATCGGGAGGCTGTAGGACATCACCACCCGCACCGCGGCGTCGAGGAGCAGCCCGACGCCCCACATGACGCTCGACACCCGCCAAATCCGGCGGAACTGTGGCTCGGTCTCCCAGAGCACATCCCACGATCGCCCGGCGTAGATCTTCATGCTCTCCATCAGCGGTCGGGCAAAGACGTAGGCGA
Source organism: Actinomycetota bacterium (assembly GCA_030853685.1). Taxonomy (GTDB): domain Bacteria; phylum Actinomycetota; class Thermoleophilia; order Solirubrobacterales; family Solirubrobacteraceae; genus Palsa-465. Next base: position 223 of record JALYUQ010000091.1, on the reverse strand, counting down.
GCGGACGCTCGGCCCGCACGCTGGCCAAGAACCACAGTCCCCACACGCCGGTGATCAGCCCGTCCTTGGCCAACAGGAACCGAGGGCTGTGCGCGATCACCGAGACCGCCATGCTGGCGACCATCGTGGTCACCACGAACGCGGCCACCGTATCGACGTGACGTCGGGTCAGCAGCGTGTAGGTCGCGGCGAGGGCAGGGAGGGTGGCTCCGGCACCCAGGGC
>JALYUQ010000057.1 GCA_030853685.1 Actinomycetota bacterium | reverse complement strand
GCAGCAGGCTTGCAGAGTGGGCCTGGAAGGCGAGGAGGTCGTCGTTGAATAGCGACGCGCCGTTGCTTGAGCCGACGCTGGCGCAGGAGCGGGTACTCGGGATCCAGCGCAAGCTGCACAAGTGGGCTCAGGATGATCAGGACCAGGCGTGGGAAGCAGGTTGGATCGCCCGGCGCGATCCCGTCTGCGGGCCAGAGCGCCTGGAGAACCTGGTTGCCTGACGCACACCCGCATGCCTGTGGAGAGCCCGGTGCGGTGGAAGCCGCACGCCGGGTGTGCGCGAGGCATGACCAGCAGCTCGGGGGTGCAAGTCCCCTGTGGAGGTTGATGGCACCAACCACAAGCCGATGGCAACTGCTCAGTCGTGAGGCCGGGTGGGAAGGAAGCCGGAGTGCGAAATCGCGACCCTAGGAACACATGGCGCGCTGGTCCCGGTGACGGGGCTGGCGGGCTGCGCGTAGAAGGCGGGACGGTCCGGGCGAGTCTGCACCACGAGGCGAAGCCCGATGTCATCAAGGGGCCGTTCCGTAAACGCGGTGGGTGTGCGAGGAAGGTTGCTGGTCTTACCCTCGGAGGGCTCTGCGGGTGTCCCAGGATGCCTCGTCACGCTTGGCGTGCTCGCGGGGTAGTGCGGGACGGTCGTGGTCGAGAGGCCGCGGCTCGCCGCAGAGCAGTCAGCAGAGGCCATATTACCGGCGGGATCGCCTGTCGCCGGGAAGGGCCGAACGCGAAGCCGAGGCGCAGGACGCCCATGCTCGCGGGATGGACGTTGAAGACAGCCAACCCCGAAAGGGGCCTGGACGGAAAGGTCCGATGGTGAAGCCCGAAGACCGCCGTGCAGAGCAGAGTCCATCCCCGGCGCCTGGCGACACCGCTCCTCACCCCGCCGAGGCGAGCCTGTGGGAGCAGTTCATGACCCGCGAGAATCTCGCCGAGGCGCTTAGACGCGTCGAGCGGAACGCCGGTGCCGCTGGCATCGACGGGATGAGCGCCAAGGAGCTGCGGCCGTGGCTTCACAGCCATTGGCCGGAGGTCCGCTCAATGCTTGACGCGGGGACCTACCAGCCGCAACCCGTCCGCAGGGTGATGATCCCCAAGCCCTCGGGTGGTCTGCGAACGCTGGGGGTGCCGGCTGCGGTAGATCGATTGATCTGCCAGGCCATCGCGCAGGTGCTCACGCCTGTGTTCGATCCTCACTTCCATCCCCACAGCTTCGGGTTTCGCCCGGGGCGCTCGCAGCATGATGCTGTGAAGCGGGCACGCCAGTTCATCGCTGATGACGCGGCGTGGTGCGTCGATTTTGATCTCGACTCGTTTTTCGATCGGGTTCAGCACGACGCTTTGATGGCCAGGGTCGCCAGACGGGTCCACGACAAGCAGGTGCTCAAGCTGATCCGCCGCTACCTGGAAGCGGGCGTCATGGCTGACGGGCTGGTGCACGCGAGCGAGGAGGGGACCCCTCAGGGCTCTCCGCTCTCGCCGCTGCTCTCAAACGTCATGCTTGACGACCTCGACTGGGAGCTGGATCGGCGCGGGCATCGGTTCGTGCGCTACGCCGACGACGGACGTATCTACGTCAGAAGCCAGCGCGCGGGTCAGCGCGTCATGCAGAGCATCACGCAATACATCGAGCAGCGCCTGAAGCTGCGCGTCAACCGACAGAAGTCGGCGGTCGCCCCAGCGGTCGGACGGCCCCTACTGGGGTTTCAGTTCTTCCGCTACCGGGACGGCAGGATCGGGATCACGGTCGCTCCGAAGGCTCTCAAACGAGCGCAGGATCGAATCCGTGAACTGACCACGCGCAACTGGGGCGTCTCGATGGAGCGGCGAGTCAAGGAGATCAACCGCTTCACGGTCGGATGGACGGCGTACTTCGCGTTCGCCGACACCTTCTTGCCGTTCGAGAAGCTCGACAAGTGGCTGCGCCGCAGGCTCAGACAGGTGCGTTGGAAGGAGTGGAAGCGCCCACAAACGCGCTACCGGAACCTCCGCGCGCTCGGTATCCCCGATCGGGACGCCCGTAGTTGGGCGGCCTCGCAGAAGGGCTACTGGCGCGTCGCGGGATCCTGGCCGCTCCAGACCGCCCTGCCCAACGCCTACTGGCACAAGACCACCGGCCTGAAAGGATTCCTCGCTCCCTACCGCCGTTTCCGGGAATGCTGAGCGAACCGCCCGGTGCGGACCCGCATGCCGGGTGGTGTGGGAGGGGCCAGGGCAAGCC
>JALYUQ010000018.1 GCA_030853685.1 Actinomycetota bacterium | reverse complement strand
GCGTCCAGGACCGCCGCCACGATCTTCGTCGCGTGCACGTCCAAGCCGACCAGAGATCTAGCCTTCGCCATGGCTGGTTCCTCCTATGCAGTTGTGGGCCGGCTGCGCGGGGGCTACCGCGCCGCCTGAAGATCCCCCACGACCGTCGTGGGGGAGCCGGCCCTTTCTACACCGCGGGCCGGACGGCTGGTCAATCCATATTGTCTAAGTCGATGCTGCCGGTGAGAAAGCCGCGCACGCCCGAGCGAAGCGCCGGATCCTGGAGACGCAGCGCATATGCGGACATCGGATGGCCGGCGGGGAGATGGGTACGGAGCAGGTCTGCGATCGAGCTCAGCGTGAGGCATCCGCTTGGCTCCTCCCCGCCGGCCAGCGGCAGCTCGAACTCGAGCTCGTCCAGCCGGTCGGAGCGCCGCACGTCGCGCAGGCGCAAGCCGTCGATGATCTCCCCGAGCGGCGTCTCGACTGCCGCGCGCAACCCGGCGCCGATCGCCGCTGGGTCACCCAGGTCGAGGGGGCGCCACGCCTGCGCCGCGGCGACCTGCTCGGCGAGCTCGGTGTCGAGATCGGCCGCTGCGAAGTCGCTTGCTGCGAGCACGCGGTGCACGAATGTGCCGAGCTCTGGGCCGGCGGGCATTCCTTCGAGCAGCGAGGGCCGCTCGAGTCCCGGCACGAGCGGTTGACCAGAAGCGTGAGCGGGACCGGGGCCGGGGACAGGAGCGGGCCCCACGGGCTCGTCGCTGAGGACCCGCTCCTCTGGCTCTGTCCCACAAAGGGGGTCGTGTGCGCCCGTCGTGATGTCGCTGTAGGACGTGCGCCGCCAGCGCACGTCCAGGCGTCGATCGAACCGTGCGGCCCGCAGCTCGGCCACTTTCTCATCGCGCGGCGGGCTCCACGCGCTCGGAAGACCGAGGATGGAGCGCTCGACGCCGATCGCGCCGGGCGCTTGCTCGGCGAGCTGCTGGAAGCGCGCCTGCGCTGCGGAGTCGGCAGGGGTGGACTTGCCGTCCGGTGCGATGATGCCAGCCGCGTCCTTCGCGAACAAGAGCCGCCCGAGCGGCGAGTGACGGCTGTCTCGAGATCCTGCCCACCAGATCACCGCCTGGTGCTTGGCGCGCGTGAGCGCGACATAGGCCAGGCGCAGGTCCTCGCCGCGCTGCTCGGCACGATGCTGGCGCACGTGCGCGCCCCAAGCGGGGCCCTCGAGCCCGACGTCGATCGTGCCCCTGTCGCCGGCGGCAGGATCGTGAAAGAAGACCGGCTCGGGGCCAGGCGGGATGTAGCTGGGCTCCCACAAGAAGGGGCAATAGACGATCGGGAACTCGAGGCCCTTGCTGCGGTGAAACGTCAGAACCTGCACCGCCTGCGCGTCTGACTCGAGCCGGCGGGTGCGCTCGTCCTGCCCGCTCTCGCGCTGGGAGGCGGAGACCCGCTGCGCGAGCCAGCCCCGCAGCGCGGTGGCGCCCAGCCCGCCGGCACTCGCGGCGCCGTGAAGAAGCTCCGCGAGGTGGCGCACGTCGGTCAGCCGCCGCTCTCCATCAGTGCCGGTGAGCATGCGCGCGGAAAGGTTCTCGCCGAGCATGATCGTCTCGGTCAGGGCGGCGACGCCGCTCTCGCGCAGGATCCTGCTCCAGTGGTGAAGGCGGCGGTGCACCTGCACCCAGTCGTGCTCGAGCGCGGTGGCGACCCGCTCGGCGTCCCAGCCCAGAAACGGCGTCAGCGCAGCCCTACGCGCGGGGAGCGCCGAAGCGGGGCGCTCGATCGCCTCCAACAGCGCCAGCCAGTCCCGGGCGGAGGCGGCGGCGAATACGCTGCCGGCACCGTTTATGACCGCCGGTACCCGGGCGGCGTAGAGCTCGTCGCGGACCAGGTCGGCGTTCTTGTGGCTGCGGACAAGCACCGCGACGTGCGCCGGCTGGATCGGGTCCCGCCCTGCCGGCTGCCCTCCGGGCGGGCGGTGCTCGATCTCCGCGCCGCTGCAGAGCAGCTCGACGATGTCAGCGGCGAGGTCACGGGCTCTCGCGCCGAGGGGGCTTTGGCGAACCCGAAGGGGGTCAGCTCGATCCCCGGCTCATCGCGGTGGGCGACACGTATACGCAGCGCCGCGGCGCTCGGAGTGCCGATCAGCCGAGGCCTCTGATTGGCTGCGCCGGCCTTGACCCTGCGATAGACGATCCCCTCGTGGCCGAGACGCGCGCCGGCGAAGAGGACGTCGTAAGCGTCGAGCAGGGCCTGGTCGCCGCGGCGGTTGACCCGCAGGGTGGCGCGTGTCGAGGCGGTGCTCGCGGCCACCAGGTACGCGTAGACATCGGCGCCCCGGAACGCGTAGAGCGCCTGCTTGGGATCGGCCACCAGCACGAGCGTCACCCCCGCGCTCGCGAACGAACGGCTGAGGATCTGCCACTGCACCGGGTCGGTGTCCTGGAACTCGTCGACGAGCACCACGCGGTAACGGGAGCGCAGCCGGGCGCTCGCAGCGCCACCGCTCGCCCCCCCGAGCGTCTGGTTCAGGCGGATGAGAAGATCGTCATAAGTCATGACCGCCATCCGCCACTTGCGCGCCTGCAGCTCGGCGCGAACCGCTTTCGCGAGCCGGTAGCGCATCGCTGCGGTGCTCTGCGCCGGCGCGCCACTGGGCTCGAGCTGCGCTGTGGGGTTGAGCACCGCCGACCGTGCGACCGCGAGCGCCTGCGTACGATCGAACGGCGCGCCGCCCCTACGCTGAAAGCGCCGCACGTAGAGATCGTTGAGCACCTCTTCACGCAGATCCGAGATGTCCTGCACGAACGCCGTCCCCGGCTCCAGATCACCCACCGTGCCGAGCTCCGCGAGCATCTCTTGGCAGAACCCATGCGTCGTCGCGATCGTCGCCGCATCGAAATCGGCCACCGCGCGAGCCAGTCGATCGCGCCGGCGCTCCACGTCCTGCGCGGTGCCAGCGGCCAGCAGCGTGACCACGTCGTCGGCGCCTATGTCCGGCGCCCCGGCGAGGATCCGCGAGAGCTGCTGCTCGCAGCCGACTAGCCGCTCCCGGACGCGATCGCGCAACTCGCCCGTCGCCGTCCGGGTGAAGGTGATCAGCAGCAACCGCTGTAGCGGCGTGCCCTCCGCGACATACCTGGCCGCCAGCGCCGCGATCGTGTACGTCTTGCCGGTACCGGCGCTCGCCTCGAGCACGGTCACCCCAGAGGGCAGGGGGCCACAGACATCGAACTCGAGATCGCGGTCGGCGCTGCTCATCGGTCGCTGATCGCCTCGCGGGCGAGCAGCCCGTCCCAGCACCGCAGTGCGTAGCGGCCGAACCGGGTCCGCTCGGACTGATTCCACCCCTCCCCCAGCTCGTCCGCGCGCGGAGCCTCGTGAAGCAGCTCCGCCAAGGTGAGCACGCCGCCAAAGGCGAGTACGTGCTCTGGCTCCCGATCTTCCTTGTCGTAGCGAAACGTGGACTCCCAGGCGTCGCGGGCGGCGTCCTGCGCGTCACCGCCGGCGTGCGTCGCGTGCGCGTATGCGGCCGACGCCGCTTGCGCCAGCGGCAGCGGCTCGCGCATCCCGCGATCGTAGAGATCGACCAGCACGGCGAGCTCGGCGAGAGCGGCCTCTCGGCGCGCGACCGGTTCCTCGCTAAGCGCGACCGGTCCCTCACCGAGCGCGGGGATCCGCGCAAGCGTCACGTCCACGCCGCGCGCACCGGACCGCGCACGGCCGATGACCGCCGACTCGAACGACAGCTCGGGTCGCGCGGCACTCAGCGCGAGCAGCCTGACCCAAGCGGCCAGCCGGTCGCGCGGCTTCACCCGCGAGTAGGAGACCCTGCGGATCGTCTCCCGCACACACCGGACACCGTCCCCGCGAGCGTACGCCCATCAGCAAGCGCGAGATTGACGTCCAGCGAGTGCCATTCGCCGTCGCCAAGGGCCTGAGCGGCGGCGGCGATCTGGTGCACGACGGGCCGCACGCAGGCCAGCACCGGCGTCGAGAGCATTCCCGGCGGCAGTAACCCGCGTGCGAGCTCAGCCTGCACGCAATCCTCGAGCGCGGCACCGGCGAGCACTCCGTCGAGCAGCCGCTGCCCGACCCCCCACTCGCCGAGTCCGTCGAGCTCGATCGGCAGCGCATCGTCGACCTCGCCGGCACGTTCGCGGAGCGTGATCCCCAGCCGCCCGCGCAGGAAAGCGCGCACGGGGTGCTCGAGGAAGCGCGCAAGGCTTCCGAGCTCGATCAATTGCCCGTCCAGCGCCGGCAGCGGCGCCGAGAGGAAGCGGCCAGCTCCCAAACGCCGGCCGCTCAGCGCGCGCGCGCCGCTCAGTGCGCGCGCACCGTGCAGCGCCACGTCGTCAAAGCCCCAGGGCAACCCGGGCAGGAGTGTCCCTTGAATAAAGTTACGCGGATCGAACGGTTGCAGCGGGTGAGAGACGAGCACCTGCTCGCGAGCGGGGCCTTGCTCGCGGCTGACCGTGCGATCCACCATGTCGAGCAGCTCGCTGACGGGCACCGCGGGCGGGCGGGGAAGGTTGGTGCGCTCGTCGCTGCCGGTGTAGGTGAGGATCAGCCGCTCGGTCGCGGCCAGGAGCGCGTCGAGCAGCATCTGCCGGTCCTCCGTGCGCGGGTCGCGATCGCCGGCCTGCGGGTCCTGGAGCATCAGGTCATCACCGTCACGCCACGCCCTGCGCGGGAACTGCCCGTCATCCAGACCGAGGACGCAGACGGCGCGGTGCGGGACCGACCGCATCGGCACGAGCGTGCAGATCGTCAGATGCCCGGTGCGAAAGCTCGCCCGCGTCGGGCGCCCGCGCAGCCGGTCGGCAAGCAACGCCCGCACATCGGCCAGCTCGAGCAACACGCTGCTGAGCTGCGCATCGTGCCTGGCCTCCGCGAGCACGTCGCGCAGGACGCGCTGGAGCTCGCCGCGCTGCCAGGAGTTGCGCTCGCTCGTGGCCGTGAGAGCGTCCGCAGCGCCCGTGATCGCCGCCACCCAGCCGTCGATCGCCTTCGCCCCAGCCAGCTCGTCGACCGCCGCTTGCACCCGGTCGACGTACTCGGCCAAGCGCCCGGCGAGGTCGATCGCGCCGCTCTCGACGTCGTCCAGCGGTAGCACGCCCCCGACCAATCGATGATCCTCCTCGGACATCGCCACTCCGAGCAAGATCCGGTCAAGCCCCGCCCGCCACGTACCCGGCCGGCAGCACGTCCAGCTTGAACGGACCGCGGTGCACGGCGTCAAATCCCCAGCGGATTCCGCTCGTGAGGATCCAGTCCTGCATCCGCGTCACGTCGTCGTCGTCGAAGCCAAAGCGCCGGCGCACCGGCTCGCGATCGGCCAGGCTGAGCAGCTCGGAAGCGCTCGCCCGCCCATCGGCCAGCTCCAGCAGCGCCGAGATCACGTCCAGCACGGGGTTGGTCTGGCGCAGCGAGCGATCGGCGAGCCGGACCCGCAGGTCCGGCGGTCGCTTGCCCTGCAAGTCATGGTCATCACAGTCATTTGCGGGTCGCTTGCCCTCCGGCTCACGGTCATCCTCACGTGGCGGTCGATTGCCATCCGGCTCACGGTCATCCTCACCTGCTAGCCCGTGCACCGTGCTCGCGCCGAATGTCGCCTGGATCAGCGGCGCGAACGCCTCGATGTCGGGGCACATGACGATCACGTCGCGCGGCTCGAGCGTCCGATCCTCCGCCAGCAAGTGCAGCACTGCATCGCGAAGCACCTCCACCTGCCGCGCACGCCCGTGGCAAGAATGAACCTGGACGCTTCGGTCGCACGGATCGAGCGGTGGGCGCGTGTCGGGCGCGTCAGGCAGCGGCGGCCCCGGCGGCTGGCGGTCCGCACGGATGTCAGCCTGAATCCGTTGCAGCAGCGTCGCGACCTCCGGACCAAGCGGCGTCGCTTCCTCAAGCCATGCACCGGGCTGCCCCCGGGCAGGGATGCGGCCCGAAGCCGCCTTACCGAGCGGATAATGGTGATCGGCGCTCTCGCCGGTGGCGGCGAGCACGAGTTGCAGCTCGCGGGCGTCGCGGCCCCACGATGCCAGCAGGCGATTGGCCGGCAGGAAGGCAGTCTGATCCTCGCGGCGGCGGACGACCGGTGCTCCAGCTTGTAGCGCCTCGCGCACCCGCTCCCAAAGCGCGGGCGAAGGGTGCAGCACGAACAGGTGCACGTCACGCGCAGCGGCAATCGCGGCGAGCACGTCGAGGTAGCTGCGCGGCAGCCGCGTCAGCCCGAACAGCGACACTCGAGCCGGGAGGTCCAGTAGCTGTGGCTGCTCGCAGATCCGCCCGCACGCCACGGCAAGCCGCTCGGCAGGGCTAGGCTGGCCGATCCGCTCCCGCAACCGGGTCCACAGCTCAGCCTGCCAGGCGTCCTCCGATTCCCCGCCGGCCTCGCCGGCCTCGCGGATCTCGCTGACCTCGCGGACCTCGCGGGCCTCTTGGCCCTCTTGGGCCTCGTGGACCTCGTGGGGCTCGTGGGCCTTTTGGGCGGCCCAACCCTGGACCATCTCGGGCCTGTGCACGCCGTAGCGATCGAACAGGTCGGCGATGCGCCGCACTGCGCCAAAGCGCCGAGCCGGATCACCGGATTGACCCCGCGCTCCATCGAGGTGGGCAGCGAGCCTCGCCAGCCAAGGCTCCGCGAGGCACTGGTCAACCACCTCCAGCAGCGGCCAGACCAACCGCTCGGCCGGCCACGGATCGTCGTCTGGATCCATCCCGGTCGCACTCGCCAGTGCGCCGAGCACGAGCCTGCCGGTGAACGGGAACTAGACGTTGGCACAGACCCCGTCCAAGCGGCCCTCGCTCGTGCCGAGCCGCGTCGACAGCCGCTGGCTCAGCCACCGTTCGATCCCGCGCGTCGGAACCGCTACCACTTCCGGCTCGAACGGGTCTTCCAGCGGCTCGAGCAGCGTCCGGGCCAGGCCGTCCGCCAGTAGATCGGCGCGCTCGGCGCTATGGACGTGGAGCACCCAGGACCCGCCTCGGTAGGTCCGGCTCGCGCCGCCTCGTGTTGACTCGGGCCGCCGGGTGCGGCCCGGCGCCAGCGAGCTTCAAGTCTCCCTCCTCGAGGATCGGGCAGGGTAGGACCCGTCATGATTGCCTGGCTCGCGCCGAACAGCGATCGTCTCATTGGGGAACACTGCCAGGACCTCGAGATGGCCGCCGAGGGCGGCGGCGTACCGTCCCAACGTAAGGAGGTAGAGGTCGTCCTCCTGCTCGGCCTGCGAACTGCTCAGCTCGCTGGCCGCAAGCGCCTGGTCGATCGTCGCCGGGCTTTCGCCGTGGCGGCTGCGCGCTTGCGCGATGCGCTCCTGGGCTTCCATCAGCCGCTCGTACGTAGCCACCCTCTTGTCGTTCAGCAGCTCCTGTCGGCGGACATCATCCCAGCTCTTTGTGGACTTGAACGGCAAGGTTCCTCCTTTCCCATGCTCCGCAGGTATTGGTCATAGCGCCTGTCCGCACGCGGGATGTTGCGCTTGTACCAGCCGCTCCAGTTTCCGGTCTTGTCGCCTCCCACGAGCACGACCGCGCGCCGGCGCGGATCGAAGGCGAACAACGCTCGCAGGTTGCCGCCACTCGAACGCAGCTCCTTCATGTTGTGGTGGCGCGAGCCCTTGATGGAGTCCACGAACGGTCGGCCCAGGGTTGGCCCCGTGCGCTCGAGCTTGTTGATCGCGGCCGTGATCCTCTTGCTGTCTTCGGCACTACTAGGCGCCTTGTACCACTCTCGGCTTGCGACGTGAACTCGATCTCCCACCGCTGCCCGGAGGTTGGTGGCATGACTCGCGGTGACGCTCCGACCCGGCAGTCACGCAGACCGCCGGCGATAGCGCTTCCGGCCGGCCTGAGACTGCATACGGTTGGCCAACTGCCAAAGGAGCTCGCTGAGCGTGCCGCTCCGTAGATGCTCCTCAGCGGCGCTGCGAACGCGGTCGCGCGCGAGGCTGCGAACGTAGTCAGCGGTGCCGGCAGGTCGCATGCCATTTCAGAGCCTGGTCAAGCCAGGATTCGCCCCCCTCTCCATACTTTGCACGGTGTTGCTGGCACGCCGAACGCCAGCCTTGACTCTCCAGTCCGGTTGCGAGAGCATGCCGTCCGTCGTGGCATTGACCATCGCCGACCCTGATCCACCGCGCGAGCGTGACCGCGCTCCTAGGTGCGGCGATCGCGCTCAGCGGATGCGACGCCAGTAGCCACGCTGACAAGAGCATTACCCGCACGTCCGGCACCGCCACCATTGCCAGTACGCCCAACACCGACGCCACGACGGCCAGCACTCCGACGGCCACGACCCACACCGCGAGCCCTACAGGCGCTTCCAGACCCAGCCCGCAGGTCGCCGCCGCCTGCAAGACGATCATTCAGGACACCGGCAACCTCGTCCGGGCCAAGGACCGCCCCGGTAAGCTGAACGCCCTCGGTCAGCTCGGGGCCCATCTGTCAGGAGAGCTGCTGCCTGCCGTGAACGCGTCGCAGGCGACCACTGCTCCGGAGCGTCGGCGACGTCGAGAACGCGCTGAAGCTGGACGCCACCGGCGCGTCCCTCCCGCCGACCCTCGTCTCGAGGATGAACGCCGACGGCATGCATCTCACCCGGATCTGCGACTTCCGAAAGCCCTAGCGCGCCTGGACGCAAGTATCGGCTCGAGGACGTAGAGCCTCTTGCTCGCGTTTTCGGGGCCGGGGACGCCGAAACCTCCCGCGGTCGTCGCGGATGGAACCGCCCTCGGAGCTGCATTTCCCTAGGCCAGTGAAGGCGGCCTGGGACGAGGCGGAGCGGTATCCGATGCCTGGGGCCGGAGTCCTCGAAGAGGCTGCTGGAAGGGCTAGTCTTCAAGTACCGTCCGAGTGCGAAGGCGCTCGTGAAGGCGGCTTGGAGGAACCGACGTGCACGCGCGCCAGTCCGGACAAGGGCTGGGAACGGAACTTCGGCATAACGATCACCGCAATCGAAGGAGACACACATGGCAAACGAAGATTCATCGGTGGACAAGGAGACTCAGTCCTTGCTGGACGCCTCCGAGGAAGCGCACGAAGAGGACGCCAAGGGGGAGCGCGGAACGCCTGCCGACGAGGATCAAAAGCAGGACCAGGTACCAGGCGCCGGCGAGTCCCACGGGTTGGCGCCCAAGAAGCATTAGCGGCCACCAGACCGCAAGGCGGCGCTCAGGGCGCGGCCGATCTGGGCACCAAGCTCGGAACGGTCACGCCCCCGCCAGCACGTCGCCCAAGGGAGGCTCGAGCTCCGGTGGCAGAAGACATAGCCGACGCGGGTCTTGAGAGGCTTCTCTCGATCGCGAGTCGACCTGGTGAGCATCAAGGACGCGATGGGACACTCCCAACTGACGACCACGAGCCGGTACCTCCACGCCCGGCCGGCGACCGAACGCGCGGCCGCGTTCACCGCCGCGTTCGGGGGGAGCGCCAACACGGCTTCGTATCCCCGAGGCCGAGACAGCATCGAGCAGCCCGACGAGCCGTAGCGAGACCTGACACCCGCACACGACGCCGGCCGCATTGCCCGGTGCGTCAACGCACTCACGTCACCGCCTGGCTGGTCCCTCCATTACGCTTGCTGAGCATCATGATGCGCTATCGTGATGCACATGGCCCGCACCACCGTCGACGTGGACGACGCCGCACTCGCCGCAGCGCGAGCGGCGCTCGGAACACAAGGCCTCAGCGCCACGATCAACTCCGCTCTGCGCGAGGTCGCCCGTCGCCACGCACTGGCCGACTTCGACGTGCTTCGCGACATCGACGGCACACCCGACGAGGTGCAGTCCGGACGCACGGCCCGTGGCGGCACCACGACGGCATAACCAGCTGAAGCCGGCACCACTCACCCAGCCGTCGCTCGTCGACACCGCCGTCTGGACCTGGGCGCGCGACAGGCGATTCCCCGAACTCGCGAATTGGTTCAACACCGAGGTCCGCTCCGGACGCGTCCTGGTCTGCGACCAGATCATTCTGGAACTCATACGCCTCGCCCCCAACGAGACCCGCGCGCATGGGTTGGCGGGACGCCTCAGCGCCTTCGACGCCGTGACGATGTCGCGAGACGTGTGGAGCAGAGCAGGAGAGGTGCAACTCGCGATGGCTGGCAGCGGAGACCACTGTTGTGTTCCACCTGCGGATCTCCTGATCGCCGCGACCGCGGAACGAGCCGGCGTGCCTCTCATCCACTACGACCAGGACTACGAGCGGATCGCGGCGGTGACCCGGCAACCCCACCTCTGGTTCGTCGCGCACCGCGCGCTGGCAGAGAAGAGATAGGGCAGCAACGGTCGGGTCGCTGCTGTTGGCCTCCCGGTAAGCGGTACCGTTCGCGCGTGAGCCAGGACGACCGCCAGGCTGACCTGCTGCGCCAGTTCGACGCGATTATCGGCAGAGCTGAGCTCGATGACCTTCGACAGCTCGCTGGCGCGCTGGCGCGCCTCGGTGTCCGACCGGGAGAACAGACACGGCTTCGACGCCCCGAGCTGCGCCGGCCCCCGCTCACAGAGCTGCAGCGCTTCGTGGTGAGGGTCGATCTCCGGCACGCCAAACCGCCGATCTGGCGTCGGCTGGAGGTTCGCTCGGATTTGAGCCTCGATGTTGTCCACCGGGTGCTGCAGGCCGCGTTCGGTTGGACGGACTCGCATCTGTGGCGTTTCTCGCTCGGTGGTGATGCGTTCAGTTCTTCAAGTCAGGTGTTTCTGTGTCCCTGGGATGTCGAGGAGGGCGAGTTCGAGGACGAAGGCGGTATCCCTGCCGCCGCCATACGGCTGGACGAGGCGCTCCAAATTCCCGGCGAGATGCTGTCCTACGCCTACGACTACGGCGACAACTGGGAGCTCACGCTACGGCTCGAGAATGTCCTGCGGGCGGCTGCTGACACGCCTTCGGCCGTCGCCGTGGACGGTCGCCGCGCTGCACCCCCGGAGGACTGCGGCGGGCGCCGCACCGCGGATGAGCTGGCGGAAGTCCTTGAGGAGCCATCGCTGTTTGACCTGGGCGAGGTGAACGAGGCGCTCCAAAACCCGTTCATTGTGCTCCGCGACCATGGGCTCGATCCACGGCTGGCGACCCTGATCGACCGTCTGACCTACAGCCCGGTCGGGGAGGATCTCGCGTCCCGTGCACTATCGCTGCTCGACGGGCGGCCCGTCCCGGATGAAAGGGCGCTTCACGCGTCATTGGCGCCGTTCATCTGGTTCCTTGATCGGGCCGCAGACGGCGGTATCCAGCTCACCGCAAGCGGCTACCTCGAGCCCGCGGATGTGACGGCCGCCGCCGAGGTGCTACCGACGATGCGCGGGTGGATCGGGCAGGCGAACCGCGAGATCCACACGACGCCGGTCCTGCACTTCCGTAAGGCACTCCAGGGGTTGGGGCTGCTCCGCAAGCACAAGGGCTCGTTACTGCTGACCCGCGCCGGACACGATTCGCACGCTGCCTGGCAGACCCTATGGAACCAACTGGCGGACCGCCTCGTCCCGAACACCGACGGGTTCGACACCGACGCGACGCTGCTACTGCTCCTCTACGCGGCAACATCCCCCGACAGCGAGCTTCCGCTCGACACGATCGCGGCAGCGCTCACCCACTTGGGCTGGCAGAGCCACGATGGCACACCGATCGTCGACTACGACCTGTACCGGCTGCGCGCGCTTGATGTGCTCCGCAACGTGTCGACCGCGCACTTGAGCCGAAGCGACCGTTGGCGGATCGACCGCGAAGTCGCACAGCTCGCGTCCGCAGCGCTGCGAAAGCCGTAACGGCATCACGGCGAGCGCGTCGCCGGCAGGCTTTCCTCTCACTGCGCGAGCGGAGCGAGCGCGAGCTTGGCTTTGCGCCCGTGCCATGTTCCCGATCGGGAGCGTCGCCGGCTCTATCGACCGCGTTGTCGCTCAAGTTCCCGAGCGGGAACACTGAGAGCGCGGCGTGCACGAAACGCTGTAATGTTCCCGGTCGGGATCATGGACTTGCCCGTATCGGTGACCACACCCGGGGGAGCTCGGAGCCGCACTCAGGGCCGCGAGGATCGCGCGCAACCTGCGGCTTGAGGATCTCGCGCTCGCGGCCGGGGTCGGTCGCCGCTTCCTGGGGGAGCTCGAGCGAGGCAAGCCGACGGTGCGCCTCGCCGAGACGCTGCGAGTCGCCGACGCCCTCGGCGTCTCGATCACGATCAACGATCCGAATGCCTGAGGGCCTCGCTCCGCTGGTGATGTGGTGCTTTGACCGGCAGGCAGGCGTGCTTACTCAAAGCGCGAACGGGATCGAGTTTGCCTACACGGCGGAATGGGTGGCGGTCGAGATGCCCCCGCTGTCGCAGTCGCTGCCGCTCGATGGCCGCTTTGACCTCGCGGCGGCGGACGCGTTCTTCGGCGGCCTGCTTCCCGAGGGCGAGCCGCGGCGCCACCTGGCCCGCCTCCTCGGCGTCAGCGAGAGCAACGACTACAGCATCCTCGCGATGATCGCGGGCGACACTGCCGGGGCGATCACACTACTGCCGCAGGGTGAGCGGCCCGGACCGGTCGGCGGAGATGTCGAGTGGCTCGACGATGCCGGCCTTGCCGAGCTCCTGACTGAGCTGCCGTCGCGTCCGATGTACGTCGACGCGGACGGCGAGTACCGGCTCTCACTTGCGGGCGCTCAGGACAAGCTGCCCGTCGTCGTGGACGACAGCGGGCGGATCGGTCTCACGCGCGGCCAGACGCCGTCGACGCACATCATCAAGACGCCGATCGAGCGGCTCAATCACACCGTTGTCAACGAGGCGTTTCGCCCGATGGTCGGCCGGCAGCTGGGCGCCGACGTCGTCGACGCGTCAGCGGAGCGAGTGGCCGGGCAAGAGTTCCTGCTGGTCAAGCGCTACGACCGGCGCGAATCCGATGACGGGATCGTGCGTCTTCACCAGGAAGACTTCTGCCAGGCCCTTGGCGTCCCGACTACGTCGCAAGTACCAAGCAAGGGCGGGCCGTCGCTGGCCGACTGCTTCGCACTGGTCCGGCGCACCACCGCCGTTCCTGCCCGGGAGGTGATCAAGCTTCTCGACGAGGTCGTGTTGGAACTTCCTGCTCGGCAACCACGACGCCCACGGCAAGAACTTCTCCCTGCTCTGTCCCCCGGAGTCCGGCCAGGCCGTGCTCGCGCCCGCCTATGCGCCGATCCTCGGGAGGATCGTCGAGCTGATCGACGAGCGGGCGGGGTGGCTGCTGGACGTCACTACCGCGAAGGCGTAAGCCACCACGGAGCGGTCGCCTTTTGACGGGCCGCGGCGTGACCGACAGGGCTGCCATCGGCGTCCGGCCGTCATAGGTCGCTGGTCGAAAGGGGCCCCGGCCTCGAGTGCGGCCCGGCAGGCCGACGCGTCCGCCACCGGGCCTACGCTGGCACCCGTGATGACCCGAACCGGGCTTGATGCGTTGATCGAGGAAGCCACCGTCGACGCCTACAACGACCACGAGCAGATCACCGGTCTGTTCACGATGCTCGACGAGCACCTCGCGGTCCCCTTCGACACCGAGCAGCTCGGGATCACCGTCACGGTGAAGAAGATTGACCTGACCGTCGAGCATGAGATCGTCGCGATCTGCCGCCGTGGCGGTCACAGGCAGGCGATCCCGACCTGCCGCTTTTGGTGCCGCGACCGGACGGTGCGAAATGGATCGACGCCTTCCGGCGCTGGCGCCGCTGAGCCCCGCGGGCGGGCCGATAGCCTTTGATCTCATGGCCGCCCGGCAACAGCTGAGGATCGACCTCGACGCAGAAGTCGCCGCGATCCTTCGCGCTCACGCCGCCGAGACGCACCTCAGCGAAGGCGAGATCATCGATCGCGCGATCCGCGCCTACGACCTCCGCTCGCTCCTCGCACAGATCCGTGAGCGCTCTGACCTCGACGAAGACCAAGCCCTTGCGCTCGCGCGGGAGGAGCTCGAAGCGGCTCGCGCTGAGCGCGACACAGCCGCCTGATGCTGCGCGTCGTCGCCGACGCGAACGTCCTCATCTCCGCAGCCCTGGCTCGCTCCCCGAACGCACCGTCGGTGCAGACCCTCGACGCCGCGCTCGACGGCCGGCTTGAGCTGGTCACTTCACCATTGCTGCTGTGTGAGCTCGCGAGCGTGCTCGGTCGGCCTCGCCTGCGCAAGTACCTCACCGCTGACCAAGCGCACCGGTTCCTCGCCGACCTCGCCGGCCAGAGCACCCTGCTCACCGACCCGCCACCTCCCTACCCGGCTGTCTGCCACGATCCCGACGACGACTACCTCGTGGCGCTCGCGACCGCTCATCGTGCCAACGCGCTCGTCACCGGTGACGAGCACCTCCTCGCAATCGATCCCGACTCACTCGAGATCGAGATCCTCACTCCTCGCCAGCTTGTCGACCGCCTCGATTAAGGACGGCGACGCGGATGATTATCCGCAGTCCATCCCGACCGTCGGCAACAACGACAACGCCGCGGACACCGACGGGCGCATAGCGGCCACCTGAAAACTCGGCGTAGCTCTGCGGTCTCCGACGGGCAGTCATCCGTGAGGAGCCCGACGTCGTCAAGCCTGCGGCTTGTGCCTGACCGTCCCGATCCTGCCTTGATGTGGGGGCCGGACTCTCGATCGCGCGGACCATCAGGTCAGCGCAGCCGAGCCGTCGGGAGCCCTCGACGCTCGCGCTCGCGGATGTCCCGAAGCGGGCACGTCGCGCTGCGCGGATCAGAGCGTACGTGCCGGCCGGGCTGGCCGAACGATCGTTCTCGCTCGACGCCGAGGCCGTGCAGGCTGTGATCGATGCGCAGGACGCCGTCCGCGACGCCCAGCCGCACGCCGACACTGTGGGCGTCAACACCATCGCCCAGCAGCTGCTGCGCTCTGAGGCGATCGCCTCGAGCCAGATCGAGAGCATCGATGTGCCGGGACACCGGGCCCTCGCCAAAGCAGGTGCCGGCAAACCAGCACAAGCCCGGTGCACAACTCGTGCTGGCGAACATCGAAGCCGTTCGCTGGGTGTACGACTGGACCGCGTCGAGCAGCGATCCCTTCTCGCTTGATGTGATCTGTGAGATCCACCGCAGAGGCTCGAGACCGCCGATCGCCATCTCTCCGCCCACGCCGGGCAGTCAGGACGGCCAGAACGGGATCGGCCGCGATTCCTACACGCCCGTCTGAGTTGACTTCATTCCTCCACCCGCGCGCGAGGTTCCAGAGCTGCTGCAGGACCTATGCGCCTACGCCAACCGCGATGACATCGCACCGATGATCCAGGCGGCCGCGGTGACGCCCAGTTCGAGACGATCCACCCGTTCGCTGAGGGCAACGGGCGCGTCGGCCGCTCCCTGATCGGCGCGATCCTCGCGCGACCGCGACGCGTACATCGCCGCGCTGACGACCTGGCGCTTTGAGATCGACGGCTACCGCCAGTGGATCGTCGAGCTCGCCACAGCGTGCGAAGCGGCGGCGCTGGCGTCAACCGGGCTGCCGGCCAGGTGTCTGGTCTCCAAGATCGCTGGCGAAGCGTCAGGGCACCCCCGGCGCGACTCGGCCGCCGTCGCCATCATCGACATGCTCCCCGTGTATCCGATACTCGACGCAGGCTCGGTGGCCGCTTTCACGGGCCGCAGCGGGGTCGCCGCCCGGCAAGCGCTCAACAACCTCACCGACAGCGGCGTACTCGAACAGGTGACCGTCGGTAAACGCAACCGAATGTGGGAAAGCGTTGGACTGTTCGCGCTCATCGACGACATGAAACGCGAGCTCAGCGCGGGACTACGCGGGCGGGCCGGAACCCAGTAGAGGACACGCCGCGCGGCGAGCCCCCGCAGGTCCACTCGCCACGCCGCAAATCGCGGCTAGGTCTCGTGGTCGACGAGCTGCAGTTGGCTGCCGGCTCGCCGGGGCCGTTTGATGGTGACGGTGCCGTCGTAGATCTCGGGTTCGTGGAACGCCTGCATGAGCTTGTGATGCGCGCGATGGCGCAGCGCCTGGTGCTCGTGCTGGACGGCGGCGGCGTACTCGACCGGGTCGGTAGGGCGCTCTTCGGGGAGCCTGCGCGCGAGGATCTGGTGCGCGGCCCAGGCGTAGACGGCGTTCGCGGCCGCTTCAACCTCGAGCATCCGGTAGGGCACATATTCCGCGACCCGCTTCTTTGAGAACCCACCGCGGCGGGCAGCACGCTCGAGTTCCCGGAACTCCCGGCGGCCCTCATAGACAGTGACGATTCCGGTCTCGGGGTCGAACTCGGCCTCGATCAGCTGGTTCTCATCCTTGCGGGCGATCTCCCATCACCCACCCTGATGCGCGGTGGCGGACGATCACCACCTCCAGCTGTGCCTGGTGCTCGCCAGCGGTCGTCGTGACGATGAGACGGGAGCCCGGTTCGACTGTCACCTTCGCGCGAATGCTCCCGGCGATCGCGGAGAGCCCGCGCGCTCCGGGCTCGGAGAACTCGGTGCTGCGCAGGGAGAGCGAGAGGCCGGGGTCGGCGTCGACCTGGAGCTGGGCCCCGGCGGGCACCTGGTCAGGGTTGGCGTGGATCGTGATTGTGCGCTGCTCACCGGGGTGCATCCGGATCGGGGACTGCTTGAAGAACAATGCCGCGACCACTGGGGACGCAGGCGGCTCGGCCGCTTCGCGCTCGTTGGTCTCTTCTGAATCATCGGGCTCGACGGTCTCGCTGCTGTGTTCGTCTGGCGCGGCGCTCGCGGGCGCGCTGCCGGGCTCACGGCCGCTGCTGCCGGGATGGTCGAACGCGGCCTTGAGCGCGTCGTTCAGCGCGCGCAGGCCGACCTGGTCGCGAGCGGTGATCGCGCGGGCCGTCCCGATCAGGTGAACACTGGCGCGACGTTCCTCGTCGGCCACGATCGGCTTCAGGACCCGGTCGATCACTGCGTAGAGCTTCTGCACGAGCGGGTGGTGCTCGTTCAGGCCCGAGCGGTCAACCTTGACCACCAGCTCGGGTCGCGGCGCATTCAATGCGCGGCGCTGCAAGGCCTCGATCTGCTCACACACCACCTCCCCATAGAGATGCCGAGCGCCCGCTCGGCCCTCGCACCGCGCCAGCGTGGTCTCGTGCGCGGCGCGGCCGGAGCGGATCGTCAGCCCGCCGCGACGGGTTGCGCGCGAGAACCCGACGGTCAATGCCTCACCAGCACGCCTGACGGTGATTCGGGCGGTGACCCCGGGCGTGACGTCGATCTCATCATCGAACAGCACCGGCCGCTCCGGATCTGGCTCGGGGGCCGGGTAGGACACGAGCTCCAGTGGCGCGCCAGGCAGGTCGAGATACAGCTCCCGGCAGGGGTCCTCGATGACCGGACGCAGCTGCACCAGCTGCGAGACCAGCGCCCGCAACCGCCCCGCCGCCGGCAGCCGCGGATCGGCGAGCGGGACCGTCACCCGGGTCCCGGACTCCGTCACCCCAAGTGCCCGGAGATCCTTGTGCCCAGCGGCGCGGTCCTGGACGTGCACGAACGCGTACGGGTCATCGCCCGGCGCCGGGAAGAACCACGACTCGACCAGCCGCCCTTCGCGGATCCCCTCGATCCGGCCCGCGCCCTGCGCCAGCCACACATCCCGCAACCCACGGCCGAACAGGCCGCGCTGACCATTGCGCGGCGGCGCGACTCCAAGCGCGCCAAGGCGCTCATCGACCAGATCAGCGTGGACCCCCTCCCCGTCATCGCTACAGCGCAGCTCGTGCCTCCAGCTGACCAGCGCCGGGGAGCGCAACGGCCGCAGACGTTCCCGCCAACTCTCAAGGAACGCGGGATTGGGGTCGCCGAACGCCAGCACAATCCGACCACGCTCCCGGCCCGACGCCGTGATCGCCGCATCGGAGTTCGTCACCAGCTCCGGGATGATCTGCACCAGATCGACGCCACCCTGCGCAAAGTTCTCCCGGAAGTACCGGCCGCGCGCCCTGCCGACCCGCACCTCACCAAGATCGAAGCCAGCACTCGTACTCATGACGCCAAGTATCCCGGGCGTTGCATGAGAACTGACCGCTCGTCGTTCAGCCGAACTCGTAAGCGCCGACAACGGCTACGTTGGGCCTGATCGGCGGGGTCATGATGACGATCCTGGTCGGCACGACCCGAAGTAGGTCGCCGATGTTGCGGGAACCGGACAGTCTGCGCCGCTGTCGGCGCGCCGCCACGCAAACGGCTTCGCATGACTTAAGCTGCGAAATAACATCACCTATGCCGCTAGACGGACTTATGGCGGTCATTTCGCAGCATTATGATGTGTTACGCTTAAGCGGCGAAAAGACAGCTCTAATCACCAAACATGCAGATAACGCCTCGAAAAGGCAGCGTTAGACATGAGATTTCGAAATGAGCTCACCGATGCAACCGCGCTGCACGAGCTCGGCCGCCGAATCGCCCGCCAGCGACTCGAGCGGGACCTTACCCAGACCGAGTTGGCCCGAGAGGCCGGTGTTGACCGCACCGCCTTGCAGCGGCTTGAAGGCGGCGAATCGGTAACCCTCACCACGCTGCTGCGGCTGCTACGCGCGCTAGGCCTGCTCGAGAACCTCGAAACGGCCGTCCCCGCCGCCCGACCAGGCCCCATCGAGCTCTTGGAGACCCAGGGACGGCCGCGGCGCCGCGCCCGCGGTTTCGAAATCCACCGCCAGGAGCGCGACACCGGTGGCTGGACCGGCTGGGGGGATGAGCAGTGACGACGGCCGCGGTCAATCTGTGGGGCACCCGCATTGGGGCGGTCACCTCTGACGAGGACGGCGGCGCGGCTCGATTCCAATACTCCCCCGGATTCGTTGAGAGCCATATCGAGGTTGCGCCGCTGACGATGGCGTTGCGCCGCGCCGAGTACTCGTTCCCTGGGCTGAGCGCTGACAGTTTCCACGGCCTCCCCGGCCTGCTCGCCGACTCCCTCCCCGACAAGTACGGAGAGGCGCTCATCAACGCCTGGCTGGCCTCCCAAGGCCGCACCCCGGGCAGCTTCACCCCCGTCGAACGGCTCTGTTACGTGGGCAAGCGCGGGATGGGCGCGCTCGAGTACGAGCCCGTCGAGGGTCCGGATGCCGAAGAGGACCACCAGCTCGACGTCGCCGCCCTCGTTGAGCTCGCCTCAGAAGCGCTCGCCGACCGCGAGAAGTTCGTCGCTAACTTCGAAAAGGCCAGCCGCCGCCAGGCGATGCGCGACATCCTGCGGGTCGGCACCAGTGCCGGCGGCGCTCGCGCGAAGGCGCTCATCGCCTACAACCCCGACACGGGCGAGGTCCGCTCCGGACAGCTCAACCTCGGCCCCGGTTTCGAGCACTGGCTCCTGAAGCTCGATGGCGTCGCCGAGAATCGCGACCGCGAGGCGCTCGCCGACCCGCAGGGGTACGGGACCATTGAGTACGCCTACTGGCTGATGGCCGGCGACTTCGGCATCGGGATGACCGAATGCCGCCTGTTCCCCGAAGGCGGCCGCCGGCACTTCATGACCCGCCGGTTTGACCGCGACGAGTACGGCAAGCGCAAGCACGTGCAGACGCTCGCCGCGATCGCGCACTTGGACTACAGGCAGGCCGCCGTGCACTCGTACGAGGAGGCGTTCGGCGTGATGAGTCGGCTCGGGCTGACCGCCGAGGAGTTCGAGCAGCAATACCGGCGGATGGTCTTCAACGTGGTGGCTCGCAACCAAGACGACCACACTAAGAACGTCAGCTTCATCATGGACCGAGGCGGCCGGTTCAGTCTCTCCCCGGCCTACGATGTCACACACGCCTACGCGCCCAGCGGCGACTGGACCGCACGTCATCAGATGAGCGTCAATGGCAAACGCGACGACTTCAGCGTCGAGGATTTCATCGCGGCCGGGAAGACTGCCAAGCTCCCTCGGAGACGGGCGCAGGCCATCCTGCGCGAGGCGACCGACGTCGTCTCACAGTGGCCGGCCTACGCCGAGCGGGCCAATGTCCCCGAGAAGCTCGCCGACGCCGTCGCCGGGGACCTACGGCTCACGTTCCGTCGAGACTGAGCTAACTGCATTGCAAGCTCGCGCACAATGGAGTTCGAGAAACTCCGCGTGTATCGGCGTCGTGGATGAGTGCTTTGAGCACCTTAATGGCCGGAATCTCAACGAGCGCTCGGGGACGACGCCCATCGAGCCGCCCGCGGCGTCGTCGCTCCCGCGGACGACTCGTCCGCGATCGCCCCTCACCCTCGACCTGCCTGCCGGGATACCGAATAACCTCGCCGCGTGCCGGTTGTGAGGTTTCACGTTTCTCACTTTCGCGGCGGTCGAGCTCGGAACGGCCGTTCGATCGGGACGGAGGACTCGCCCGCGCGCGGGCCTTGGGGGTTCAACCGGGCGGCGCGGCCTGCCACGCGAGCTCGGCCTCGCTGTCGTCGAGCAGCGCGTCGACCAGCCCGGGTGGGTTGCGGTCCCGCAGTACGCGACGCGCCGCTTCGCTCTCCATCGGCCAGGCGTGGATGGCCTCAGCCGCGGTACGAAGCTGCCGATAGCTGGTGCTCGTCGGCGTCCGCTCGTGTCGCGCGCGACGCAGCGCGAGCGCCTCGGCCCGCTCTCCGCGTCGCGCGTATGCCGCGCAGGCGAGGTCATACAGCTGATCGGTCTGCCAGCCCGCGGTCTGCTCGATCCCTCGCCGCGCCCACGTGACCGCTTCCTCGTCACGGCCGAGCTCGACCATCGCCTCGGCAACCCGGATGAACTGATGCGATCGCGAGAGATCGCCTCCGAGCAGAGCGACGATCGCGCCGCTGTCACCGTCGAGCGCGGCGAGCCGCTCACGCACGTACCTCGCAGCGAACCCGTCCTGATCGCCCGCGCGGCCAGCAACGAGCGGAACTCCGCCAGCCCGACCTCGCCCAAAGCGGCGCGGTAGCGCGCCGGATCGGCCTCGAAGAAGTCCTGATCGACGAAGCGAAACCGGATCATCCACCGCCAGCTTCATCGGCAACGCCGGCCGCACGCCGTCGGGTGGACGTTCAGCAGATCCCGCGCGGGATCGCCGACCATCTCCGACGAGTCGTCCGCTTTCGTCTGGATCACCTTCACCACATGCGCGATCCCGCGCTCGAGCAGCTCCACCAGCTCCCGGGACGGGCCGGCGCGTACCGCCGCGTCGAGCTCGGTCACCACCGGTCGCGCCGCGCGCGCCCACTCCACGCTCTCCCGGTAGCCCAGGAAACGGCGCGTCCGCAGCCCGCGATCGACCTCGGCACGCAGCGCCCGCAGATCGCCGCTCGAGCGCGCCGCGGTCAACCGCACCCGCCGCTCAACATCCTCGTGCCACTCAGCCGCCCACACCAAGACCTCGCGCAGCTCGCCCGCCGCAAGCTGCTCCACAACCCGATCCAGGCCGACCTCCGCCTCAGACCGCGCCTTACGCGGTGTCACAATGGCTCATCCGTCGAGAGCAGTCGGCACGTCGTCGACCAAGCGATGGACATGGTCCCGGGCCACTCCGTCAGACGCGCGGCCGATCCCCGACCAGCGCACTGCAAGTAAGAAGGCATGATCCCATGGTGTCACGCACAAGTCACGGAAGCCCCCTGGCGAGAGGGGGCCTCCGTCCCGTTCACGCTACCAGTGACAGCGCCCTGCGGAGCTCACGACGTCCGGGGCTTCTGT
>JALYUQ010000006.1 GCA_030853685.1 Actinomycetota bacterium | reverse complement strand
CCGGTGCTCGAAGGCCTCCCGCCGCTGACGGGCACCGTCTCAGGACTCTCGTTCCCGAGCGCCCACGCGACCACTTCCTTTGCCGCCGCGCGTTCCTACCGCGGCCTCGTCCCAGCCGGCGGCCTGTACCTGGCGGCGGCGGCACTCGCGCTCAGCCGGCCCTATCTAGGCGTCCACTACCCCGGCGACGTCCTCGCGGGCGCCCTGCTCGGCACGCTCGTGGCGGAGCTCTGGCCAGCGACCTCGCGCTGCACTCGCGGGCTGGCGATGACGCCATGAACCTCGCGCGCCGCGTCCGCGGTCCGGCGGTGATGTCGTGAGGGTCGGGATCGTGGGCATGCCTAACGCCGGCAAGTCCTCGCTCTTCACGGCGCTGACGGGGGTGGCCGCAGACGCAGCGAACTACCCCTTCACGACGATCGAGCCCAACATTGCCGTCGTGCCGGTCGCAGACGAGCGACTCAGCGCGGTCGCCGCGACGGTCCACGCATCCAAGCTCGTACCCGACACGATCTCCTTCCACGACATCGCCGGCCTGGTCGCGGGCGCGCACAGGGGCGAGGGCCTGGGCAACCGCTTTCTCGCCAACATCCGGGAGACCGACGCGATCGTGCACGTGGTTCGCTCTCATCAGGATCCGAACGTCGTTCATCCGGAGGGACGCGTTGACCCCATCGCCGACATCGACACGATCGAGACCGAGCTGATCTACGCCGACCTCGAGCAGGCTGAGCGGCGACTGGAGCGCGTCTCGAAGACGGCCAAGGGCGGTGACCGGGAGGCCATCGTGCAGGCGCGGTGGCTGGCGGAGCTGGTCGAGGCGCTCGGAGCTGGCCGGCCTGCCCGCAGTGTCCCACTACCGGCCGGCGCGGCCGGCGCGCTCGCGGCCCTGCAGCCACTGAGCGCCAAGCCGGTTCTGTTCGTCGCCAACGTCGAAGAGGGCAGCGACGAGGTCCCGGTCGCGGTGAAAGAGCACGCACGCGCTCACGGCGCAGCCGCGGTCGCCGTCTCGGCGCGGCTACAGGCAGAGCTCTCCGAGCTCGACGACGACGACGCCGCCGCGATGCGGACCGACCTCGGACTCGTCGAGTCGGGGCTGCAGGCGGTCATCCGCGCGGCGTTCTCGCTGCTGGAGCTGGTGGCGTTCTTTACCGCCGGTGAGGACAAGCCTGCCCAGTCCTGGCACCTGCGCCGCGGACTGTCGGTGTGGCACGCGGCCGGCCTGATCCACAGTGACATACAGCGAGGCTTCGTGCGCGCCGAGGTCGTACCGTGGCACGAGCTGGTCGATGCCGGCGGTTACGCCGGCGCCCGCGATCGCGGGACGCTGCGCATCGAAGGCCGCGACTACGCGGTCGCCGACGGCGACGTGATAACCGTCAAGTTCACGCCGTGATGTTCGCGCTGGGGGCCTGCGGGCCCCCAGCGCGCGTGGTTTCAGGGCGCCGGCGAGCCTCAGCGCGCGAAGGCGGGCAGCCGGGCGAAGAGCTGGGCGGCGAGTGCAAAGGCGGGCTTCTCGGTTCCGTCGTAGGCGATCAGGCCCTTGTGGTGCAGCCCGTCGAACGCATAGCCCCGGGGCAGCACGGCGCCGCCGGTCCAACCCGGGCCGATTACGAACTCGCGCAGCGTCCACCAGATCGCGCCGTTCATGAATGGGAGCCGGTCGAGGACGCCGAACGTCCTGGTCAGGTAGGCGCTCTGGAACGCGTACGCTCCCTTGACCGCCGGGGACCCTTGGTAGACGCCCTCCGCGCCGAACTCCGAGACCGCCAATGCCTGATCGGGATAGCGTGCGTGGGACTCGCGCAGGAACGGCGCGAGGCCGCTGAAGTCGGCGATCGAGTGCCTCGGCGCCCCCTTATACCAGCCGAAGTAGTCAGAGATCCCGATCACGTCGAGCTTGGAGTAGATGCGCTGTGCGGGGTAATGGGTGTAGGGGTAGGTGTCCAGGCCGACGAGCGCGGCGGGGTCGAGGCTCCGCGCGACCGGGATTGCCTGCTCCAGGTAGGAGCGCGTGCCAGGTGTGGTGTCAGGAGTAGGCGAGAGCTCATTGCCCACGGAGTCGACGATCACAGACGGATGACTGCGCCCCCCGAGGATCGTCGCCCTCAGCATCTCGAGCGCTTGTGCACGCCCGGCGCGGGTCCTGAGCACCGGGTCGGCGTGGTCGACCGGTGGCTGC
This sequence comes from Actinomycetota bacterium, assembly GCA_030853685.1. Classification (GTDB taxonomy): domain Bacteria; phylum Actinomycetota; class Thermoleophilia; order Solirubrobacterales; family Solirubrobacteraceae; genus Palsa-465. The sequence continues at coordinate 13,204 of JALYUQ010000006.1, read as the reverse complement.
TGCCAGACCATGATGCCGGCGGCGTCGAGCGCGTCGAGCAAGCGCGGTGCCAGGAGGTAGTGGGCCCGGGTTATGTTCGCTCCCACCGACCGCAGCTCGGAGACGATCGTGTTGATGTCCCCGCCGGTCAGCGCGGGACCACGGCCGGGCATGTCCTCGTGGATCGCCGCGCCGTGCAGCCAGAGGCGGTGCCCGTTCAGGTAGAGGATGCCGTGGCGTACAGATACGCTGCGCATCCCGGCCTTCAGCTCGTCGTCCTGCTCGACGCGCTGCCCCGCGACCGTCTGCACCTGCACCCCGTACAGGGCGGGGCTCTGCGGCGACCACAGGGCGAGCGGTCCGTGGACTGGGACGCGGAGTGCGACGCCTTCCGATGCGCCCGCCGGCAGCGCCGGCTCGCTGTGGCGCCAGGTGCGCTCGCTGCCGCTCGGAGAGGTGACGTTGAGCACCACCGTGGGGTGGAGCGTGCCCAGCGAGCCATTGTGAAGCGTGCCCTGGACCAAGAGATCGCCGCAGGTGTAATGGCAGCCGAGCTCCGGCATCACTCCCAGATCCGCGAGCGTGAGGCGGCCGACGGGCTCGAGCGTAACCGGCCCTTCGATCCCGCCCCAGTTCCACCAGTCCTCCGGAAACGAGTCAGGCCCGAAGAAGTCGTCCACCCGCACCACGAGCAGGTTCGGCGCGCCGGGGCGCAGTCCGCTGGCCGGCAGGCTGAACGGGGCGAACGGGTTCCAGTTGGTCCCGAGCTTGCGGCCGTTGAGCCACGCCACGGCGTTCCTGCGTACCTCGTCGAAGTGGACCGCCCACGAGCGCTGCGCCGGCGTCAGCGGTCCCGTGAAGCGCAACTCGTACCATCCCACCATGCCTGCGCGTGCGCCGGGTGAGTAGTTGGGGTTGAAGTCGTTGGGCATCGTGACGGGGCTCCAGTGCAACCCCGGGGCGCCTTGTCCCCAACCGCGGCGCAGACCGACGTTGCGGGGATCCGCGAGATACCGCCATCCGCTCTTCAGCGCTACCGCTGCCGGCGGCTGAGAGCCAGCCGGTGGCGCGCTGGCCGGCGGCGAACCGGCGATACCCGCTGCCCCCGAGGTGCCGGTGGCGCCCGCTGCGCCCGTGGTGGTGCGGTGATCGGATGCGCTTGCGCGCCCGCGCCCCGGGCTGCGGGCCCCCACGCTCACGGCCAACCACCCCACGAGTGCCAGCAGCGCGAGGCTGCAGAGCGCGGGGATCGCGATTCTGCGTCGCACCCCGGATAGGCTAGAGGTCGCTGAGTGCTTCGGCGCGCTGCAGGCGCTCGGCGAGCCGCTTGATGCCGTAGCGCCGCGCCGCGCCGGCGCCGTCTCTGAGGCGGGTGGGCGCGTCGAGCGGGCGCTCTAGATCGACCATGCGCAGCTTCGCGATCTCCCGGAACGCGAGCAACTGCCGCGCGCAGTCCACGAGCGCCGCCGCGACCCGCGGGCGCTCCCCCGCCGCGCCGGCGATCGCGGCCTCCAGCGAGCCGTGGCGGGCAAGCAGGTCAGCCGCGGTCTTCGCTCCGATCCCGGGGGCACCGGGGAGCCCATCCGAGGGGTCGCCGCGCAGCGCGATGAAATCGGGCACAAGCGCCGGGGGCACCCCGTAGCGACGCTCGACCTCGGCTGGATCGACCTCTTGCACGCCGCTCGCGCCCATCTTCAGGTACAGCACCTTGACGCGCTCGCCGGCGCACTGGTACATGTCGCGGTCGCCGGTCAAGATCAGCGTCTCACCGCCCACGCGCGCTTCGACGCAGGCAAGCGAGCCGAGCAGGTCGTCGGCCTCGAGCGCGGGTTCGGTCTCAGAGCTCCAGCCGAAGGCCGAGAAGTAGCCGGGCGCGTGCTCGAGCTGCCACGCGAGCGCCGCCGGCACAGGAGGGCGCTGAGCGTGATAAGGCGCGTAGAGCGCGACGCGATAGTCCGCCGCCTCGGCACCGAAGCAGATCACAACCGCTCGCGGCTCGCGATCGGCGGCGATCCGCAGCAGCAGGTTGGTGGCCCCCAGCAGCGCGCCCACGGGATGATCGTCGATTCCCACGATCGACTCCGGGAGCGCGAAGAACGAGCGGTAGAGCACGAACGGCCCGTCGACGACGAGCAGCGGAGCGGTCATGTGGCGGAGGGGCCCGATCGCTCAGGGGCGCGGATTACTGGCAGCTCGTTCCCGGGGCATGCGCTACAAGTTCCCCCGCGCCATCTTGCGCAGGTCCATCGCCTGCTCGTAAACCTCCTCCTCAACCCCCATCTCTGCCGCCACCTCGTGCAGCATCCGGCCTGAGCTGGCCGCCTCCTTGACGATCTCGGCGGCCTTGTCGTAACCGATGTAGGGGTTCAGAGCCGTCGCGGTTGCGAGCGTAGACTCGGCGGAGTGCCGGCAGCCATCGGCGTTGGCCTCGATGCCCTCGACGCACTTCTCCGCGAAGATGCGCGCGGTGCTCGAGAGCAGGCGGATCGACTGCAGGAGGTTGCGCGCGATCAGCGGCACGCGGACGTTGAGCTCGAAGTTGCCCTGCGAGCCGGCGATCGTGATCGCGGTGTCGTTGCCGATCACCTGCGCGCTGACCTGGAGCACGACCTCGGGAATCACGGGATTGACTTTGCCGGGCATGATCGAGGAGCCCTTCTGCAGCTCTGGCAGGAGCAGCTCGCCGATCCCGGCCCGCGGTCCTGACCCCATCAAAGCCAGGTCGTTTGCGATCTTTGTGAGCGATACCGCGAGCACCTTCAGCGCGCCCGAGAGCTCTACCAGCGCGTCGCGATTGCCCTGCGCCTCGAAGGGGTCCTCCGGGGCGCCGATCTGAAGCCCGCTGGCCGCGGCCAGGCGGGCTCGCACCCGGCCGGCGAACTCCGGGTGCGTGTTCAGGCCGGTCCCGGTCGCCGTGCCCCCGAGCGGGATCTGCGCGACCTGTACGAGCGCGCCCGCGATCCGCCGGCGCCCGAGCCGGATCTGCGCGGCGTAGCCGGAGAACTCCTGGCCGAGGGTGACCGGTACGGCGTCCATCAGGTGCGTGCGCCCCGCTTTGACGATCTCGTGAAGCTCCGTCGCCTTTGTGCTCAGCGAGCGCTCCAGGCCCTGCAGCGCGGGCACCAGCTCGTTGGTCGTCTCGTTCAGCGCCGCGAGATGGACCGCCGAGGGAAACACGTCGTTGGAGGACTGGCCCATATTAACGTGGTCATTGGGATGCACGCCCTCGCCGGCGACGCTCGCGATCACCTCGTTGGCGTTGGTGTTGGACGAGGTGCCCGAGCCGGTCTGGAAGACGTCGATCGGGAACTGGTCGTCGAGCTCTCCGGCCGCCACCCGCTCAGCCCCGGCGGCGATCCGCTCCGCGAGCTCTGAGTCGAGCAGGCCCAGCTCGTGGTTGACGTGCGCCGCCGCCCCCTTGATCGCCCCCAGCCAGCGGAGCACCGTCACCGGGACGCGCTCGCCGGAGACGGGGAAGTTCTCCACCGCCTTGGTGGTCTCCGCACCCCAGAGCTGCTCTGACTCCTGCTTGCCCATGCCTGTCCTTTCGCCGTTGCTCCGCATTCGCTGCATTGACGCAAACGCTACCCCACGCCCCGCCCTGGCCGAGACCCACCGCTCCGCGCCGGCCCCGGCCCCAGCCGCTCCGCGCCGGCCCCTTTCGCCGCGACCTGCTCAACCGCAGAACGCGATCAGCTCGCGCGCCACCGCCACGGGATCGTCGTAGGCGATCAGGAACCCGGTGCCCGCGAGCGTCCGCAGTTGGGCGTCGGGGAGCAGATCGAGCGCTTCGCGCGGACCCAGGAGCGGGTGCGCCGGGTCTTCCTCGGCCCACAGCAGCAGGACCGGGAAATCGAACCGCGGGTAGGCGTCGAGGAGCTGGCGCTGGGGCTCTACCGGCCGCCGGCGGGCGAACTTCGCCCACGCTCGGGCGCGGTTGCCGTTGCCTCCGACGTCCGCGAAGGAGTGCCGGAGCAGATCCCGGGTCGCGGGATTGCGCTGGACGGACAGGCGCTCACCCACGGACGGGCGAAACACCACCGTCGCGGCGCGGGCGAGCAGCCGATCGAACCCGGGTAGCGCCGCTGCCCGGCAGGCCGCGCGCCACGCTGTGCGCTTGCCGGCGTGCTGGTCGCGACGGTGCAAGCGATTAGGCATCAGGACGAGCCGCGCGGGCTCGAGCCGGCCGGTGCTCACCGCCAGCAGGGCGATCTCCGCTCCGAGGTCGTGACCTGCCACCAGCGGGCGCGGTCCGGCCACCTCGCGGCAGAAGCCGGCCATCACCTCCGCGAGCCAATCAGGGGTATACGGGTGGCGCGGGCGGTCCTCGGAATCGCCGTGCAGCGGGAGGTCAGGCAGGATCACGCGAAAGCGCCCCGAGAGCGCCGCGACGATCGGCTCCCACTCCCGATGAGAGAGCCCCAGCGAGTGCAGTAGCACGATCGCGGGACCGGTCCCCAGCTCGCGGTAGGCGACGCGCGCGCCGTCGTGGTGGTGATAGAGCCGCAGCCGCATCGCCGTGGATGCTCGCACTCTCGCCCCCGGCCCTGCAGGGCCGGCGCGGGTTGGCTCTTAGACTCTCCCGCCCATGCCGCCGATCCCGCCGATCCCGCCCATGCCGGCGCCCATGCCGCCCATGCCGCCCGACCAGCCCGTCCATCGCCCCGTCGACCCCCGCGCCTCCCTTCCCGAGCTCGAGCGACGCGTGCTCGAGCGCTGGCGGCAGCGAGACGTGTTCGCAGAGTCGATCCGTGCTCGTGCCGGCGCGCCGCCATGGGGGTTCTACGAGGGTCCGCCGACGGCCAACGGACCACCCGCCGCCCATCACGTCCTGGCGCGCGTCTTCAAGGACATCTTCCCGCGTTACAAGACGATGCGCGGGTTCTACGTCGAGCGCAAGGGGGGCTGGGACTGCCACGGACTGCCGGTCGAGCTGGCCGTCGAGGAGGAGCTCGGCTTCACCTCCAAGGAGGACATCGAGCGCTTCGGGATCGCGGAGTTCAACGCGCGCTGCCGCGAGAAGGTGCTCAGCCACGTCGAGGACTGGAAGGCGCTGACAGAGCGGATCGGGTTCTGGATCGATACCGATGACGCCTACCGGACCCTCGACCCCGGGTACGTGGAGTCGGTGTGGTGGGCGCTGAAGACGATCCACGAGCAGGGACGCCTGTACGAGAAGCTGAAGGTCGTCCCGTACTGCCCGCGCTGCGGGACGGCGCTCTCCAGTCACGAGCTCGGGCAGCCCGGCGTCTACCAGGACGTGATCGACGAGTCGGTGTACGTCCGCCTCCCGATGCTCGGCCCGGCAGGGACCGAGCCCGCGGGCGCTCCGAACGGCTCGGTGCGGGAGGGCGACGGGCTTCTGATCTGGACGACGACGCCGTGGACCCTGCCCGGGAATGTGGCGGTCGCTGTGGCGCCAGGCATCGAGTACGTGCGAGCGCGCCACGGGGGCGAGACGCTGATTCTGGCCGCGGCTCGCGTGCAGCGCGTCCTCGGCGAGCAGGCGGAGATCGTCGGCCGGTTCCCTGGCAGCGAGCTGATCGGCCGACACTACGAAGGACCAATCCTCAACCTGAGCGATCGTCAGCAGGGCGGATTCCCGATCATCGCCGGGGACTTCGTCACCGCCGAGGAGGGGACGGGCCTCGTGCACCTCGCCCCGGCCTTTGGCGAGGACGATTTCGATGCGGCCGCGGACGCTGGCCTATTTGACTCGGCCAAACCGCACGAGGTCTACAACCCCGTCAAGCCGGACGGCACATTCGACCACCGCCTGCGTGACCATGACGGACGCTTTTACGAGGGCCGCTTCGTCAAGGACGCCGGCGTGACCGCCGATCTGATCGAGGACCTCGAGGCGCGCGGGCGCCTGCTGCGCTCCGAGCCTTACGAGCACGCCTACCCCCACTGCTGGCGCTGCGGCACGCCGCTGCTCTACTACGCCAAGCCTTCGTGGTACATCGCCACCAGCGCGGTGAGAGAGCGGATGCTGGGGGCCAACGAGACGATCGGCTGGAACCCCGAGCACGTCAAGCACGGGCGCTTTGGCAACTGGCTGGAGGGCAACGTCGACTGGGCGCTCTCGCGCGAGCGCTACTGGGGTACGCCGCTGCCGGTGTGGCGCTGCGGCCAGGGCCACTTACGCGTCATCGGTTCGCTCGCGGAGCTTCGCGACTACTCAGGAGCGACGCTGGCCGATCCACACCGCCCGTTCGTCGACGAGATCGAATTTCCCTGCGCCGGCTGCGGCGAGGTGATGCGTCGCGTGCCCGAGGTGATCGACGTGTGGTTCGACTCCGGCTCGATGCCCTTCGCCCAATACGGCTCCCCGCACGCCGGCAGCGAGCGCTTCCAGGAGCGCTTTCCGGCCGACTTCATCTGCGAGGCGCTCGACCAGACGCGCGGGTGGTTCTACTCGCTGCTCGCGGTCTCGACGCTGCTGTTCGATCGCTCCTCCTACCGCAACGTCGTCTGCCTGGGGTTGATCCTCGACGAGCGCGGGCGCAAGATGTCAAAGTCGCTTGGCAACACCGTCGAGCCCTGGGAGGTGATCGACACCTACGGCGCGGACGCGCTGCGCTGGTACTTCTTCACCTCCAAGCAGCCCTGGGACGGCTACCGCTTCTCACTGCACGCGATCGGCGAGGCGGTGAGGCAGTTCCTGTTGCAGCTCTGGAACACGTACGGGTTCTTCGTGCTCTACGCGAATGCGAACGGGATAGAGCGGCGGGCAGTCTGTGCCGAGGCGGCCGGCGAGGGGGGGCCGGGGCGCGATTCTGCGCCGGCGCTGGGGGCCGAGCGGGAGCCGGCGCTGGGGGGCGAGCGGGAGCCGGCGAGCGAGCTCGACCGCTGGGTGCTCTCGCGGTTGGCGGCCACCGTCGAGGTAGTCGGCGAGCGGCTCGACGAGTTCGACGCCACCGCCGCGGGCCGGGCGCTGGGTGCGTTCGTCGACGAGCTCTCCAACTGGTACGTGCGGCGATCGCGGCGGCTGTTCTGGAACGGCTCTCCGAGCGCGTTCGCGACCTTGTGGGAGTGCCTGGTGACCGTTGCCAAGCTGCTGGCGCCCTTCTGCCCGTTCATCGCCGACGAGATCTACGACAACCTCGATGGCACTCGGGCGAGCGTCCACCTTTGCGACTTCCCCCGCGCGGGCGCGCGCGATCCGGAGCTGGAGTCAGACATGGAGCTCGCGCGCCAGACCGTCGCGCTCGGGCTCGCCGCCCGCGGGCAGGCCAAGCTCAAGGTGCGCCAACCGCTGCGGGCGGCCGTCGTGGTCGCGACCGGGCGTGAGCGCGCCGGCATCGAACGTATGGGGGCGGTGGTGCGCGAGGAGCTCAACGTGCGCGAGCTGCGCTTCGTCTCGAAAGCCGACGAGCTCGGCGAGGTCGAGGTCAAGCCCAACTACCGCTCGCTCGGTCCGCGCTTTGGCAGGCAGATGCCGCTCCTGGCGGCCGCGGTGGCGGGCCTCGATCCCGCACACGCGGCGGCGGCGCTGCGTGACGGTCGTGGTGTCGGAGTGTCGGTGGCCGGAGGCGACCACGGGCTGGCCGCGGAGGATCTGATCGTTGCGATCAAGCCGCTCGCGGGCTACCAGGTCGAGCGCGAGGGCTCCCACGCCGTCGCGCTCGAGCTCGAGCTCGACGAGGAACTGCGAATCGAGGGCCGGGCCCGGGAGATCGTCCACGCGGTGCAGGCCGCCCGGCGCGACGCGGGGCTTCAGGTCAGCGATCGGATCGTGCTGAGCCTCGACGGCGACGAGGTCCTTATGGACGCCGCCCGCGCGCACCAGGGATATGTGGCGGGCGAGACGCTGGCGGTCCAGGTCGGCTACGAACCGCTCGCGGGTGTCAAGCCGGGTAGGGTCGATGGGTGTGAGCTGCGGGTGGGGGTGATGTTGGCGTAGGGGTTCACGCTCTCGCCGGCGGCGTGTTCAGTGTTCCAAGAGTGCGCGTTATTGCTCACCATTGGTTAGGCGATCCCCCGAGGGGTTAGCCCGCTGCGGCGCGCGCTACACGATCCCAGGCTCGACTGCGTCGCGCGGCCGCGCGCGGTCTCTCGTGCTTTTTCCCGGCTGCCTGATTGGATCGTGGGCCGATCGTCCGCGCACTCGAGGATGCGGACGAAGCGTGCGGTAAACGGCGCCGCGGCTGAGGGTGGGCGCCGCGGCTGGACACGTAGCGGCGTGCAGCCGCTTTGCCAACGCCGTCAGAGCTCGACACTCGACGGCATCACCGAAGCGACTGTCGTGTGCGTGTCGTTATGCGCGCTTCCTGCGGCAGTGGACCTTCCGAACCGCGCGACTGTCGAGTTGTGACGCATTGCGTCCTAGCACCGGTTGGGTTGTGACCCGGCTGGATGGAGCCTCACGACTCTTTCGTGCGCCCCCGTGCCTTCCAGTCAACGCCCGTGGCGGCTGCGGTTCGCTGGGTGCACCGTCGGCCCGTCGCGCCACGAGGTGGGTCTCAGCCCTAGGGTGCGCGTCAGAATCAGTGCGGGCTAATTCTGACGGGTGCCGCTACGCCAGCGCGGGCTCCAGTTCGGCCTCGAGCTTGCGCTTCGGGTAGGCGCCGATCACAGTCTTGGCCGGCTGTCCGTTGCGGAACAGGATCAGCGTCGGGATCGACATCACGTTGAACGCGACGGCTGTGTCCTGGTTCTCGTCGATGTTCAGCTTGACAACCTTCAACTGCTCGGCGCGCTCCTTGGCGATCTCCTCCACCACCGGCGCGACCATCCTGCAGGGCCCGCACCACGGCGCCCAGAAATCCACCAGCACAGGAACTTCAGACTCGATGACCTCGGACTGGAAGTTGACATCGGTGACTGCGGAGACGGTTCCTATCATCAGTTGGCTCCTTGGGCTGCCTGCATCGGGGTTACTTCACAAAGTATAGCGCATGGCGTGCGGCAGAGCCACAAGCGCGAATACTGGTCGGGCCTGCTCGTCCATGGCGGTGCGGGCAGCGTGATGAAGAATCGTTCCACAGATGAACGAAAGTTCATCAAGCCTCGCAGTTGGAGAGGCTATCTGGAAACCTTACCCGCGTAGCGACCAGACCAACTGCCCTCGCCTGACCGACCGCCAACGATGCCCGCATGACCGACCGGCCAACCCTCGCGTGAGCGACCCGACCAACACCGAGATCGCTGCCGCGCTCGACGAGCTCGGCGACCTGTACGAGCTCGACGGGGCGATCATCCACCGGATCGTCGCCTACCGCAGCGCGGCCAAGGCCGCCCGCGAGGCACCGGTTTCGATCTCCGCGCTTGCTCGCGCCGGACGCGCCACCGAGCTGTCGGGAATCGGAGCGACGATCCAGGAGAAGGTGCTGGCGCTCGCCGACGAAGGGGCGATTCCCGCCGCGGTCAGGCTGCGCGCCAAGTTTCCCTCGGGCCTGATCGAGCTGACTCACCTCCCGGGCCTAGGCCCCAAGCGCGCGCGCAGGCTGTTCGACGAGCTCGGCATCGACTCGCTGCAGTCGCTGCGCGCGGCGGCGCAAGGGCACCGGGTCCGGTCGCTGAAGGGGTTTGGGCCCAAGGCCGAGGAGAGCATCCTGACTGCGCTGAACGCAACCGGGGCGGGCCAACGCCGCGTACGCGTCGTGCTCGACCGAGCCCTGGCGATCGGCGAGCAGCTCGTCGCCGCGCTCTGCGAGCACCCGGCCGCCCAGCGCGTCGAGCTGGCGGGCTCGGCGCGACGCATGACCGACAGCGTCAAGGACCTCGACGTGATCGCCACCGCTACCGATCCCGGCGCGCTCGCACTCGCTGCTTCCAGGCTCGAGTTGGTGGAGTCCGCGGGCACTCCGGGTGAGGCAGGTCTCCGGCTGCGCACGCACACCGGCCTGCAGGTGGACCTGAAGATCGTCGCACCCGACCAGTTCGGCAACCTGCTCCAGCACTTCACCGGCTCCAAGGAGCACAACATGGCGCTCCGCGACGCCGCTGTGCGCAAGGGACTACACGTCTCCGAGTACGGTGTCCTCGACGACGCCAGCGGTGAAACGCACAAATGCTCGACCGAGGCGGAGGTCTATGCGCTGCTCGGCCTGCAGTACATCGAGCCCGAGCTGCGCGAGAATCGCGGCGAGCTGGAAGCTGCCGCGGCCGGGACGCTGCCGGCGCTTATCGAATGCGGCGACCTGCGCGGCGATCTTCACTGCCACACCACCGCATCCGACGGGGCCGCATCGATCGAGGAGATGGGGGTGGCGGCGCGAGCTGCTGGCTACGAGTACTTGGCGATCACCGATCACTCCGCCAGCTTCGGCTTTGGCGAGCACGTCTCGCCCGAGCGCCTGCGAGAGCAGATCGAGCGGATCCGAGCCGCCTCGGTACAGGGCGTCGAGCTGCTCGCCGGCTCGGAGGTCAACATCCTGCCCGACGGGTCGCTCGACTACGAGGACGATCTCCTCGCCGAGCTCGACTGGGTGGTGGCGTCGGTGCACTCGTCCTTCCGCATGGCGCCGGATGCGATGACCGAGCGGATCATGCGCGCGATCGAGCATCCTCTGGTTGACGTCATCGGCCACCTGTCGGGACGCAAGATCGAGCGGCGAGCGCCTTACTCGTTCGATCTCCAGGCGGTGATCGAGGCGGCGGCGCGCAGCGGCACGATGCTGGAGATCAACGCGAGCCCCGACCGCCGTGACCTCAACGAAGTGCACGCGCGCGCCGCGGCAGCCGCGGGCGTTGGGATCGTGATCGACTGCGATGCGCACCGCATCGGGGGGTTTGGGGTGGCGCGATATGGGATCGCAACCGCGCGGCGCGCATGGCTGACCGCAGCCGACGTCGCGAACACCAAGCCCTGGAGGGAGCTCTCGGCCCTGCGCCGCCCTCACGCGCGAAGCTGAACCCGGGGGCGGCTCAGCGCCCTGGCGCTGTCCCTACGCGCGACGCTCAGCCGGGGTCCGCCGACCAGGAACGCGCGCGAGCGGATGCCATCCCCGCTGGATCCCGGCGAACCACGTAAGGCCCGCGAGGCACAGCACAGACGCGACGTAGAAGTTCAAGCGCAGCCCCAAGAAGTGATGCGCCGGGTCGACTCGAATCAGCTCTTCGAAGATCCGATAGCCCGAGTAGCCGGCGACGTAGAGCGCGAACAGCCCCGGTGCCCGGATCTGACGCTTACGCCCTAGCACCACTAGCGCGCCGGCCAGCGACAGGTTCCAGATCATCTCGTAGAGGAACGAGGGCTGGAAGGTCGCGTAGTGCGCGTAGTGCGCCGGCCGGTTGGCGGGATCGATCTCGAGCCCCCAGGGCAGCGTCGTCGGACCGCCGAACAGCTCCTGGTTGAAATAGTTTCCGATCCGGCCGATCGCCTGGGCGACAAGGATCCCCGGCGCGGCGGCGTCCATGAACGCCAGCACCTCGGCTCGGGAGGAAAGGCGCCGGTGCAGTACCCACAGGCCGGCCACCATCCCACCCGCGATGCCGCCCCAGATCCCCAGCCCTCCCTGCCAGACCGCGAACGGGCCCCACCAGTGCTTTGGCATCAAGTTGAAGCTGGTGATGTCGAAGTAGAGGCGACCCCCGACGAGCCCGGCGGGGAAGCCCCACATCGCGACCTCATAGACGAGCTCGCGCATGCCGCCGTGAGCCTCCCAGCGCCAGCGCGTGACGAGGATCGCGCCCAGCACGGCGAGCACGTACGCGATCCCGTAGACGTGCAGAAAGAACGGCCCGATCTGAAAGCCGTTCGCGTGGGGGCTCGGGATGAACGCGTACGGACTCACGCCGAGATACATACTAGGCCCGCGGCTGCACGCGCCGGGAATGATCGTTTGCCGCGCTCAGCTCCAGCAGGTTGGAACGAAATCCAGGAGTGCGTACGAGCTTGATCGGTGTCAGCGGTGAGGTCCGCTGGATGTAGAAGCGCGCTCCGTCGCGCTCCTCGATCGCCGTGACAGCCGAAGCCTGACGTCGCCACACGAGCGCCCAGATGACCGCGAAGCCGGTCGCCACCGCCGGCACCTGCGGCAGGATGAAAGCCAGCGCGCCAGCGCCAACGGTCCCGGCCAGCAGCGGCCAGAGCCGGTTGAGCAGCGTGCGTCCGGGGCTGAGCTCCGGCAACGACGCCTGCGTGCGTGCGCTCGCGAGCAGCGACGCGATCGGAGGCGAGGTCTCGGCGCGACGGCCGAGCCAGATGCCGATCAGTGCCGCAATCGCCCACCAACCCACTGCCACCGGCACCACTAGGTCATCGCTCGTGCCCGCCCCGCCCGCGATGGTCACAGCGGCGAGCGCGGTCGCGGCACCGGCGCTGAGCAAGACGGTCATCCGCAGGAAGTCTGCGAAGCGCATGCTTGTCAGCCGGCGACCAGGGCGCTCAGCATCTGCAGCACGCCCTCGGTGCCGTCCACCACGATGTCGGCCTGATCGACGATCGCCGGCGGGCCTTCCTCCGAGCTGACGCCGACCCGGACCACATGGACGATGGCGCGTTCTGCCTGGAGCTCTCCGAGCGCGCGGAACGCGTCCAAGTCGGTGGAGTCGTCGCCCGCGTAGAGCACTGCGTCGAGGTCGGCACCGGCCAGGAACGACGCGATTCCGGCGCCCTTGTCGATCCTCACCGGGGGCCGTACCTCGAGCACCTTGCGTCCCCAATGGGTTCGCAGGCCGGTCGCCTGCGCCCTCTGCGCGAGCACGTCGATCGCGGCTTGCGCGGCATCCTCGTCGGGAGCCCCACGCCAATGGAAGGCCACGATCGCCCCCTTGTCCTCGAGACGCACGCGGCGCCGGCGCAAGTCGGCGGTGTCGGCCTCGCGACCAAACTCGCGGATGCGCTGCGCCCACTCCTCCACCTCCGGATCGAGCACCGCCTCCGTCCATCCCGCGCGCAGCAGCTCCGCCCCGTGAAACCCCAAGTAGGAGATCGTGCCGGTGCCCACCATCGCTCGCGCCTCCGAAGCGCGGCGCCCGCTGACGCATGCGACTACCGCATAGCGCCTGGCGACCTCGACGAGTAGGGTTCTGGTGCCATCCGGAACGCGCGCCTCGGCGGCGTGCTCGACGATTGGTGCGAGCGTCCCGTCGATGTCGAGCAGAACCGCCGCACGACCCGGATTCGCACGAAGTGGGGCAAGCGCCTCAGTCGGGAGCGCGGACATAACCGCTCTAGTATGCCCGTTCGTGCTCGGCAGCCGCACGCTCGAGCTGGCGGTGACGGGCACAGCGGCCGGCCTGTTCAGCGGGCGGTTCGGAGTAGGCGGAGGCACGT
>JALYUQ010000288.1 GCA_030853685.1 Actinomycetota bacterium | reverse complement strand
GGTCGCGGTATCCGGCACGCTGGGCGCCGATGCGGTGCACGTCGGTCTGGGGGTGCCATACGTCATCTCGAGCATCTTCTACGCCCTGGTGCTGGCGGCGATCTTCGTGCTCTGGTACCGCAGCGAGTGGACGCTCTCGATTCACAGTATCTACACGCGCAGGCGCGAGGTGTTTTACTGGGCCACCGTACTCGCGACGTTCGCGCTCGGTACGGCGACCGGGGATATGAGCGCAGCGACATTCGGCTGGGGCTATCTCGCCTCGGGCGTGGTGTTCGCGTTCGTGCTGAGCGCCGCGGCGCTGGCCCCGGGCCCGCTGGCACCGCCGATCAGCCGTACAAGACCCGCACAGGGATATCGCGAACGAGGTTGCTGCGCATGATGCACCGGGGTTGCATCATGCGCACGAGGCGTGGCTGCCGGCGGCGTAGCGGGCGAGCGCCGCCAGCATGTCTGCGATCTCCCTGCGGATCGTCGCGTCGGCGATGACTGCGTCCGAACCGACCGCGTCACGCGCTACCGGGATTCGCACGCAGGCGCCCTGCACGATCTCGGCACCGACGTAGCCCAGGACCTTGCGCAGCGACTCGTGGGCGTCCGCTGCGCCCGTCGGTGCAGCGGGACCCGACGCATTGATCCAGCCCACCGGCTTGCGATACGTGCCGGCATCGCCGACGGTCCACTCCAGCAGGTTCTTGAGCGCCCCCGGCAGCGCCCCCGCGTACTCGGGCGTGCAGAGCAGGAGCGCGTCCGCCGCGCGGAGCTGGGCGCGCAGATCGCCGACGGCGGCGTGGACCGGCTCGCCCTCGCGATCGTCGTCGGGATTGAAGTGCGGCAGCGTGGCCATAGCTCCGTAGAGCACCGTCCCGACCCAGTCGGGCGCGACCGCGGACGCGGTCCGGAGCACGGCCGTGTTGGTGGAGCCAGCCCGCAGGCTCCCCGAGACCATCAAGATCCGGCATGGCTCTTGCATGTGCGAGGCGAGACTACGGACTTGGGTTGAGCACCGCCTCAGCAGGAACGCCAGGGTGCCGCCGCGCGCGCCTCGCCGGCGTTCGCGAGCCGCGCATCGCGAGCTGGCGCCGTCAGGCGACGCCGCCGTTCAGGGTGCCTCCCGAGGGGCGTAGCGGTGGTGGAGCATGAGGGCATTGCCGTCGGGATCGGAGAAGAACGCCATGTGGCAGACGCCGGTGTCGAAGATCTCGCCCTGAAAGCTCACCCCGTGAGCCTCCAGCGCCGAGCGTGCGGCCGCCACATCATCGACGTGGAGCGCGATGGCATTGCGGTTGGGCGCGTACTCGAGGCCCATCTTCTCGGGCTCGATGACGCCGAGCGTCAGGCTACCGGTCTCGAATTCGGCAAACGGCTTGCCTTCGATGTACATGGACCGCGGTAAGCCCAGCTTCTCCCCGTAGAACGCCATCGCACCGATCAGATCGCGCGTGGGAATCGACACGAAGTCGACGCCGGTGATCAGCGACGCGGCAGTGGACATCAGATCATCTTCTCCTGACGGACGTAGTAGCACGAGCCGATCGATGGCGTGAAGTGGTCTTCAGGGACCGCGACCGGCCCAACCAGTCTACCCTTGCGAACTCGAGCCAACAGGAGCCATATGTCTGCCCATGACCGCTTGCAGGTCGTCCGCGATTGCTACAGCGCCTACGAGTGCGGCGATCGCAGCATCCTTGAACAGCATCTGGCCGAGGACTTCACCTTCTCTGCCCCTCCCGATGTCGGGATCGACCGCGCGAGGTACTTCGAGCGCTGCTGGCCGAGCTCCGAGACGATCGCGGCGTTTGAGTACAAGCGTCTCTTCGAGGCAGGCGACGAGGTCGTCGTCACCTACGAGGCCACAAGGACCGACGGGCGACGGTTTCGCAACACCGAGTTCTTCGGGTTCGACGCCGAAAAGGTCAGCCGGGTCGAGGTCTACTTCGGCTGGGATGTCGAATGGACCGCCGGGGGCTGATCAGCGGAAGGCCGGAAGCTCCGTCCGCGGTGACAGCCACCAGTCTGTCCGCAAGCCTCGGGCATTGATGCCGGGGGATAGGACGACTTCGACTGTCGGCCGGCTTCAGCGAGCCGGCGTACTCGTCCGACCAGTGAGCGAGCATGGGTTCGTGCAGCGCACCGTCGTCTATAAGCTCAAGCCGACCACGGCGCAGATGGAGGGCCTCGAGCGCTACCTGAGCATCACCCGCGAGCTGTACAACGCAGCTCTGGAGCAGCGCATCGCCAGCTACCGTACCACCGGCAGGGGCCGCTCGTGGACGGTACAGTCGCGTGAGATCAAGGCGCTGCGCGAGGCGGGCTTGTTGGAGGGCTGCCACGTCCACGCCTGCCAGCTCGCGCTCAGGCGCCTCGAGCGCTCCTACGAGGCGTTCTTTCGTCGTTGCGCGCACGGGGTAAAGCGCAAGGGCTTCCCGCGCTTCAAGGCGGCTCGGCGGTGGCGAAGCTTCCAGTTCAAGGAGCACGGAAACGGCTGGCGTCTCGACACCGACGCCAGACGGCTGAGGCTCGCTTCGGTTGGGTCAGTCAAGCTGCGCGTCCATTGCGAGCTTTTGGGCGCACCGAAGACGCTGGCGGTGGTCCGCATGCCGGACGGCTGGTATGCGCACGTCGGCTGCGAGCTGGCAGCCGTCGAGCCGGCGCCCGACGTCGACCTCGGCCGGCGCGGGGCACTGGATCTCGGGGTTGAGGCACTCGCGACGCTGCACACCGGCGAGCGGATCGAGAACGTCCGCGCGCTCAACCGCGCGCGAGCAAAGCTCACGCGCGAGCAGCGGGCGCTGGCACGCAAGAGGCGCGGCTCGCGCCGCCGGGCCACGCAGCGCCAGCGCGTCGCGATAGCGCACCTGAAGCTCGTGCGCGTGCGCCGCGACCACCTGCACAAGCAGTCCACCCAGCTCGCCGAGCGCTACGCCTTCATCGCCGTCGAGGACCTCACGGTCACGGCGATGAGCGCCAGCGCAAAGGGAACGGTCGAGAAGCCTGGCAGGCGCGTACGTCAGAAGGCCGGGCTGAACCGGGGGATTCTCGACGCCGCGTGGGGAGAGTTTCTCGGACTCCTGGAGTACAAGCTTCAGGCCCGAGGCGGCGGGCTGATTCGAGTCGACGCGCGTGGCACGAGCCAGGAGTGCTCTGGCTGCGGCGTTAGGGTCCCCAAGGCGCTCTCGGAGCGAGAGCATCACTGCCCGCACTGCGGGCTGCGCCTGCACCGCGATCACAACGCAGCGCTCAACATCTACCGTCGGGCGTGGGCAGCGCCCGTCGCCGAGGCAGCGTAAGACGATGGCTCACAGGTCCTCGCAGCAGCCGTCGAAGCGAGAAGCCGCCGGGATTCATCCCGAGCGGAGTGTCACGGATGCCCTCACGCAAGCGCGAGACCCGGACTCGAACCGTCCGGACGATGTCCCCGGTCATGGTACGGATGAAGGCGCTGCTGGCGTCGCAGACCAGGCCGAGGCGCTGCGAAGGATCACGGCCAGCGGCCAGCGGGTGGATGCGGTGAGCGCGCTGGCCGGGTCGGGCAAGACGACGATGATTGGTGTCCTCGCCACGTGCTACCGGACGGCGGGATGAAACGTCTTGGGGCCGGCGCCGACCGGCCGCGCCGCGAGACAGCTGCGCGACGCCGCGGGCATCCGGGGCGACGCGAGGCCGTCTGACCCTCAGCCCCGCGGCGCGCAACGAGCCGCCCGACACCGAGCGCTTACGGCGCCCTCCGGGCGAATCTCGCGTAGATCATCCAGATATCGCGGCGCGGCACCCATGCCGCTTGGCCCCCAGCCGAGCACCGATCCCGACGCGCCCATCGCGCCCCGGATTCACCCCCAAATGAACGAGGAGTCCCCAAAGTTCGCAAGTTCGCGGCCGTCGACACACCCCCCCCCTTGCTTGACCCGCTAACTCAACCTCACCGTCCTCGCGAC
The DNA here is from genome assembly GCA_030853685.1 of Actinomycetota bacterium. GTDB lineage: Bacteria > Actinomycetota > Thermoleophilia > Solirubrobacterales > Solirubrobacteraceae > Palsa-465. The sequence continues at coordinate 602 of JALYUQ010000288.1, read as the reverse complement.
GGCCTTGAGCTTGACCCTCTTGTAGCGCTGCTTGCCGTGGTGCTTCTTGCCGATCGGCTCCTTGACCGTGCCAGTGAGCGTGAGCGTTGCCGACTCCTTGGCGCCGTGCCTCAGCGCCCGCAGCGCCGCGGGCGGTAGCTTCACGACCAGCGCCACGCTCCCACCGGCCTTCACCGTCCTCGAGACGGCCTTCAGCTTGAAGGTCTTGTAGCGCTGCTTGCCGTGGTGCTTCTTGCCGATCGGCTCCTTGACCGTGCCAGTGAGCTTGAGCGAGGCGGACCGGTCGCACTTGACGCTCAGCGACAGCGCCCCTACGCGCAGGACCGTCTTTGACTTCGGCTTCAGCGTGCAGCTCGGCTTCGGTCGTGGGGTCGGTTTCGGCGTCGGTCGTGGGGTCGGAATCGGCGTCGGTTGTGGGGTCGGAATCGGCGTCGAGCTGGTGACGCTGATCGGCACCACCACCCCCTCGGGGAAATAGGAGTTGTCCCCGACGGCGACGCAGCCGGCGCTCGTGCACCCCACCCCGGTGAGGTACCCGTTTCCGGCGTCTGACCCGGTTCCGGCGACGATTTGGGCGCGGCCGGGGGTGCCGTCGGCGGCGA
>JALYUQ010000265.1 GCA_030853685.1 Actinomycetota bacterium | reverse complement strand
GAGCTCCGAGCGCGTGAAGCGCTCCGTCAAGGCCTGCGCGAGGCGCTCGGCCCGCTCGTTGCGGCGGCTGCGCAGCACCGTGGTGCCAGCTTCGGTTAGCGACAGGATCACCCGCCTGCCGTCCTGCGGGTCGGGAGCTCGCTTTACCAGACCCCGTGCCTCCAGAGCGCCGAGCGTCGCCCCCATCGACTGCGGGCTGATCTGCTCGAGTCTGGCCAGCCCGCTCGCCGTGATCGGGCCATCACGGTCAAGGCGCGCGAGGGCCGAGCTCTCCGGCAACCTCAGCTCGCCCTCGACATGCACCTGACGCAGCCGCCGCAGGAGCAGGCCGATGCTCAGCCGGAGCGCTCCGGCGATCTGGTCGACATCTGGATCCTGGCTCATCTCTTATAAGACTAGCCTAATAAGGCTCACCTTACAAGCCTATGGACACACTGGAGCGCGGCGTCCTTGCGAGTGCTTTGAAGATCCCTGCAACTGCTCGATGGCAGTTTGCGATGGCGACTCGAGCACCTCCGTTCCACGGCCCCCACGCGCTATGCCTTCACGTTCCGCAGGCACTTCGCGGCCCAGGCCTCTTCTATCGCCGTCCGCGACGATCGCTGGCTCTGCCCAGCCTGACCCCACCAACGTCCGCAATGTCTCGAGTCGTTCTAGCCCGATCGACGGTGAAAGAACGGGTGACGGTTCTCGACGCCTGCGCAGTTCTCGCGCTGCTCACGGCGCAGGCCGCAGCCGTCGAGATCCGGCGCCTGCTCGAAGGCGGCGAGGCCACCCTTACGGCGCTTGGCGTCGCCGAGGTGGTCGACCACCTCGTGCGCCGGGTCGGTGCCTCCGACGAGGACGCCGCTCTGGACATCGCAGCACTCGGTCTCGCTGATCCCCACCCGCTCGATGCGGAGCTCGCCATGCGCGCTGGACTACTTCGCAGCAGCCACTATCACCGCCGGAGCCGTGCGGTCGGCCTCGCGGATTGCGTCGTAGCTGAGACCGCTCGTAGGATCGGCTCACCCGCTGCAACCTCCGATCCGCACCTGCTCGACATGTGTCGAGACGAGGGCATCGAAGTCGTCGCATTGCGTGACACCCGAGGCAATAGCTGGTCGCCATGATGGCACCGGTTTGCGTCTGACCTCGCGATCGAGCTGGCCCTGTTTTCGGCTCCCCACCTCGGAGAGGGTGATCGTGTTGGTCGATCGGGTCGAGGCGTACTGCCATCTCGCGAAGCGGTCAACCGCTGATCGTCGCCCCTCGCGCTTCAGCCGTGTCGGCGCTGGTGTCGCTCGCGGGCTCGCGCCTTGATCCGCTCTGGACGCTCGCGTTCCTCTCGTCTCTGCGCGAGCAGGCCGAGTTCGCCGCGGTACGGCGGGGGCACGAGGAGCTTGGGGCGGTTGAAGAGGGCGATCGACGCTGCGAGCAGGTATGCGACCAGCAGCGCTGCTGCGCTGAACAGGAGCAGCGCCGTATGGGTCCCGGACTGGTTGGGAAAGAAAAAGGCGAGTGTTGCGGCGCCAAGGCAGACGATCACGCAGGGCACCCACGCCACCGATCCACGCTGGCACGCCCACCACGCGCGATCGCCGAGCAGCGTGGCCATCGGTCCGACGCCCGGCCGCTCGGCCCGGGGGGCCCCGCGCCAGTAGCGCGGACCTGTGACCGCGAATAGACCGGCCAGGCACAGCACCACTCCGGCGCAGACGTAGGGGCCTGCGGAGTCACGGACCAGTGCGGAGCAACGGATCACGTCAGTCGAAGCGTTGAGCGAGGCTAGGAAGTGCCCGACGTCATTGTCGCCGATTGTGTCGTCGCCGAGACCGCTCGTGAGATCGGCGCGCGGCCGCAACCTCCGATCCGCACTTGCTCGCCATCTGCCGTGACAAGGACACCGATGTGATCGTCTTGCGTGGCACCCAGGGCCATGCTTGATTGCCCCAACTTGTCGCCTCGCCCGCGTCGCGCCGCTCAAGCGTGCGCGCGCCTCACGCGCTGAGGGCGCTCGCCGGCTCGTCCGCGCCCGCATCCTGCCCGAACGCGCCCCCGTCCGCGTCCCGCGCGAGGGCGTCCGGCATCAGGCCGTCCGCTCCCAGGAGCGCTGCTCCGAGCAGCGCCTCGAGCTCGGCGTGCAGGGCTGCGCACCGCGCGATACGAAATCCCGGCCCGAACCGCATGCGCCGATGCCCGGCGGCGCTGCGCAGCTCGATCACCACGTCGGACTCGCCCGGGAACCCCGCCAGCAGCTCCTTGAGCTCTCCGAGCACCGTCGCGGGGACCGCGGTCCCGTCGAGTGAGAGGCGGAGCGGACTCGCCGAGTGGATCGTCTTTGCAGCGCGCGCTACAGCGTCGCGAACCTCGTCGGGACTGGGGCTAAAGGGATCGACCTGCTGGGCGACGATGCTCGTCTTCTCCCCGTCCTTGTGATCGACGCGTCCGCGAACCAGCACGATCGTGTCCGTGGCGAGCGCTGCGTCGCCTGACGCTGCGAGCGCCTTGCCGAAGACGACGATCTCGACCGACGCCTCCAGGTCATCGAGCGTCGCGAACATCATCGGGTCGCCCTTCTTGGTCCGGATCCGCTTTGCCTGGGTGATCATCCCCCCCACCGTCACCCAGTCTCCGTCGCGGCGATTGGCGAGCTCCGCGAGTGAGCAGTCGGCGCGGGCACGCAGCGCGGCACCGACGTCCTTCAACGGATGCGCGGAGATGAAGAGGCCGATCGACTCCTTCTCCGCCGCCAGCAGCTCGGGGCGCTCGAACTCCCCGGCGGGGATCGGGGCGTGGCTCGGTGCGGCGAACGCCAGCGCTCCCGGGTCGGCATCGCCCCCCGCCGCGTCTGTCGCGTCGCCCTCGTCGGGGCCCAGATCGAAGATAGAGCCCTGACCGATCAGCGCGTCTTGCTGGGCCTTCTGTCCCGCTCCCTGCGCCTGCTCGAGGACGGTCAGCATTCCCTTGCGCGAGGCGCCGGTCGATCCGAACGCTCCACACTTGATCAGCGCCTCGATCGACTTCTTGTTGACCGTACGGTTGTCGACCCGCGCGCAGAAGTCGAACAGGCTCAGGAACGGGCCCTTTACCTCGCGAGCGCGCTTGATCGCCTCGACAGCTTGATAGCCAACGCCCTTTACCGCGTCGAGCCCGAAGCGGATGTCGGCGTCGACGACGACGAACTCATGATCTGAGAGGTTGACGTCAGGGGGCAGGATCGCGATCCCCATTTGCTCGGCCTGCGCCACGAAGAACGGAACCTTGTCCTTGGTGTCCATCACCGAGGAGATCAACGCGGCCATGTACTCGGCGGGGTAGTTGGACTTCAACCACGCGGTGCGATAGGAGATCATGGCGTAGCAGGCGGCGTGACTGCGGTTGTAGGAGTAGTCGGCCGAGCGCTCGTTGGTGGCCCACAGCAGCTCGATCACCTGCTCGCTCGTGCCCGACGCGCGGCAGCCGGCGACGAACTCGGGCTTGAGCCTCGCCATCGCCTCGCGGTTCTTCTTCCCGATCGCCTTGCGCAGATCATCGGCCTTGGCGCCGCTGAAGCCGGCCAGCTCGGTGGCGACCTGCATCGCCTGCTCCTGGTAGAGGATCACGCCCTTGGTCGTCTCGAGGATCGGCCGCAGGCGCTCGTCCGGATAGGAGATCGACCCAGGGTCGCGCTTGCCACGCGCGTAAGCGGGGATCTGGTCCATCGCGCCGGGTCTGTAGAGCGCCACCAGCGCGACGACGTCGTCGAACTCGGTCGGACGGACCTTCTTCAGCGCCTCGCGCATCCCCTCGGACTCGAACTGGAAGACCCCGATCGAATCGCCGCGGGCGAGCATCTCGTAGGTCGGGGCGTGATCGAGCGGCAAAGTCGCCATGTCCGGCCGACCAACGGCCTCGCCGTCGGCGCTCCTGCTCGAGCGCTCGATGATGTCGAGTGCGTCCTCGATCACGTCGAGGTTGCGCAGGCCGAGGAAGTCCATCTTCAGCAGGCCGATCTCTTCGATCGGCTTCATCGTGAACTGAGTCACCACCCGGAACGCGCGCTCACCGTCCTCGCCGATCCCGGCCTCGGCGATCTGTAGCGGGACGATGTCGGTCAGCGGGCGGTCGGCGATAACCACCGCCGCGGCGTGGATGGAGGAGTTGCGCACGATCCCCTCGAGTCCCATTGCGACATCGACGATCTGCTTAGCGGTGCCATCGCGATCGACCTCCGCGCGCAACGGCTGGCCGGGCTTCAAGCACTCCTCGAAGCTGGGCGGGCGTCCCATCACCGGGTCCGGGATCAGCTTCGCGAGCCGGTCGCCGATCCCGTACTCGTGCCCCAGAACGCGAGCGGCGTCGCGCGTCGCGGCGCGCGGAAACATCTTGCCGAAGGTAACGATCTGCGCGACCGATTCCTTGCCGTACTTCTCGGTTACGTAGCGGATCACGCGCTCGCGCCCGCGGACCGAGAAGTCGATATCGATATCAGGCATCGAGACGCGCTCGGGGTTCAGGAAGCGCTCGAACAGGAGGCCGTAGCGCAGCGGGTCCACATCGGTGATCTGCAGGCAGTAGGCGACGATCGATCCGGCGGCCGAGCCACGCCCCGGTCCGACCGCGACACCCGAGTCCTTCGCGTACTTGACGAAGTCCCAAACGATCAGGAAGTAGGCATTGAATCCCATCCGCTCGATCACGCCGAGCTCGTACTCGGCCCGCTCCAGGGCCTGCGCGGGTGGGGGATCGCCGTAGCGCAGGCGTAGGCCATCCTCCACGAGCGAGCGCAGGTGCTCGGACTCGCTCACCCCCTCGGGGGTTGGATAACGCGGGATCAACTCGCGGCCGAGCTCTAGCTCGGCGTCGCAGCGCTCGGCGATCTCCAGCGTTGAGGCAAGCGACTCGGGCCACTGGGCGAAGGAGCTCGCCATCTCCTCGTTCGAGCGCAAGTAGAACTCGTTGCTGTCGAAGCTGATCTTCGGCTCGCTGAGCGTCGACTTCGTCTGCACGCACAGCAGCGCGGCGTGGTGGCGGTAATCCTCGCGGCGCAGATAGTGGACGTCTGTGGTGCCGACGAGTGGCCGGCCATGCTCCTGCGCGATCCGTACGATCCCCTCGTTGCACTTGTCCTGCGCGGTGAGACCGTTCTTCTGCACCTCGAAGTAGACATTCTCGGCCCCGAACGCTTCGATCAGATCGTCGGCGTGCTCGCGGGCCTCCCCGGTGCGATCTTCCAAGAGCCGCTGGCACAAGCGTGACTGCAAGCAGCCCGTGAGCGCGATCACACCGCCGGCGTGCGCCGCTATCTGCGAGAAGTCGACCGCCGGCTTGCCACGCTGGTAGCCATCCAGGAAGCCCGCCGAGGAGAGCTTGACGAGGTTACGGTAGCCGGCAGGGTTGGCGGCGAGGAGCGTCATGTGGTAGCGCTCGAGCCGGCCCGGGCCCCGGCGTGCGTGATCGTCGACGACATAGATCTCGCAGCCCAGGATCGGCTTGATCCCGTGCTGGCGGCAGGCTTTGAACAGCTCGACTGACCCGTTCATCACACCGTGGTCGGTGAGGCCGAGCGCGGGCTGGCCGA
>JALYUQ010000243.1 GCA_030853685.1 Actinomycetota bacterium | reverse complement strand
CGCAGCGTCGGCTGCGATAAAGACCATCGCCGAGCGGGCACAGACAGAGCTTGAACGCCAAAAACAGGTTCACGACAAATGGGCTCACAAAGGGCTAGGGCCGCTACTTGACGAGCTCGGCTGGAGCGGCCGCGAGCGCCTCCTCTCGGCGCTCGAGAACGGGGACGACGACGCGGTCGACGCCATTCTCGAGACGGCCCTGAGGGGCCAGGTGTTCCTGGACGAACTGCGAGGACTCCTACGCGATGCCAAGCTCACGGACGCCAATCGCGACCAGATCCAGGACGGCCTCGACGCTCTAGCGCGCGGTCGCTTCCCTTCCGCCGGAGCGCTGCTGATCCACGGCGTTGAGGGGTCGCTTTTGGAACGAAGCGCAGCGCCAAGAGCTCATTCGACCGCGCCCTCGCGGCGATCGCAAGATGGCCCTCGTTTGTGCTGACGGTACCCTTGGAAAGCCTGTCGGGGGCGTCGAGGCTCTCTTTGAACCCTTAGCACTTGGCGCCGCTACCAGCAACTTTTTGACACGTCACGTGTACGGAACCGACGGTCACCGCTACCGCCACGCGACCGCCGAAGACGGGTGGAGGCGACGCTCTCTCATGCTTGTAGTTACCACCGTGATCATGCTCCAGCGCATGTTCGGCATCGCCGAGCCCAGCGAACCCCAGCCGGTGTACCGAGACGACATATCCAACCTGCTCCTGCGCGCCTTCGACGAAGCCTAAGCAGACCCGAGGCGGGCCGGGGCCCTCGGCAACGCCTCTTCCTCAGAGGACTCCGTGCTCCCGTGCTCCGCTCCCGCGTCACGTAGAGCACGGCGGGGATCGCCGCTGCGATGCTGAAAACGGGGGTCGGAGAAGACCGGGGAAAGCGCTCGGCCGGGCGGCCGGATCACCCCCTCGGGTAACCGGGTTCCCGCTCGTGTGGCTCGCGTGGGTCGCGGCCGATCGCGCCGCTAGCCTCCAGTCGCAGCCCCCGACGGGAATCAGCGAGGAGGAGCGGTGGTAGTTCGTCTTGAGTGGGAAGGCAAGCCCGAGATCATCGAGCGGCTGTCGCTGCCGTTCCAGACCGTCGAGACGATCAATGAGTCGCGGGCAACGCGCGAGCGCGATGCCGGGTCGCTATTGCGGGGCCAGCCACCTGCGCCAACGTTCAGGAACCTGCTGATCTGGGGCGACAACAAGCTCGTCATGAGCAGCCTGCTCTCCGACTGTGCGGGAGCGGTCGATCTCATCTACATCGACCCGCCGTTCGCGACGGGGGATGATTTCACGATGGAGATGCGCGTCGGCGGCGAGGCCGTGTTGAAACAGCCGTCCGTACTTGAGGAGCACGCCTACCGAGATACATGGGGCAGGGGCAGAGACTCCTACCTGAGCATGATGTACGAGCGGCTCGTCCTCATGCGAGAGCTACTCAGCGGTAGCGGGAGCATCTACGTGCATTGTGATACCCGGGCGAACAGCTCGCTGCGGCTGCTACTCGACGAGGTCTTCTGCGAGGCGATGTTCCGCAACGAGATCCGATGGACGCGCTCGCTTCCGAAGAACGATCCTGGCCAGTACGGCCGTTCAAGCGACAGCATCCTTTACTACACGAGATCGGACGAGCGGACATTCAATCCGCAGTACGTGCCCCAGAAAGAGGAATCGGTTGCGGCGCATTATCGGGAGGACGAGGACGGCCGTCTCTACCGATTGGCTTCGCTATTGGCGCCGGGTGGTCGTGGCCCTCTTTACGAGTTCCATGGATACGAGCGCAACTGGCGATTCACTGAGGAGAAGATGCGCGCTCTCGAAGTCGAGGGCCGGATAATGGTTCGCGAGGGGCAGATTCCATCGCGGATTTACTACTTCGACGAGTCGCAAGGCTCGCAGGTCCAGGACGTGTGGACAGATCTCTCTCCGCTCAATCCGATGGCTCGTGAGCGCAGCGGATATCCGACGCAGAAGCCAGAGAGTCTTCTTGAGCGTATCGTCGGCGCTTCTTCGAATCCGGGCGACCTCGTCCTTGACTGCTTCGCTGGCAGCGGAACCACGGCCGTTGTCGCCGAGCGGCTCGGCCGCAGATGGATCGCCTGCGACCTGGGGCGGTTTGCGATCCACACGACCCGCAAGCGTCTCCTTGGCATCGCCGATTGTCGTCCTTTCGAGATTCGCAACCTCGGCGCCTACGAACGTCAGCGCTGGCAAGTCGCCTCGGGCAATGGGGCGCTGCGTGCCTACCTCGACACGATCCTGGCTTTCTATCGCGCTGAGCCCGTGCAGGGCTTCGTCCACCTCCACGGCCGCAAAGCCGAACGCATGGTCCACGTCGGCGCGACGGACGCTCCGGTCACGATCGATGAGACCGAGGACGTGATGGATGAGATGGCGGACATACGGGATCGAGGCGTGCGACCTGTTGGGGTGGGAGTGGGAGATGGGGTTGCACGACACGATCACCGAGCGCGCGCGTCGGCGTGGGCTCGATGTCCGCCCGCGTCAGATCCCGCGGGAGGTGATGGAGCGTCAGGTGACCGAGGCTGACGCGGTGCGGTTCTTCGAGCTCGCGCACGTGGACCTCGACGTGCGCCGCCAGGGGCATGAGGCGTGCGTGGTCCTGAAGGACTTCGCGATCCCGAGCGAGGATCTAATTCCGCCGAAGGTGCGTGAGCGCGTGGAGTCGTGGTCGGATCTGATCGACTACTGGTCGGTCGACTTCGATTTCAGCGACGAGGTCTTTCACAACCAGTGGCAGGCGTACCGCACCCGCGAGACCCCTGCGCTCGCGACGCAGAGCGACTGGCACGAGTACCCCGAGGCGGGGCGTTACGCGATCGTGGTGAAGATCATCGACATCTTCGGCAACGACACGACCAAGCTGGCTGAGGTTCTGATCAAGTGAGCGCCGAGCAGACGGCGCGTCCACCCGGGGACCCCTACGGCGTGCCGGAGCGTCGCAAGCCGAGCGAGGGCACGTACGCGGTCAACGGGGTGCGGGCGCGGGTGGACGCTTGGCGCGCGCAGGGCTACCAGGGCGCGTCGGCGACGTCGCGGCGCCTGCTGGGGTTCTGGTTTGGCGATGAGCATCGCTTAGCTGACGGCCGGCCGTTTCGGTTCTACTTCTGCCAGCGCGAGGCCGTCGAGACGTTCAGCTACCTCACCGAGATCGAGCCCGTCCACGGCTTGAAGGATCTGCTGGAGTTCGCTGAGCACGGGATGACGATCCAGCCTGGCGAGCCCAGGCGCCAGCGCCTCGCGATCAAGATGGCTACGGGCTCGGGGAAGACGATGGCGATGAGCCTCTGCGTCGTGTGGTCCTACTTCCACGCGCTCTACGAGCCCGGCTCGCCGATGACGACGTCGTTTCTCGTGATCGCGCCGAACCTGATCGTGTTCGAGCGCCTGAAGGCTGACTTCGGTGACGCGGCGACGTTCCGACGCGACCCCCTCGTGCCGCCCGAGTGGTCCCACGACTTCGACCTTGCCGTGCTCCTGCAGGACGACGCGGCTCCGGTGACGGGCCGAGGCGTGCTGTATCTCACCAACGTCCAGCGCCTCTACGAGCCATCCGCCGTCCACGGGAAGGGCAAGACGACCCCGAACCCCGTCGAGGCGATGCTCGGGCCGCGCGTCAACCGCGACGTCGACGCGTCCGCCGCCGAGGAGCTGTTTGACCGGAGCGCTGAGCGCCGGCGGGTGATGGTGCTCAACGACGAGGCCCACCACGTCCACGACGAGAAGCTCAAGTGGAGTCAGACGATCGAGCGCCTCCACGACGAGCTGCGCCAGCGCACGCCGCAGGATGGCGGTGCCGGGGTTGTCTCCCAGCTCGACTACTCGGCGACGCCGAAGTACGAGAAGGGCGGGATCTTCCGTCACGTCGTCGTTGACTATCCGCTCGCGCAGGCGGTCGCTGACGGGATCGTCAAGACGCCGGTGATCGGCGAGGTGAGCGGAGCGGAGGTCGAGCTCGGAGAGACGTCCTTTCACCGCAACCGGCAATGGCTCGACGTCGCCGTCGGACGCTGGCGAGCGTTCAACGACGCGCTCTCGCCTTCGGGTAAGCGTCCGGTGCTGTTCGTGATGTGCGAGAACACGCTCGCCGCCGACGAGGCCGGCGATTACCTGCAACGCCTCCCCGACTTCGCCGGCGAGAAGCTCCTCGTGATCCACACCAACCGCTCGGGGGAGATCACCAAGGACGACCTCGACCTCGCCCGCCGCGCCGCGCGGGAGGTCGACGAGCCCGACAGTCCGATCCGCGCGATCGTCAGCGTCCTGATGCTCCGCGAGGGGTGGGACGTGCGCAACGTCTGCGTGATCGTGACGCTGCGACCGCTGAGCGCCGCGAACCGGATCCTTCCCGAGCAGGCGCTCGGCCGCGGCCTGCGACGAATGACACCCCCGGGCTCGGGCTTTGACGAACGCGTCGTCGTGATCGAGCACGAAGCGTTCCGCAACCTGTGGAGCGCCGAGCTCGACGGCGGACTCGTGGTCGAGAAGGAGGACGCCGACAAGATCCAGGCGGGCGCGGTCACGATCTTCCCCGACGAGACCAAGCGGCACTTCGAGATCGTGATCCCGCAGCTCACGCGGGCGCTCGCTCGATCCGACAGCGCACTCAGCCAGCTGCATCCCGGCGATGTACGGGATCCCAAGTCGCAGCTCGTCGTGCCCGACGTCCGGCCGGAGGAATACGTGCAGTATCGCGGGCTGCACCTGATCGACAAGGGCGTGATCGAGGAGTACGAGTTCCACGTCCCCTACGCCGAGGACCCCTCCGGCGTGATCACCTACTACACGCGCAGCGTCGCCAAGGCCGGCGG
>JALYUQ010000231.1 GCA_030853685.1 Actinomycetota bacterium | reverse complement strand
ACAGCGCGAAATGGCCCCCCCACAACCACCCGAACCCGTCCCAGCTGCCCCAGGTCCACCCGTCTGGACCGCTCAGCCGCTTACTGCACGCGGATCAGATCCGACCTTGCTGCACGATCGAGGCTGGGTGCCGTTGCCGGCGATGCGGCTGATCGTCCCCGATGGTGAGACTGTGCGCACCTCGCTGTCACCGGTGTCGGCGACGTACACGTTTCCAACCGAATCGACCGCAACTCCGTCAGGGCTGTTGAGCTGGGCCCTCTTGGCGGGGCCACCGTCACCGCACACGGGCGCGTGGGTGCACTGGGTACCGTTGCCGGCGATCCGGGTGATCCTCCCCGACGGTGAGACTCTGCGCACCTCGTTGTCACCGGTGTCGGCGATATACACGTTCCCGGCCGAGTCGACCGCCACTCCGCCAGGGAGGCTCAGCTGGGCTCGGGTCGCGGCGCGACCGTCACCGCATGCGGGAGGGTTCGCGCACGTGGTACCGTTGCCGGCGATCCGGGTGATCCTCCCCGACGGTGAGACTCTGCGCACCTCGTTGTCGCCGATGATGGGGTCGACGTACACGTCTAGGGCGGCATCGGCGACGTACACGTTCCCGGCCGCGTCGACCGTAACCCCCTCAGGACCGTTGAACTGGCCGCTGATCGCGGGGCCACCGTCACCGCACGCGGGCGCGGTGGAGCACGTAGTGCCGTCGCCGGCGATCGTGAAGATCAACGGCGCCAGCGCATACGCGCCCGCGACCGGAGCAGTCACGGCCAGCACGACGCCCGCCAGGCACACCGCCACCACAACGATCCCCGCGCGAGAGCGCCCGCCTCCCCGACCGCGATCGTCTACGGTCTGCGGGTTTGTGCGACCCAAGGCTGGACCGAGCCGATGCGTGCAGCACGCCTTGCTCATCAAGACGACCTTCCTGGCAGACGAACCGCATGCGTCAACGCGCGGTTGATGCTACAGCAACGGCGCGATTGCGGCCATGTCGGCTGTCCCGAACACAGCCGTTCAGCAGACAGAACGGGCTCATCGAGCCATGAGCCCCGACGAGCGCGTCGTCGCCGTCGCCTTGGCCTACCCCGCCGAGCTCGTCGGGGAGTGCCGCGCACGCGGGCGTGATCAGTCCAGGCGCGCATCAGTCGCCCGCCGAGCCCCATCGCCGCGGCAAGAGCGCGACGCCGGCGAGCGTGCTGACGCGGGTGTCCGTGAAGTACGCCGACGGAGCAGCATCACGCTCATTGGCGGAGCTCCGCAGGGCTTCTCGGCGCTGACCAGCGGAGCACTCTCGGGCAGTCGGTCCGCAACGCTGAGACCACGACGAGCAAGCTCACCCTTCCCCCAGCAAACGCTCGAGCTCCTCCTCGTCGATCACCGCGACCCCCAGCTTCTGGGCGCGCTCCAGCTTAGAGCCCGCGCTCTCTCCCGCCACCACGTAATCGGTCTTCTTCGACACCGAGCCGACCACCCGCCCTCCTGCGGCGACGATCATCTCGGTGGCGTGCTCGCGGGTAAGTGACGGCAGAGTGCCCGTCAGGACCAGCGAGTGGCCCGCGAGCGGTCCTTGTCCGGGTGGCGGACCCTCCTCGTGCAACCGGAGTCCGTGACTTCGCAGGTCCTCGATCAAGTTCCACATCTTCGGGTCCGCGAGCTGGCCGTGAATCGCCACCGCCATCTTGCGCCCGACGCCCTGGGCCTGCGCGATCTCCTCGGGCGCAGCTTTCAGCAGCGCGTCGACGGTTCGGAGCTGGGCGGCCAGGCTGCGCCCGGTGACGTAGCCGACCTCCTCGATCCCGAGCGCGTACAGCACGCGGCCGAACGGCTGACGCTTGGACTGCTCGATCGCCGCTATGAGCTTGGCTGCCGACACTTGGCCATAGCCGGCCTGTGCCGCAATCCGCTCGGCGTTCAGCTCGTAGAGATCAGCCGCCGTCCGCACCCACCCCAGGTCCATGAACAGGCTCACCTGCTTCTCGCCGAGCCCGTCGATGTCCATTGCTCCCGCGAAGTGCTTGAGTAGCTGCCAGCGCCGCCCGGGGCAGTCGCGGTTGGGGCATCTGGTGAAGACGGAGCCCTCCTTCTTCTCGGTGGGCGCGTCGCACACCGGACAGCGCCCGGGGGGGCGCGGTGGTGGTGGGCGATCGGCTCGCTCGGCGACGTGGGGCGCGGGCGAGAGGACTTGCGGGATCACGTCACCGGCGCGTAGGACGATCACATCCTCACCTTCTCTGATGTCCTTGCGCGCGAGGTCCTGCTCGTTGTGGAGCGTGGCCAATTTGATCCTCACGCCGCCGACCTGAACGGGCTCGAGCGCCGCGTAGGGATGCAGATCGCCAAACTTCCCGGGGTTCCAGCCGATCCGGGCCAGCCGCGTGACCGCCGTCGTCGGCGGGAACTTCCACGCGATCGCCCAGCGCGGCTCGCGTCCCACCGAGCCCAGACGGCGCTGGAGCTCGGCTGCGTCTACCTTCACCACCACGCCGTCGATCTCGAACTGGAGCGATCCGCGTCGCTGCTCCCACGATCGACAGCGAGCGACGATGTCGTCCTCGGAGCGGAGCCGCTCGACATCCGGATGGACCGGGAAGCGGTGCGCGCGCAGCCACTGGAGCGCCTCCCAGTGCGCCTGGAACGAGATCCCCTGCGCCGCTCCAATCCCATACGCCCACAACGACAGCGGCCGCCCGGCCGCGAGCTTGGGATCGAGCTGGCGGATCGCCCCCGCCGCCGAGTTGCGCGGGTTCATGAAGGTGGAGAGCCCCTCCTGCGCCCGACGCTCGTTGAGCGCGGCGAAGTCCGGCAGCGACATGTACACCTCGCCGCGAACCTCCAGCAGCGCGGGTGGATCGCCGCCAGTCTCGAGTGCCAGCGGGATCGCCTTGATCGTCCGCAGGTTGTGCGTCACGTCCTCCCCGGTCTGGCCATTGCCGCGGGTCGCGCCACGCTCGAAGATGCCGTCCTTGTAGATGAGCGAGATCGCCAGCCCGTCGATCTTCGGCTCGGCGACGAACTCGAAATCGGGGTCCTCGATCCCCTCCCGGGAGAGGAAGTTGCGCATTCGCTGGATCCAGCCCCGCAGCTCATCCGCAGAGCGCACGTTTGCCAGCGAGAGCATCGGCTGCGGGTGGGAGACCTTGACCAGATCGCTCACCGGCTCGCCCCCCACCCGCTGGGTGGGAGACTCCGGTGTCACGAGCTCTGGATAGGCGGCCTCGATCGCGCGCAGCTCGTCGATCAGGGCGTCATAGGCATCGTCGCCGATCTCGGGGTCGTCGAGAACGTAGTAGCGATAACCGTGATGCTCCAGCAGGCCCCGAAGCTCGGCCGCCCGCGCCCGCGGCGCCCGGTTAGCCGCGCTCACCGCTCGGGCCCGCGCTTCGCGTTCGCCGCTTGCGGCTCACTTGCAGGGCCGCGCTCACCGCGTGCATGCTCACCGCGCGCACACAGCGCCCGCCACGCTCACGGCACCTCTTCCTGTGCCGGCTCAGCCAGGAGCCTGTCGAGATCGTGGCGCTCCAGTGCGCTCATCCCCTGGTGGTCGGTCAGGTCGAAGTGCAGTGGGGTCACGGCGATCTTGCCTCGTGCGACGGCCGCGAGGTCGGTGCCCGTCTCCTCGTGCTCGTAACCCGCATCGCCGTAGATCCGGTACAGGCGCCGGCCGCCGACGCCCTCGTCGATCAGCGCCAGCTCGTCGCGGTACACGCGCTTGCCCAGGCGCGCGATCTCGACGCCGCCCGGCTCACAGCCGGGCACGTTGACGTTGAGCAGCGTGCCCTGCGGCAGTGGCATCGTGCTCAGCTGCGCCACCAGGCGCGCCGTAAAACCCGCCGCGAAGCCGAACTCGAACTGCATCCCAGCGCGGAAGTCGAGCTCCAGCGCGCGTGACTGCTGCGAGACGGCGAGGCCGGGCAAGCCCAGCACGATCGCCTCCAACGCGGCTGCGACGGTCCCCGAGTAGGTGATGTCGTCCCCAAGGTTCGACCCGTGGTTGATCCCCGAGACCACGAGCTGGGCGTCGAATCCCTGCACCAGCCCGAGGCGCGCCAGCCGCACGCAGTCCACCGGCGTCCCGTCGGTCGCGAAGCCCGTCGTTCCATCGCCGAAGTCGACCGCCTCCACCCACAGCGGGCGGCGGGTAGTGATCGAGCGCGCCATCGCGGAGCGGTTGCCATCGGGCGCGATTACCGCGAGCTGCACATCCGGAAGCTCGAGCAGCTCCCGGCGCAGTGCTTGCAGGCCAGCTGCCTCGATCCCGTCGTCATTGGTCAGCAGCACCCGCACGCCGATGGATTTTAGTGGCGGTTCCGGCGGCATCATTGGCGGATTGGCGACCGAAATTGGATAGCGCTCTGATGCGAGGGCTCCAGCTGGCGCCACAACTCGACACTCGAGGTGCTCGGTGGGGCGACTGTCGTGTGAAGCGCGCATAGCGACACCCAGGCGACACTCGATTAGGCGGACCTGTTGATTGTCGACTTATGAGCGCTCTGCTGCACTGAGATGGACAACCATTGCACTCGATATGACCCGCTTCCCCCCATACCCCACCCCCACCAGGTGAAGACCGTGCGCCGGCGCCGTCGGACCCGCCTGTGAGCGCGGGCGGCCTTCCAGCAGCGCCACGAAGTCAGGCACCGCCCGCCTGCCCCCCGCGACCTCCAGCATTGTCCCGACAAGAACGCGGTTCATGTGGCGCATGAACGTGTGCGCCTCGATCCACAGCTCGAGCACGTCCTGGTCACCACGGCGCCAGAATGCCGTGAGTACCTGGCGTGAGAACCGCTGGTGCCCAGTTTGGGTCGGCGTGAACGCGGTGAAGTCGTGCGTGCCGATCAGCGCCGCCGCACACTCCTGCAGCGCCGAAACGTCCAAACGATGTCGCCAGTGCAGAGCGCGTCCGCGCTCGAGCGCGCTGCGCGCCCGGCGCGCCAGTACCCGATAGCAGTAGACGCGGCTCGTGGCGTCGCGTCGCGCATCGAATCCGGCTGGTGCGCGAGCGCACTCCAGCGCCGCCACGTCTGGCGGGAGCAGAGCGTTCAACCCGGCAACGGCCACGGGGTCGCCAACATAGCTCGTTACCTGGCCCCGAGCGTGAACCCCCGCGTCCGTGCGCCCAGCCACGCTCAGTGCCACCGCATCGGCGCGATACAGAACGCCCAGCGCCCGCTCCACCTCGTCTTGAACGGTGCGCCGGCCCGGCTGGCGCGCCCACCCCGCAAATCCTCGACCATCGTACTCGAGCACCAGCCTGGTAGTGGCCATTTCCGGCTTCTCGGCTCCAGAACCGCCCGGAATCTCGCCCGGCTGGTCGTCTCCGGCTTCGTAGCTGCCCGAAATCCTGCTCGGCTGGTCGCTTGCGGCTTCGTAACGGCTGGGCATCCTGCCCGCGGGCTCAGACCAGCTCCAGCAACACCATTTCGGTCGCGTCCGAGCGCCGCGGGCCGAGCTTCAGGATCCTGGTGTAACCGCCGGCGCGCTCGCTGTAACGCGGCGCCACTTCCTCGAACAGCTTGTAGACGGTGAACTTGTCCTGGCCCAGCGCCGACAGCGCCTGGCGGCGCGCGTGAAGGTCACCGCGCTTGGCGAGCGTGATCAGCTTCTCGAGCTCGGGTTTGACCGCCTTTGCCTTGGCCTCGCTGGTCTGGATCCGCTCGTGCGCGATCACTTCCTTGCTCAGGTTCATCAGCAGCGCCTTGCGGTGCGAGGCGCTGCGGCTCAGTTGATATCGCTGACGCTGGTGACGCATGGCGCGGGACCTTAGCCGGAAGTCCTCAGCTCAGTCGTCTCGAAGTGAGAGACCGCGCGCATACAAGGTTTCGATCACCTCGTCGATCGACTTCTTGCCAAAGTTCGGGATTGCGTTCAACTCAGCCTCGCTCTTTGATACCAGGTCTCCGACCGTCTGGATCCCCGCGCGCTTGAGACAGTTGTAGGAACGAACACCGAGCTCGAGCTCCTCGATCAGGATATCGTCCATCGCGTTCGGTGCACGAGCCGGCCCACCCGCACCACCGGCGTCCAAGGCGTGGTCCAGCACGCCGGGAACCCCTTCGTCGCGAATCTCCCGCACGCGATCAGCGTCGGTGAAGATCGCAAGCTGCGAGATCAGGATCTCCGCCGCCGCCCGCAGCGCCGCGTGCGGGTCGATCGAGCCGTCGGTCTCGATATCGAGCGTCAGCTTGTCAAAGTCGGTCTTCTGCCCGACGCGTGCCTGCTCGACGTTGTAGGCGACGCGGCGTACCGGCGAGAAGATCGAGTCGATCGGGATCACGCCGATCGGCTGGTCAGGTGACTTGTTCTCCTCGGCGGGGCGGTATCCGCGCCCGCGCCCGATCGTCAGGTAGACCTCCAGCTTGGAGCTCTTCTCAAGCGTAGCGACGTGCGCGTCGAGGTTGAGAATCTCCACTCCAGAGGGAAGGTTGATGTCATTGGCGGTCACTACAGCGGGACCGGTGACCACTAGTGGCGCCTCGATCTCGGTTGCGTCGCTGTGCATGCGGCAGACGACGCCCTTGAGGTTCAAGACGATGTCGGTCACGTCCTCCTTGACCCCTTGGATCGTCGAGAACTCGTGTGCGACGCCCTCGATGCGGACGCTGGTCACCGCCGCGCCGGCGAGCGACGAGAGGAGCACTCGCCGCAACGAGTTGCCGAACGTGTAGCCGAAGCCGCGGTCAAGCGGCTCGATCGTGAACGAGCCACGGCTGTCGTCGACAGCCTCGGTGGAGATTCGGGGGACTTGGAAGTCGAGCATCTCGCGTCCTAACGTCGTGGGTTACAGCCGCCGCCCGGGCGGCGCTCAGCGTCGCGCTTTGCCCTGAAAGACCGCGCGCGACTGACAGCTTGCGTTTACTTCGAGTACAGCTCGACGATGAGCTGCTCCTGCACCGGCGCGGCGATCTCTCGCCGGTCCGGCTTGCGCAGCACTTTCGCCGTCAGCGAATCGTGGTCTGCCTGCAACCAGGCGGGGACCTGGCCCGTCAACTCGGTTGCGTCGCGAATCACCTGCGTCGCCGTCGACCTGCTGTGGACGGCGATCACATCGTTGTCTCGCATCTGATAACTGGGAATGTTCACCCTGCGCCCATTGACCGTCCAATGCCCGTGCAAGATGAGCTGCCGCGCCTGCCTGCGCGAGGCGGCAAAGCCGAGCCTGACCAAGACGTTGTCAAAACGGCGCTCGAGCATCCGCAGGAGGTTCTCGCCGGTGATGCCGGTCTGGCGCGAGGCCTTCTCGTAGTAGATGCGGAACTGCTTCTCCAGCACACCGTAGTAGCGCTTGGCCTTCTGCTTCTCGCGCAACTGGACGCGGTACTCGCTCTGCTTCTGGCGTCCGCGACCATGCTCACCCGGTGGATAGGAACGACGCTCGACGCCGCACTTGTCGGTCAGGCAACGCTCACCCTTCAGAAACAGCTTCTGGCCCTCGCGACGGCACTGCTTGCACTGAGGGGATGTGTCGCGCGCCATCAGACGCGCCTGCGCTTGCGGGGGCGGCAGCCATTGTGCGCCTGCGGGGTCACGTCCTTGACGCCGGAGACCTCTAGCCCCGCCGCCTGCAGCGAGCGGATCGCCGTCTCGCGTCCCGAGCCGGGGCCTTTGACGAACACCTCCACCTTCTGCAACCCGTGCTCGATTCCCTTGCGCGCGGCCGCGTCTGCGGTCACCTGGGCAGCGAACGGCGTCGACTTGCGCGAGCCCTTGAAGCCGGCACCGCCAGCGGACTCCCAAGCGATCACATTGCCCTCCCGGTCGGTCAACGAGACGATCGTGTTGTTGAACGAGGTCTTGATGTGCGCCTGGCCGACCGGGATGTTCTTGCGGACGCGGCGGCGACCCCGCTGTGGTCGTTTCGGAGCGGGACTCACTTCTTGGCCGCCCGCTTGCGTCCTGCCACCTGCATGCGCTTCGGGCCCTTGCGTGTACGGGCGTTAGTTTTCGTGTTCTGACCCCGCACCGGCAGCCCGCGGCGGTGGCGCTGGCCGCGGTAGCAGCCGATCTCCTGCAGGCGCTTGACGCTCTGGGAGCGCTCGCGCCGTAGATCGCCTTCCACGGCGAGTGAGCCGTCGATTACGTCACGCAGCTTGACGACCTCCGCCTCGGTCAGGTCACGTACGTAGGAGTCCGGCGACACGCCGACCTCCGCGAGCAGCTTGTTGGATGTCGCGCGCCCGATCCCGTAGATGTACGTCAAGCCGACCTCGACGCGCTTGTTGAGCGGGATGTTGACCCCTGAGATTCTCGCCATTATTGAAGTCCTCTGCAGGGCCGCGACCCGCTCACGCCTGCTTCGCTCATCCCTGTCGCTGCTTGTGGCGGGGATTTGGGCAGATTACGAGCACCCGTCCATCGCGGCGGATGATCTTGCACTTTTCGCACATCGGCTTGACCGAGGGTCGTACCTTCACGCTCGTTCGCTCTCTTGGTAAATGATTTGCTGGTGGATCCCACAGCCCGGCTCTGGCCACCGGTACGGTCGCCGCTACCCCGCTGAGGAGCCCTCGCAGCCCAAACCGGGCTACAGGCGCACCGGCGGATACTAGCAACCGAGCGTGCCGAGCGTCATGCCACGGCGGGCCGGTTTGGTCATGCTACGGCGTGCCCCTGGCTGGCCGCGCTGGCCTGGTCATGCCACGGCGCGCCCGTCGCCAGCCTCGTGCCAGGGCGTCAGGATGCGGGGGCCATCGGCGGTGACCGCGATCGTGAACTCGAAGTGGGCGGCGAGCGACCCGTCCCGCGAGTAGATCGACCAATGATCTTCGCCGACGCGGACCGCCTGGCGCCCCGCGGTCACCATCGGCTCGACCGCGAGCACCATCCCCTCCTCGAGCGCGACGCCGGTGCCGGGCGTCCCATAGTTGGGGATCTGGGGATCCTCGTGCATGCTGCGTCCGATTCCGTGGCCCACGAGCGTACGCACGATCGACAATCCCTGCGCCTCGACGTGCTCCTGGATCGCGTGTGAGACGTCCCCCAGCCGGTTGCCGATTCGGCACTGGGACACTGCGACGTGCAGTGACTCCTCGGTAGTCCTCAGCAGCTTGCTCGCCACCGGCGTCACCGATCCGACCGCGAACGTTCGCGCCGCGTCTGCGACCCAGCCGCCGGCGGTTACGCCGATGTCGATCGAGAGGATGTCGCCCCGCGCAAGCTTGTAGGAACCGGGTATCCCGTGCACGATCATCGAGTTGGGCGAAGCACAGATCGAGCCCGGGAAGCCCCTGTACCCCTTGAACGAGGGCTCGGCTCCCTGGGAGCGGATGAACCGCTCTGCCGCCAAGTCGAGCTCTCGCGTGCTAACGCCCGGGCGAACCTTGCCCGCCAGGAGGTTCATCGTCTTTACGAGGATGGCCCCTGCGCCGGCCATCCGATCGATCTCCGGCTGGCTCTTCTTGATGATCACGCCGGAGGCCTCCTTTCAGGCCCTCAAACGTCTTCTTCGAGCCGAACGGTGGCGATCACAGCCCGGATGTGGTCGTGGACCTCGGCTGGACTGCGTGTCCCATCGATGCGGCGCATCACCCCCTGATCGTCGTAATAGCCGATCAGCGGTGCGGTTTGATCGTGATACACGCGCAGGCGGTTGCGGATCACGTCCGGTTCGTCGTCGTCGCGCTGGATCAAGCGCGATCCGTCCTGGTCGCAGATCCCTTCCCGCTTGGGCGGGTCGAAATCGACGTGGTAGTTGTGACCGGATTTGACGCACACGCGCCGGCCCGAGAGACGGCGCACGACATCCTCGGCGGGCACGTCGATCAGGAGCGCGGCCGTCACGCGCCGCCCGAGCTCGGAGAGCTGGCTCTCCAGTGCCTTGGCCTGCTCGATTGTGCGCGGAAAGCCGTCGAGTATGAAGCCATCCCGCGCATCCTCCTCCTGGAGGCGTGCCGCCGCCGCCGCGAGGATCAGCTCATCCGGGACCAACTCGCCGGCTTCCATGTACCGCCGGGCCTGCTCACCCCACTCCGTGCCCTCTTTGACGTTCGCACGCAGCATCTCACCGGTGGAGATGAACGGCAACCGGAAGTCGATCCGCAAGCGGTCGGCCTGGGTTCCCTTGCCTGCGCCTGGTGGGCCGAACAGGATCAGGTTGATCTCGGACACGGCTGACTGACTTTAGCCGGAATGGCTGAGCCGGTGCTATCTACTTCAGGAAGCCTTCGTAGTTGCGCATCATCAGTTGCGCTTCGAGCTGCTTCATCGTATCCAGCGCCACGCCGATCACGATCAGGATGGAGGTGCCACCGAAGAAGAAGTTGGCGCTGGTCTGACTGATCAGGATCGTCGGCAGCGCGGCGATCGCGGCCAGGAACAGTGCTCCCGGGAACGTCAGGCGCGCGAGGATGCGGTCGAGGAACTCGGCCGTGGGCCTACCTGGTCGAACCCCGGGGATGAAGCCGCCGAACTTCTTGAGGTTGTCCGCCTGGTCCACGGGGTTGAACGTCACAGCCGTGTAGAAGTACGTAAAGACGATGATGAAGAGGCTCTCGCCGAGCACGTAGTGCCATCCCTGCGGGCTGAAGAAGCTCGCAAGGTGGGTGGCGAAGTTGTTGCGGTTCTGGCCGACCAACTGACCGATGGTGGGCGGAATCGCCATCACGCTGGCGGCGAAGATGACGGGGATGACCCCGGCCATGTTGACTCGCAGCGGTAGGTAGGTCTGGCCGCCTTGAGTCATCCGGCGCCCGATCACCCGCTTCGCGTACTGGATCGGGATCCGCCGCTGGCCCTCCTGGACGAATACGATCGCCGCCACGACACCGATCGCGATGAACGGCATCACCACGCGGAACACCTGGTCGGGGGCGTTCCACCACGATTGCACACCGCCCGCCAGCCGCGACACGATGCTCGCAAAGATCAGCAGCGAGATCCCGTTGCCGATCCCGCGCTGGGTGATCAGCTCTCCCAGCCACATCAACAGCACGGTCCCGGCAGTCAGCGAGACCACGATCAAGAAGACCTTCGCGAGCGTGAAGCTGTGGATCAGCGTCACGCCGGCCTGCTTCTCAAAGCTGCGAAACAGGAACACGTAGCCGATCGACTGGGCGAATGCGAGCCCGACTGTCAGGTAGCGGGTGTACTGGGTGATCCTGGCCTGCCCGACCTCGCCCTCCTTCTGCAGCTTCTCGAGCGACGGCACCGCCACAGTCAAGATCTGGAGGATGATCGAAGCGGTGATATAGGGCATAATCCCGAGCGCGAAGATCGCGATCCGGCCCAGTCCACCGCCCGAGAACAGATTCAGCAGCCCGAGGATGCTGTTGCCGCCGAAGTTCTTCTGGATCGCGTTGACCGCGGCGGCGTTGATGCCAGGTGCCGGGATGTGGGTACCGAGGCGATAGAGCAGCAGCATGGCCGCAGTGAAGAGGATCTTGTTACGGATCTCGCCGATCCTGAACGCACCCATGATGGTTGAGATCACGGCGGAGAGTCCTCCGCGGAGCGTCCAGCTATCACTTGGCAGGTGCCGCCGGCCGCCGCGATCTGCTCCCGCGCGGCGCGGCTGAACCCGTGGGCGTGGATGTTGAGCGCCTTGGTCAGCTCCCCCTTCGCGAGAACCTTGACGGCAATGCCCTTACGAGTCGCCAGCCCCTTGGCTTTCATCGCCTCCGGCGTGACGGAGTCGCCCGCTTGGAAGCGGGACTCGAGGTCGAGGAGGTTCACCGGCTGGGTGTGGGTTCGAAACGGCTCGAACGGCATCGACTTCTTCATGTGCGGACCGCGCAGCTTGCGCATACGCATGTGAATCGGGTTCTGGCCGCCCTCGAACCGGGCCCGGCGCTTGGAGCCCGAGCGAGAGCCCGCTCCCTTCTGTCCGCGGCCCGCGGTCTTGCCCGTCCCCGACCCCTCGCCACGACCGACGCGCTTGCGCGGGCGCCGAGACCCGGGCGGCGGCCGGAGGTTGTGCAGCCCGATCCGTTCTGGCTCCTGCTCCGGAGAAGGGCTCATCGAGTGCCCTGGTGCACTTGCGCTGGCAAGGAAGTCATAGCTCCCGCATCTCTACGAGATGGCGGACCTTGTGAATCA
Source organism: Actinomycetota bacterium (assembly GCA_030853685.1). Lineage (GTDB taxonomy): Bacteria > Actinomycetota > Thermoleophilia > Solirubrobacterales > Solirubrobacteraceae > Palsa-465. The sequence goes on along the minus strand of JALYUQ010000231.1, from coordinate 5,237 downwards.
TGCCCCGGAGCTGCGGAGAATCCGAGTGCTGAACGGTCTGTCCGATGCGGCGCAAGCGCAGCGAGCGCAGCGTGTCGAGCTGGCGCTTGTCAGCACCATTGCGCGACTTGCGCTGCGTGACGCGGATCGCGCTCACGCGGAAGCCCCTTCGGGCTCGATAGGCGAGGCCGGAACCGCGTCTGCGGCCACGCGCGTGGTATCGGGCTCCGCGGGCGCCTCAGAGCCGGAGGCGGTGGCCGCAGGCGTCGGCTCGGCTTCGGCCTCGGCCTTCGCCTCACCATTGGAAGCAGTGGCCGCGGATGCCGGTTCAGCCTCGCCCAAGCCCAGTACCGCGTTGATCGACAGCCCTCGGAGTTGCGCCACCTCCTTTGGTGTGCGCAGCGACTCGAGTCCCGCCATCGTCGCCTTGACCAAGTTGATCGGATTCTGCGAGCCGAGGCTCTTGCTCAAGATGTCGTGGATCCCGGCGAGCTCCAGCACCGCCCGCACACCGCCGCCCGCGATCACGCCGGTACCCGGGGCGGCGGGCTTCAGGAAGACCCGGCCGGCACCGAACACGCCTGTTGCCTGGTGGGTGATCGTGGCGCCGTGCTTTGGTACCCGGTAGAGGTTCTTCTTCGCGCGCTCGACGCCCTTCTGGATCGCCATCGGCACCTCATTCGCCTTGCCGTAGCCGATCCCGACGACATCGCGCTCGTCACCGACCACCACCAGCGCTGTAAAGGAGAAACGGCGGCCTCCCTTGACCACCTTTGCGACGCGGTTGATCTCGACAACGCGCTCTTGCAAGTCGAGTCCGGCGGCGGAGACTGTGCGGTCATGTGCCATCTGAATGCTCCAGGGTAACGGAAGGGGGAGGCTGCGGCCCTAGAAGGCCAGGCCGCCCTCACGGGCGCCCTGCGCCAGCGCCCGCACACGCCCATGAAAGCGGTATCCGCCTCGATCGAATACCACGCTGCCCACGCCGGCCTCCTTGGCGCGCTGCGCGAGCAGAGCGCCGGCGCGCTGAGCTTGCTCCATCGGTGCCAGCTCGCGCAGCTCTGGCTCGGTCCAATTCACCGACGTAAGCGTACGGCCGGCGTCATCGTCGATGAGCTGCGCGAACACGCCGCGGTTCGAGCGGAAGACCGAGATACGGGGACGTTGCGCGGTGCCGCGGACCTTTGCCCGCACCCGGCGACGGCGCTTCAGGCGCTTCTTCTGGGGCGATGAAATCGTCACGTTTGGGTCACGTTGCTGACCGCGTTCTCATCGATCGCCCTCACGCGCGCTTGCCGACCTTCCGGGCGACGTACTCACCTTCGTAGCGAATCCCCTTGCCCTTGTAAGGCTCGGGCTTGCGCTGCTTGCGAATGTAGGCCGCGGTTTCACCGACCTGCTGCTTGGATGCTCCCCTGACGACGATTCGCGTCGGCTGTGGAACCTCGAACTCGATCCCCTCAGGGGCCTTGACCGGGACCGGATGGGAATATCCGAGCGCGAGCTCGAGGTCGCGGCCGCGCAGGTGCGCGCGATAGCCGACGCCTTGGATCTCGAGGCGCTTCTCGAACCCCACCGTGACACCCTGCACCATGTTGGCCACGAGCGTGCGCGTCAGACCGTGCAGCGCGCGGTGCTGACCACGATCGGTCGGCCGGCTGACGAGGACCTCCTCGCCATCCACGCCGTCCTGGCGCGGAGATCGTGCGAGCGTCATGTCGCGGTGGATGCGCTCCGAGAGCTCGCCCTTGGGACCGTTGACGATAACGCGGTCGGGCTCGATCGCAATGCTCACGCCTGCGGGAATCGGAATGGGTTGCCTGCCGATGCGGGACATCTGCTGACCGGTTTACCAGACTCTCGCCATGACCTCGCCCCCAACGCCCTGCTGGCGGGCCTCGTGGCCCGTCATGACTCCCTTGGAGGTGGAGATGATCGCGGTGCCCATCCCACCTTGGATGCGGGGGATGTGGGCATGGTCGACATATCTGCGCTCACCGGGCCGCGAGACCCGTTGCATGCCGGAGATGACAGGCTTACGGTCCTCGGTGTACTTCAGCGTGAGCGTCATCTGCTCGCCCTGCTGATCGCCGGGCGCGGCGTGGACGTCATAGCTCTCGACGTAGCCCTGCTCTGCGAGGATCCGGGCAAGCTCGCGCTTGAGCTTGGAGGAGGGGACCGTAACATCCTGATGCTGTGCGTTCGCTGCGTTACGCAGGCGCGTGAGGAAGTCGGCTACAGGATCGGTCATCGACATGTAGCGCTCATTACCAGCTCGACTTCGTCATACCGGGAACGTAGCCGTTGTGGGCAAGCTCGCGCAGGCAGATCCGGCAGACTCCGAACTTGCGATAGACCGACCGTGCCCGCCCGCAGCGCCGGCAGCGGCTGTAGCCCCGGGTCTTGTACTTGGGCGTCCGCTGCTGGCGAACGCGTTGTGAAAGCTTGGCCATGTGTCTCGATTACATCCTTGGTGTCGTAGGTTCTTTCGCAAACGGCATTCCGAGCGCCTGAAGGAGCGCGAAGGACTCCGCGTCGCTGCGCGCCGTCGTCGTGATGGTGATGTCGAGGCCCCGGACCTGATCGATCTCGTCGTAGTCGACCTCAGGGAAGATGATCTGCTCGCGAACTCCCAGCGAGTAGTTTCCACGGCCGTCGAACGCGCGCGGGCTCAAGCCGCGGAAGTCGCGGATGCGGGGGATCGCCACCGACATCAGCCGGTCAAGGAACTCGTAGCCGCGCTCGCCGCGCAGCGTCACGGCCACTCCCACCGGCATGCCCTCGCGCACCTTGAACTGCGCGATGGACTTGCGCGCGCGCCGCACGTTCGGCCGCTGGCCGGTGATCGTCGCGAGTTGCTCGGTTGCGGCCTCCAGCATCTTGGCGTCCTGCTTGGCGTCGCCGACACCCATATTAACGGTCACTTTCTCCATTTGCGGCGCCTGCATCAGAGTGGAGTAGTGAAAGCGCTCCACCAAGGCGGGCCTGATCTCCTCGAGGTAGCGCTCCTTCAGTCGCGCCGTTGCCATCAGTCGACCCTCGTTCCGCTGCGCCGGGCCACGCGATGACGCTTTCCATCCTCGATCGCGATCGCGATCCGAGTCGGCTTACCGTCAGCCGGATCGATCAGCATCACGTTGGAGATGTGGATCGGTCCCTCCTTCTCGATCACGCCACCGACCTGCTCGGCGCGCTGGGCGCCGGGCACCTGACCGGGCCGCTGGTGACGCTTGACCATGTTCAGGCCTTCGACGAAGACACGGTGGCTCTTCGGGTCCACGCGCAGCACCTTGCCGCGCTTGCCGCGATCCTTGCCGCCGATCACGACCACCTGGTCATCGGTCTTGATCCGCGCAGACATCGTTACAACACCTCCGGCGCCAGCGAGACGATCTTCATGAAGTTTCGCTCGCGCAGCTCGCGCGCCACGGGGCCGAAGATGCGGGTCCCGCGGGGGTTGTTCTGAGCATCGATCAGCACCGCCGCGTTCTCGTCGAAGCCTATATACGTACCGTCCTCGCGGCCGTAGGACTTCCTGGTGCGCACGACCACGGCGGTAACGACCTCGCCCTTCTTGACCGAGCCCTGCGGACTCGCCTGCTTGACGGTGGCCACGATCACGTCCCCGACACCGGCATAACGACGGCGCGAGCCGCCGCGGACGCGGATCACGAGGATCTGGCGCGCGCCGCTGTTGTCAGCGACCCGCAGCCGAGTCTCATTCTGGATCACTTGGTCACTTCGCTCTCAGCACGACTTCGACCAGCCGCCAGCGCTTGGTGGCGGACAGCGGGCGACACTCACGCACGATCACGGTGTCGCCGATCCTGGCGTCATCGCGCTCGTCGTGGGCGTGCAGGTTGCTAGAGGTGCGCACGATCTTCGTATAGCGCCGGTGACGCCGTGCGGTGTCGATCCGGACGACGATCGTCTTCTGGGCCCTGTCCGAGACCACTACCCCCTGGCGGGTCTTCTGCTTGCCGGGCTCGTGCTCGCGCGGCGGAGTCGCTACTGCACCACCCCTGCTCGCCCGCGCCTTCGCCCGGGCACGCTGGCGCACCGCGCCGCGTGCCCCCGCTTTCTCACGGCGCTGGGCGACGCGCTCCTCCTGGCGCTCGGACGCCGGACGGGCAGAACGAGCCGGGACCTTTCCCGCCTTGGCCGAGCGCACGCGCTGCCGGCGCTCCTTGGGAGCAAGAACCTCGGCGCCAGGCACCGAACCGGCTGGCGGCGGTGCACCTTGGGGGGCAGCCGGCCCGGAGGCCGGCTGGGACTCAGGCTCCCCGGGAACCTCCGGCGTCTGCACGTCGGGTTCCGGCATTCCGGTCTCGCGCTCCTGGTCAGTCTCTTCAGCCATTGCCCTGAACCTCTAAGTCCCGCTCACGGGCGATCGTCAGCGCCCGGGCGACGTCGCGTTTGGCGCGTCCCAGACCGGACGTGTTGTCAAGCGCGCCGGTGGCGTGCTGAAAGCGCAGCCCGAACAGCTCGCGTCGCGTGCTTCGAACGCGCTCGTTCAGCTCCGCGTCGCTCAGGTCGCGTAGCTCTTCAGGCTTCAACCTTCCTCCCTCATGACGAACTTCGTTCGCACGGGCAGCTTGTGAGAAGCGAGGCGCATCGCCTCGCGCGCGAGCGGCTCGGGAACTCCGGAGAGCTCGAACATGACCCGCCCGGGCTTGACGACCGCTACCCAGCCCTCGGGGCTGCCCTTGCCCGACCCCATTCGCGTCTCGGCCGGCTTCTTGGTGAACGGCTTGTCCGGATAGACGTTGATCCACACCTTGCCGCCACGCTTCATCTTGCGCGTCATCGCGATTCTGGCTGCCTCGATCTGGCGGTTGCTGAGCCACCCGGCGTCGAGCGAGCGAAGCCCGTACTCGCCGAACTGGACCTTGACCTGACCACGACTGAGACCACCGCGGCGCCCGCGGTGCTGCTTACGGTGCTTGACTCGCTTCGGGGAGAGCATCAGCGCGTGATGGCTCCGCCGGGCGGGCGTGATCCGCGCCCGCCGCCGCCCGATCCGGATCCTGATCCCTGGCCGCCACCGCGCCCCCCCGAGCCGCCGCGTCCACCGGGACCGCCACCGCGTCCACCGGGACCGCCACCGCGTCCACCGGGACCTCCCTGACCGCCGGGGCGTCCACCGGGACCGCCGGAGCGTCCACCAGGGCCTCCCTGATCGCCGGGGCGTCCACCGGGACCGCCGGCTCCGCCGCCGCGCCCACCAGAGCCACCCTGACCGCCGCCGCGTCCTGCGC
>JALYUQ010000228.1 GCA_030853685.1 Actinomycetota bacterium | reverse complement strand
GGCCGGGTTCTGCTTCGGGTCGCCCTTCGAGAACGGCGCGGACTGGCGCTTCCCCGCCCGCCGCGCCGCCTTCAACTGCGCGCGCAGCCGGGCGTTCTCAGCCAACAACCGCTGGTTCTCCGCGCGCAACCCGTCGCCGTGATCGCCCCCCGCGCGAGGCGCACCCAAGACGCTGAGCGCCCAACAGCACCCCAACCGCACACCCGTCGCCGCTGCATCGCTTGCAAGATTCCCTGCACAACACAGGAATCCTGCGAACCATGATTTTGTAGGGATTGTTGCGTTGAGGTCGTAGCTGTGGGTCGTGCAGCTGAAGCGGGAGGAGGCGGAGCGGGTCGCGTTGGCTGGTGGCGAGCCGGCGCGGGAGTTGATGCTTTCGCTGTTTGATCGGGTTGCTGATCAAGGCGAGCAGCTCGAGAAGCTTGAGCGGCGGCTGGGGCAGAGCTCGCGCAACAGCAGCAGAGCGCCGTCGACTGATCGTCCTGATCAGCAGGGCGCCGAGAAGCCGAAGCGTCCGCGTAAGCGCTCCGAACGTGAGCAGGGCGCGCAGCCCGGCCATCGGGGCGCCGGGCGCGAGCTGGTCGAGGATCCCGACGAGACGATCCCGGTGCGCCCTGACTGCTGCCGCAAGTGTGGTCGTAGGCTCTGCGCCGATGGGGATGGCAGGGTGGCCGGCCGGCCGGTGCGTCATCAGGTGATCGAGCTGCCCGAGACGGTGGTGCTCACGACCGAGCATCGGCTGTTGAAGGTGTCCTAGTCCGGATTGCGGGACGCATACGAGGGCGGAGCTGCCTGCGGGCGTGGAGCCTGGCGCGTTCGGTCCGAGGCTGCGCGCGACCGTGGTGATGCTCGCGGTGATGTTGATGTCCCGCCGCGCGACCGTGACTCTGCTGCGCGACATGTTCGGGCGCGGATCAGCGTCGGGTCGATCGACACGATCCTCAAGCAATGCTCGGAGGCGCTCAAAGCGCCGTGGGAGACGATCCAGCGGGCCGTCCAGGCCGCCGATGTCGCGCACGCTGATGAGACGAGCTGGCGCAAGGCCGGGCAGCGGCTGTGGCTGTGGGCCGCGTTCTCGGCGAGCGCGGCGTGCTACCGGATCGACCCTACCCGCGCGCGTCCCGCCGCGAAGGCGCTGCTGGGCAGCTTCAGCGGACTGTTGATCTGCGACCGCTACAGCGTCTATGACTTCATCGACCCGTCTCGCCGCCAGGCCTGTCTCGCCCATCTGGCCCGCAACTATCAGGCGTTCGCGGAGCGCCCCGGCGCCTGCGGCCAACACGGCCAGCAGATCCGAGCGGTGATCGACGAGGTGATCCGCGCAGACACCAAAGCCCGCGGCGGCGGACACACGATCGCTTGGCACACCGGGCCGCTCAACGACATCCACAACCGGCTGATGGACGCCATCCAAGCCGGCGAGCGCTCCCGCACCCCGTGCCGTGGACGCTCGCGGGCCTCAGACGCGAGTGGAACGCCGTGAAGGGCGAGGTCGCGCCGTGCTGGGCTGAGAACAGCAAGGAGTCCTACAGCGCCGGCCTGGCCGATCTCGCGAAGGGCTTGGATTCGTTCTCGAAGTCCAGGCGCGGCGAGCGCAAGGGGCCGCGCGTGGGCTTTCGCTTCAAGGGACGCCGCCGCAGACGCGAGAGCTTTCGGTATACGACCGGCAGCTTCGGCGTGTCGGGGCGCTGCTGTGTCCAGCTCCCTCGCGTCGGCCATGTCCGCACCCATGAAACGACCGTGAAGCTGCTGAGGCGTGTCGAGGACGGGCGAGCGCGCGTGCTGTCGGCGAGCGTGTGCCGAGAGAACGGCCGGTGGTACTGCTCTCTGTGCTGCGAGGTGCAGCGCTCCGAGAAGCCCGCCGCCCGATCTGAGAGCGTGGTCGGTGTGGACGTGGGCGTCAAGCACCTCGCGGTGCTCTCGACCGGAGAGACGGTCGAGAATCCCCGGGCGCTCTCCCAAGCGCAGCGTAGGCTCAGGCGCTACCAGCGCAAGCTCGACCGTCAGCGCCGCACTGGGAACCCCGGCTGCTACGAGGAGCGCGGACGGGCGATCGAGGGC
>JALYUQ010000202.1 GCA_030853685.1 Actinomycetota bacterium | reverse complement strand
CCCACGCGGTCCACGGTTACGCACTGCGCCACCGAACTGCAGGCAATCGCATTTAGCGAGTTCGCCCCCGCGATGGTGGTGGACGCTCGGCTTTCCGGAGCGGTCGGGTTGAAGGTCACTGCTCGGCCGAGGTCGTCCACGGCCGTGCACTGGCCCGTAGACGGGCATGCAACACCCTCGAGGTTCTGGTAGGAAGCTTTCGTCTCGATCGTGCCCCGAATCCGAGTCCGCGGTGCGGTCGGGTCAAAAGTCACCTCAGCGCCATTGAAAGCGACGGCTGTGCACTGGCTGGCCGAAGGGCACGCCAGCAGATGTAGGGAGTGGCCGCCGTCGACAGCGATCGGCGTCGTGTGGCCCGGCGCGGCCGGGTTGAAGGTCACCTCTGGTCCCCCGCTGTCGACCGGGTCCTGGCCCCCTCCGTCGACCGCGGTGCATTGGCTGGCGGTTGGACACGCCACCGCGACCAGAGAGTAGCTATTGTTGATTGCGGCGGGGTTCGGATTGGGCCGCGCGGCGGGGTCAAACGTCACCTCCTGCCCCTCGTAATCGACGGCAGTGCACTGGCTGACGGTCGGACACGCCAGCCCCTTCAGGAAGCCGTAGCTGTCGATTAATTTCGCGGTCCGATGGTCCGGTGAACTAGGGTCAAAGGTCACCTCCTCCCCCGGCATCCCAGAATCGAGAGCACTGCACTGGCTGACCGTCGGGCAGGCTACTGCGCCTAGGACGTCCCCGAACAGGTAGGTGTCGTTCTCGATCGTCGTCGGCGTTGGATCGCCCGGTGCGGTTGGGTTGAACGTCACCTCCTGGTTGCCGGTGACCGCTGTGCACTGTTTGGCACTTGGACACGCTACTGCGCTCAGGGAGCCAGCGTTGTCGATTGTAGTCGCGTTTGGGCTGCCGGTGCCGGCGGGGCTGAAGGTCACCTCCCGGCCTTCAATGTCGATTGCGGTGCACTGACTGGCCGACGAGCACGCTACTGCGTTCAGGGAGTTGCCGCTGTCGATGCTGGCCGGCTCTGGATTGCCTGGCGCGCTCGGATCAAAGGTCACCGCCTGGCCCTGAAGATCGACCGCCGTACACTCGTTGGCGGTCGGGCACGCCAGCCCGGCCAAGCTGAATCCGCCGGCGATCGTGGTCGAGCTCGGATTGCCCGGCGCGGTCGGATCGAACGTCACCTCTCGGCCGTCGATGTCGAGCGCGGTGCACTGGGTAGCGGTCGGGCACGACACCGCGTACAGGATGCTGAGGTTGCCGCCGCCGATGGTGGCCGGGGCCGGATTGCCCGGCGCGGTCGGATCAAAGGTCACCTCCCGGCCCTGGCCATCGACGACGGTGCACTGGCCAGCGGTCGGGCACGCCAGCCCACTCAAGTTGTTGTACGTGTCGCTGTCGATTGTGGTCCGGGTCCGGACACGGGCTGAGCTCGGGTCAAACGTCACCTCCCGGCCATGGTCATCGACGGCGATGCATTGGCTGGCAGTGGGACACGCCACCGCAGAAAGATCGGCGCCCGACTCGTTCTCCCCATGGAAGCCGTCGATCGCGTGCGCGGCCGGATTGCCCGGCGCGGTAGGGTCAAACGTCACCTCCCGGCCGTGGTCACCGACGGCTGTGCATTGGCTGGCCGACGGGCACGCGACTGCGGTCAGGGTGCCCCCGTTGTCGATCGTGATGGGCGCTGGGTGACCCGGTGCGCTCGGATTGAACGTGAGCTCCTGCCCGGCTTCGTCGACCGCCGTGCACTGACTGGTAGCCGGGCAGGCTAATGCTGCAAGGCCGGGACCAGAAACGTTGGGGCTACCGAAGATGGGCAGCATCGTGGGGACACCGGAGGTGTTGAGCGCGATTGGGACAGACCACGAAAACGAATCTGCGCTCGCAATCGCCGAGGCGCTGGCCAGCGTGACTAGCGCGGCCAGGACCACGACGGTGAAGGAGCTCCACCGACCAACTGCGCCCCGCACGCCCCGCACGCCCCGCACGCCTCTCCTACTCGCCGCCAACCTCCTAAGCGGACCAACCACCGTGAGCGCCGCTGCGGGCGCCCTGGCCGGGGAGAGGGTGGGCGATGGCACCGCGCCATTGTCCCACCTGGCGGCGGAGCCCACCAGACAGTGGGGCTCGTAGCGCATAGCTCGCTGGCGCCGCTCGTTGGCGCCGACTCGCTGCGCACGCCCGCGCTCGGCCGAGCCCGCCGGCCAATCGCCAGCCCAATGGCGGGGCATCACCTACAGCCGGCGACGCCTACCGATCGCCTACGATCATGCCGTGCGCCGACGGGAGGATGAGAGGTGACCGCGCCTGTTGTCGTGATTCTCGCCGCGGGACAGGGAACGCGGATGCGATCCGCTACGCCGAAGCTGCTGCATCACCTTTGCGGGCGGCCGATGATCGCTTGGGCGCTTGCAGCCGCGAGGGAAGCGGGTGCCGGGAAGATCGTCGTCGTCGATGGCCCGGAGCGCCGGCTGGAGCCGGCGCTCGGAGGCGGGGTCGCGCTCGCCGTCCAGGAGCAGGCGCGCGGCACGGCCGACGCCGTCAGGGCCGCCGGCGCCCACTTCGGCGCGGGCGCCACCGTGATCGTGATCCATGGGGATGTCCCGCTGATCAGAGCGCAGACGATCCGTGAGCTGGCGGAGGCCCACGCGCATTCGGGAGCCGCGGCCACGATGGCCACGACGGTCCTCGACGATCCGAGCGGATATGGCCGCGTCGTGCGTACCCCCGATGGGGCGGTCGAGCGCGTCGTGGAGACCAAGGTCCCCGGCGACGCGACTGACTTCGAGCTGCACATTCGCGAAATCAACACGGGAATCTTCGCGTTCGAGGGCGGCGCGTTGCTGGCGGCCCTGCGCGAAGTCTCCAGCGGCAATGCCCAGAGCGAGCTCTACCTGCCCGACGTGCTGCCGATCCTGCGCTCGCACGAGCGAACCGTGCTTGCGCACGAGATCGCCGATGCGGATGAGACGCTCGGAGTCAACGACCGCTGCGACCTGGCACAGGTCAGGGCCCTCGCGCAGCAGCGCATCCACGAGCGCCACATGCTGGCCGGCGTGACGGTGGTCGATCCTCACGCAACGGTGATCGACGCCGGTATCGTAATCGGCGCCGATACCGTGGTCGCCCCCTTCTCGAGCCTCCATGGGAGCACCCAGGTCGGTGCCCGCTCCACGATCGGTCCGCTCGCGACGCTGATCGACACGCGCGTAGGGGAGCAGGCGACGGTGCTCCACTCCTACGTGCAGGACGCGGACATCGGCGACCGCGTGCGCGTCGGGCCATTCGCGTATCTACGGCCCGGTGCGGTCCTGCGCGAGGGGTCCAAGGCCGGAACGTTCGTCGAGATCAAGAACTCGGACGTCGGCCCCGGCTCGAAGGTCCCGCATTTGAGCTACATCGGCGACGCCGACATCGGGCGGGAGACGAACATCGGTGCCGGGACCATCACCGCGAACTACGACGGTTACCACAAGCACCGCACGACGATCGGCTCGCGAGTCAAGGTGAGCGTCGATACGGCATTTATCGCGCCGGTGAGCATTGGCGATGACGCATACACGGCGGCCGGTTCTGTGATCGCCAAGAACGTGCCGCCGGGTGCGCTCGGCGTCGCGCGGGCGCGCCAGGAGAACATCGAGGGGTATGCCCGCACCCGCGAGCAGCGAGAGGCCGCTCGGGCGAAGGAGCCCCAGCGCCCGGGCGAAGGAGCCCCAGCGCCCGGGCGAAGAGACCCAGAGCTGACGTGAGCTTCTCACCATCACGTCATCCGCCCCGCGTAGACTTGTGAACACCATGAGCCTGCTGCAGACGCGGTCGGCGCCCAGCGCTATGGAGCTCGCCTACAACAAGCGGCTGATGCTGGTCGCAGGGCGCGCAAATCCAGAGCTCGCGGCGAAGATCGCCTCCAAGCTGGGCGTAGGGCTCGGGGGCATGACGCTGAAGACGTTCGCCAACGGCGAGGTCTACTGCCGTTACGCCGAGTCGGTGCGCGGGGCAGACGTGTTCATCGTCCAGCCGACCTGCGGCAACCGGGAGGCCGGCCTGAGCGCGAACGACGCTCTGATGGAGCTGCTCGAGATGATCGACGCGGCAGTCGGTGGCTCTGCGCACCGCGTGATCGCCGTGACGCCCTGGTACGGGTACTCGCGTCAGGACAAGAAGTCCGCCCCGCGCGAGCCGATCAGCGCGCGGCTGGTGGCGCGCATGCTGGAGTCTGCCGGGAGCGACCGGATCCTGACGATGGATCTGCACTCCGGGCAGATCCAGGGCTTCTTCCAGAAGCCGTGCGATCACATGACGGCGCTGTTCATGCTCACGCAATACTTCGGCGACCTCGGGCTCGAGGATCTCGTCGTCGTGGCCCCGGATGCCGGCCGCGTGAAGCTCAACAAGAAGTTCGCCACCAAGATCGGCGCCGATCTGGCGATCCTGAACAAGGAGCGCCCCGCCCAGCAGGTAGCCGAGATCAACTACGTGATCGGCGAGGTGGCGGGCAAGACAGCGGTGATCGTGGACGACATCATCGACACCGCCGGCACGCTCAAGGCCGCAGCCGAAGCCGTGCACGATGCGGGCGCCCGGCGCGTGTACGCCGCGGCCACGCACGGCATCTTCTCGGGTAACGCCTGGCAGAACCTCGCCGACGCGCGCTTGGAGCAGGTAGTCGTCACCGACACGATCCCGCTTGCGCCGGGAGCGCCGGATACCGTGCGCGTCCTCTCCTGCGCCGACCTGCTCACGAGCTCGATCCGCCAGATCTTCACCGACGGCTCTGTGAGCGAGGTCTTCGGCGGCGAGAACCTGCTGTTCTGATGGGACGTTGAAGCAGCGCCACGGTGGGCGAGCGCGACGATCCGGGGTTCGGCACGCGCGCTCAGAGCGAGCGTGCCGCGCGGCTGATGGAGGTGCTCGGCTTGAGCGACGAGGAGCTTTGCGCACTGCTCGGCGCCGATCCGCTGACGCTGCTCTCGGGTCAGCTCGAGCACCGCGGCGAGCTTCCGATCCTCCTCGATCTCCTGGAAGAGAGCACGGAGCGGGCCGGACCGGCCGTGCTCGCCCGCTGGGTGCGGGCGAGCGGACCTGAGGGGCGCCCGATCGACGCGCTGATGCGCCGTGACTTCGCGGCGTTCGAGGACGCGCTGTCAGAGCTCGGCGAGCGCGGGTTCGTGCTGCGGGGTGGGGGAGCTTGATGCGGTCTATCCGTCTACGGTGCCCTGCGCTGGTAGGGGTAGGATCTGTATCGGGGCGGCGGCAGTCGCTCAAACTTCAGGGCTTCAGGGCCGTATGAACGTATCCGGGTCTGGTCCGATGCGCTCCCCGGTGTCGAGCGCCTCGATCGCCGCCATTTCGTCGTCGCTGAGCTCGAAGCCGAACACGTCGAAGTTCTCGGCGATGCGCTCGGGCGTGACCGACTTTGGAATCACCACGTTGCCGAGCTGCAGGTGCCAGCGGATCACGACCTGAGCGGGTGTTCTGCCGTGGGCGTCGGCGATCTGCGTGATGGCAGGATCATCGAGCACGTCACCCTGCGCGAGCGGACTCCAAGCCTCGGTCACAATCCCGAGCTCGGCGTGCTCGTTGCGCAGGCCGGACTGCTGAAAGTGCGGGTGCAATTCGACCTGGTTGACGGCCGGCGTGACTCCGGTTTCATCGATCAGGCGCTCGAGATGCGCCGCCTGGAAGTTCGAGACGCCGATCACCCGCGCGAGCCCCTGGGCCTGGAGCTCGATGAAGGCCTTCCAAGTCTCGACGAACTTGTCGTGCGCGGGGACCGGCCAGTGGATCAGGTAAAGGTCCACGTAGTCGGCTTCGAGTTGATCCAAGCTGGCTTTCAACGCGCGGGGCGCCTGTTGGTGACCGTGGTCGTCGTTGGCGCACTTGGTGGTGATGAACACGTCGTCGCGATCCAACCCGGCGGCGTGGATGGCCTGCCCGACGCCCGCCTCGTTGCCGTAAGCCGCCGCAGTGTCGATGTGCCTGTAGCCGGCTAGCAGCGCGCGCGTCGCGACCTCGGTGGTGTCCTGCGGAGGGACCTGGAACACCCCGAAGCCAAGTTGGGGGATCCCAGCGCCGTCGTGCAGGGGAATACTGGGAGGCTTGCCGGAAGAGCGCATCTTGCGAATGATGCCCGTTTTGCTCTACGCCCACACATCGCTACGCCCACACATCGCTACCCCATTACATCGCTACGCGCGCACATCGCTACCCCATTACATCGCTACGCGCGCACATCGCCGGCGGACGGCAAAGCCTAATCCGCGTCCACCGACTCCTTGCCGGGCCAGATCCCGGTCAGGTAGTGAAACCACGCCGCTCCCGCCCTGTCCACGGCCGCGGCGACGCCGGCCGTGGTCGCGCCACCGAGTACGGCGGCGATGAGCATCTTGGACCAACTCGTGTCGGCCGTGGTCGGGGTTGGTGGCGACTCGTCGTCGAGCAGCGACCAGACGCTCTTGAACGCGCTCTCACCGAGCTTCGCGCCCAGCAGCGTCGCGATGATCGCGAACGGCTTGTAGACGAGCTTCATGTGATGTGGAGCCTACCCGGGAAGCGACTTCGCGTGCCCACTGCGCCTCCCGTCCAGCCATCCGTGCCCGGCATGCTCCACGCGGCGCTAGACGGCGACCGCGGGTTGTGGCTAAATAGTGAACGGCTAGACGCCGACCCGAAAGGAAGTACGCGCATGCTCGACGAGGATTCCAACCGACCAGGTGAAGCAGGCGAGGAGCTGCTGCGCCGGGCGCTGCTCGACGACTCCTCGGCCGTCACGGTTTCGCTTCGCGTCGGCGGGCTGCCGTTGAGCGAGGAGGTCACGGTGATCTTTCACGGGCGGCGCGACCTCGGGACGCTTCAGACCTACGTCGCCTACGGTGGCCGTGGCGCCGGTGCAACCGTCGCCGCTAACGAGCTCATGCGGGTTCCGTGCGACCTCGACCTCGCACACGCCGGCGACCGCGAGGAGGCCGAGCAGCTCTATGTCGAGCAGGCGACGGCGCTACGCGACGCGCTGGTCGGCGCCGACGTGGTGCTCGACGTTTGGCGGGAGCCATTGGGCGAGTTGATCGGCAGCAGCGTGACGATCGACCATTCGATCAAGCTCTCGGTTCGGCTGCCCGCCCACCGGCTGCTGCCGACGGCTCTGGTCGCCTCCGACTCGCAAGTGGTGGTCACGCCGGTGTGCGGAGCGCGAACGCTGGCGCAAGGGCGGCCGCCGCTCGGGATCGCCTGTGCCCAGCAGGACTTGACCCGCATCTACCCGCTGGCCGACGACCCCGAGCGCTGCGTCGAGGACTTCTTGGAGCTCGCCTCCGTGCACGCCCGGGCGCTCGCGCAGCGCCTGGACCATCAGGAAGCGTCGGTGCAGCGCTTCATGGAGCTGAGCGACCCGGAACCCAAATCCTAGTGAGGGCCTACGAGGTAGGTACCGTGCGCAGCAGTGGGCCGTACTCGCCGTCTCCGTCTTGTGCTGATCGCGATCGCGGTGCTCGTGTTCCTCGTGGTCAGCGCGGTGCTGGCGCGAGTCTTCAACGCGGATGGAGCAGAGAGCGCCGCGATCACCGGACTGGTGAAAGTGCAAGCCCGCGGCGATCGGGCCGGCATGCTCGAGCGTATTCAGGGCTGCCGGACCAGTCCCGCGTGCCAGGCGCGCGTGGCGCTTGACGCAACTGCGCTCAGGCGCCAGGGCAAAGTCTCGATCTTGGAGCTGACGCCATCGACGGGATCTTCCCTGGGTGGGACCCTCGGGACGGCGCGGGTCGCGTGGTACGCGGGCGGCTCGCTGCCGGTCGTGCAGTGCCTCCGTGTGCGCCGCATGGGAAACGCATTGAGCGGGATACACATCGAGCTACTCGAGATCAGCGCGCGGATCAAGAGCAGCGCGGACTGTCCGCGTCTCTTCTGATGGGTTGGGGGCGGCGCGGCGCGGGTTGTGGACGGGCACGGCGCGCAGGGTTGTGGAGGAGCGGGCCGGGTTTGGACGGAGCGGGGGCCGCACTGGGCTCAGCGGTGCGCGTCGAGCCACCTGGTCAGATCCGCCAGCGGCGCGCCGGCGATCGGGGTGAAATCGTCGGTGAGCACGCTCGATGCCGGTCCGAGGGAATGTCCGAGCCCTGGGTGGAGCTTCAGCGTCTTGTCCGTGGAGCGCAGCGCCCGCTCGAAGGAGCTTGCTCCGGCGGCGGGCACATTGGCGTCGTTCTTACCCTGCAGGATCATCGTCGGGTGCTTGCCGCCACCAGCCGGGTAGCTGAGCTGGGCGTGTGAGACGTAGCCGCCGAAGTTCAGCGTCATGCTCTGGCGGGCGATCCCGGCCGTCGCCGCAGTCGCCGAAGACGCCGAAGACGCCGTGCTGGGCGCACGGTGCGAAGAGCTGCTACCGCAGCCGGTCAGGGCTGGTGCAAGGCAGGCCAGCACGGCGATCACAACGATCCGGCATCTCATCGTCACTCCTCAGGTAGCTCTCCTGCGAGTATGCGTCACCGGTCGGCCCGAACCGGCGTGCGCTCGGGCTCGCGTGCCGGCCGTCGCTGATGGGTCGGCCGGTGGTCTGCGAGCCGTCCGGGCTCGCGCAGCCGGATGCGTGCCTGCTGGGCATCGGCGAGCGGAATCCCGCCGCGCGGGGGTGAGGGTCGGGTCGGCGGGCGCCTCGGTCCCTTGCCCCATCCATCGTCAGAGCCCTGATCGCCGGGCGGTCGCGGATCCGAGCCTCGGCGCAGCGCTGGGATCAGCAGCACCGCGACGCACCCTATTCCCACGAGATGCACTCCGGCGACTATCAGCATTAGCTGAACCTCGCCCGCCATGCCCAAAGGATACCGCGGCGGCGCTCTCTGTAAACGCCCTCTCTCGGCATCGATTTGGCCAGGACCGGCGAGTTGCGTTCGATCGCCGCGCGAACTGTCGCGTTTGGAGCCCCAGGGGTGAACGCGAGACGCGACAGTTCGGCGAGAACCTCTTGTTGAGCGCGCCGATCCGCGGACGACCCTCCGGCGATTGCCGCGCTACCATCGATCGTCGCTGATGGCCACCAGGGAGGAAACCAGCGCCGCTCTCCGTGTCGCCGCACGAGAGCCCGCCGGCTCGCGTGCCGCACGTCGCCTTCGGCGTGAGGGCAGGGTCCCCGGCATCGTCTATGGCGGCGGCTCTGATCCGGTCCCGTTCCAGGTTGACGCAAGGCTTCTGCGCCAGGCGCTTGCGCATGGAGGTGCCGTGCTCGACCTGAGCGTCGAGGAGCAAGGAACAGCCCCGGTGGTGCTCAAGGAGCTCACCCGGCATCCCGTGAGCGGCGACGCGGTCCACGTCGACTTCTTGCGGGTCAGGCTCGATCAGGCGATCGAGGCAACCGTCGTGCTCGAGCTGACGGGGGTCGAAGATGCGCCGGGGGTCAAGGAAGGGGGCGTGCTGGAGCACGTCACCCGCGAGCTGAGGATCGAGGCTTTCCCTAACGACATCCCTGATTTCCTGCGGCACGACGTCTCGGAGATGCAGATCGGCGATACGCTGACGCTGGATGCGTTGACGGCGCCGGCGACTGTGACCTTGCTCGACGAACCCGAGACCGTCATCGCCACCCTCACGCCGCCGCGTCTGCAGCTCGAGGACGAGACCGAGATCGAGGAGGAGGCCGGCATCGTCGGCGAGGACGAGGCGCCGACGCAAGGCGAGAGCGAGAGCGGCGAAGCAGACTCGGGCTAGGTGGGCATGCCGCTCACGGGTGGCGCCGGGGCGCCCGTCGACTGGCTCGTCGTGGGACTTGGCAATCCAGGCGCGCGGTACGCCGGCACACCCCACAACGTGGGCTTCGAGATCGCGGCTGCGCTCGCCGATCGCTGGGCTCTATCCAAGGCCAAGGGCAAGTATCGCGGGCTGCTGAGAGAGGGCCGGGCAGGTCCCGGTGGCCCACGGATCGCAATCCTCGCGCCGCAGACCTACATGAACGACGCGGGAGAATCAGCCGGACCGGCGCGCGGCGCGCTGAGGGTGCCGCTGGAGCGCGTGCTGGTGCTCCACGACGAGATCGATCTGCCCTTTGGCGCGGTCCGGGTGCGGACCGGGGGTGGGCTCGCCGGCCACAACGGCCTGAAGTCGCTTGAGCACTCGCTTGGCTCGGCCGGCTTCTCGCGGGTGCGGGCCGGCGTCGGGCGACCGCCCAGCACCGACCCCGATTTGGTCGCGGCATACGTGCTGGGTCGCTTTTCGCAAACGCCTGAAGAGGTCGCGCTGCTGGTGGCGCGGGCGGCTGACGCGGCGGAGGAGCTGGTTCTGGGGCAGGCGCCGCCGACCTAGACTGGGGTGGATGCTCCACTCGCTCCTGGCCCACGCCGACGAGGACCCGCAGACCGCCGCGCTGGCTCGCGAGGGTGGACGCGCGTTCGTCTCTCAGTCGCTGCGGGCATACCTGATCGGGGCACTAGTCGATCGCGACCCCGGGCGCCCCGCGATCGTGGTCGCCGGCGACGATCGCGGTGCGCGGGAGCTTGCGTCCGCGCTGCGGGCGTGGCTGGAGCCCCGAACGGTCCGCTACTACCCTAGCCGCGGGGTCACCTACGAATCCCACCTGGCCCCGCCGGCGCATCTGGTCGGCCTGCGCATCGCCGCACTCGACGCGCTGCTCGACGCCAAGCTCGCCGGCGATGGCCCAGTCGTGGTCGTGAGCGCCCCCGCGCTGTCGGAGAAGGTGCCCGACCCGGCGCTGCGACCGCATGGGTTCACGCTGCGGACCGGTGAGCTGATGGATCTGCAGGAGACTGCCCGCGACCTCGTCGCGGCCGGCTACGAGCGCGTGGACCAGGTCGAGGACCGTGGGTCCTTCGCGGTTCGCGGCGGTCTGCTCGACCTCTTTCCTGCGACCGAGGATCGCGCGGTGCGCGTGGACCTGTTCGGGGACGAGATCGAACGCTTGAGCTGGTTCTCGACCTTCACCCAGCGCTCGCTGGGCGACGCGCAGACGATCGAGGTCGCGCCGGCGGCCGAGCTGGCTGCCGAGCACCGCGAGCTGGCCGAGATCGCTGCGCTCGAGCAGCCCGCCGATCGTCCGGACATCGCAGAGCTGCTCCCCGTCGGGGACTTTCACCCGTTCTTGGAATTGGTGGCTCCCGCCGGGGCGGTGGCTCCCGCCGGGGCGGCTGCGCCTGGCGTGGCGGCTGCGCCCGGCGTGGCGATCCTGATCGCCGGCGAGGAGGAGGTCGGCCCCGCGCTCCGGGATCACTGGCAGGACGTGACGGCGGCCTTTCACGACGAGGACGCCCATCACCTGTACCAGAGCCCGGAGGAGATCACGCAGGCGCTGGCCCTGCGCGCGCAGATCAAGCTCTCGAGCATCGATCAGGACCAGCCGTTCTCGTTCCGGGCTCAGGCTGCCGATCTGGCCGCGCGGGGCCTGAAGGAAGCCGAGCCCGAGCTGGAGAAGCTGGTGCGCTCGGGCTACCGGACGGTGGTCTCTTTTGGGCGCCGCGGAGAAGGTGACCGCGCCGCGTACAACTTGGGGCGCCTGAAGGTGCGCTGGCTCGACTCGGGCGAGAACGCCACGCACAACGGACAAATAGGGCCGGCCGCGGCCGGCCCCATAAATTTCGTGCACGCACAGCTCCAGAGCGGCTTCATCGCGCCCCAGTTCCACCTCGCGGTGATCCCCGAGCACCGCCTGTTGCGGCGCCGGCGGGCGGCGTCGCGGGGGCCCGAGCGCGGGCGTGGGGTCCTGCGCAGCTTCGCGGAGCTGCGCAGCGGGGACATCGTCGTCCACGAGGATCACGGTCTCGCGCGCTTTGCCGGCTTTGACACCAAGACCGTCGCGGGGGTCACACGCGATTACCTCTACCTCGAGTACGCGGGCTCCGATCGCGTGTTCGTGCCCGTCGATCAGCTCGCCAAGATCAGCCGCTACGTGGGTGCGGGCGGAGCGCATCCGCCGCTGTCAAGGCTCGGTGGCAGCCGCTGGGAGACGCTCAAGGCGCGTGCCAGGCGCGCTGCCCAGGAGCTCGCGGGAGAGCTCCTGAACCTCTACGCCGAGCGCAAGCGCCGTCCGGGTCATGCATTCGGACCTGACACCGACTGGCAGCGGGAGTTTGAGCACGCTTTCCCGTTCACCGAGACCCCTGACCAGCGCGACGCGATCGAGCTCGTCAAGGCTGACATGGAGGCTCCCCGCCCGATGGATCGGCTGATCTGCGGGGACGTCGGCTACGGCAAGACCGAGGTCGCGCTGCGCGCGGCGTTCAAGGCGGTTCAGGATGGAAAGCAGGTGATGCTGCTCGTGCCGACGACGATCCTCGCCCAGCAGCACCTGGGCACCTTCTCCGAGCGCCTGAAGGATTACCCGGTCACGATCGAGCAGGTGTCTCGCTTTCGGCCGGCGGCCGAGCAGCGCCAGACGGTGGCGCGCTTCGCGGCTGGGGAGCTCGACATCCTGATCGGCACCCACCGCCTTCTTTCGCGAGACGTGCGCGCCAAGGACCTCGGGTTGCTGATCCTCGACGAGGAGCAGCGCTTCGGCGTCAAGCAGAAGGAGCTGGTGCGCCAACTGAAGCTGAGGGTGGACGTGATCTCGATGAGCGCCACTCCGATCCCGCGGACCTTGCAGATGTCGCTGGCGGGCGTGCGCGAGATCAGCGTGATCGAGACCCCGCCGGAGGGCCGGCGCCCGGTCAAGACCTACGTGGGGGAGTACGACGAAGAGCTCGTCCGCCGCGCGCTCGTCCGGGAGCACGAGCGAGATGGACAGGCGTTCTTCCTGCACAACCGCGTCGAGTCGATCGAGGAGACCGCTGAGCGCCTACGGGCGCTCTGCCCGTCGATGCGCTTCGATGTAGCCCATGGCCAGATGGACGAGCAAACCTTGGAGCGGCGGATGCTGCGCTTCCTGCGCGGTGACGCTGATGTCCTCGTGTGCACGAGCATCATCGAGTCGGGAATCGACATTCCGCAAGCGAACACGCTGATCGTCGAGCGCGCCGATGCCTTCGGGTTGGCCCAGCTCTACCAGATTCGTGGCCGGGTCGGGCGCAGCGCTCAGCGCGCGTACGCGTACCTGCTCTATCCGAGCGCGGCGGCCCTGAGCCCAGAGTCCGCGCAGCGGCTCTCGGCGCTGTCTGACTACACCGAGCTCGGGGCGGGATTCAAGGTCGCGATGCGCGATCTGGAGCTCCGGGGAGCGGGCAACCTGCTCGGCGACGAGCAGTCAGGGCATGTCGCGGCGCTGGGCTTCGAGCTCTATTTGCAGATGCTCGACGAGGCGGTCGCGGCCGCTGCGGATGGGGTCGCCGCGGAGGACTGGGAGCCCGTCCGCCTCGACGTGAACGTCGATGCGTACATTCCGGCCGACTACATTCCCTACGAGCACGCCAAGGTCGATGTCCATCGCCGCATCGCCGGCGCGCGGGAGGTATCGGATCTGGGTCTGCTACGCGAGGAGCTCGAAGACCGCTTCGGTGAGCTGCCCGAGCCGCTGCGCAACCTGGTCGCGCTCCAGCAGGCTCGGATCAAGCTCGGCCAAGCGGGTGCGCGGGCCGTGAGCTTCAGGGGCGATCGGCTCGCTGTCACGCCTGTCGAGCTCGACTCCGTGCGCGCCAAGCGAATCCGCCAGGAGATCCCCGAGGCGCTGTACGAGTCGGGCAAGTCTCAGCTCTCGGTGCGCCTTCCGGCTGATCCGGGGGCGCGCTTCCCAGCGGTCGTGCGGGCCGCTGATGTGCTGCTTGCAGTGACGCGGGAAGCGGCGTAGGCACTCCAGACCGCTACCATCAGCCCGCACTCGATGAAGCTTCTGAAGTATATCCTGGCGCTTTGCGCCTCTGTTGCGCTCGCTGCCACGCTCTCCGCGTGTGGAAGCGGCCTCCCGGGCGATAGCGTCGCCGACGTGGCGGGCAACCCGATCACGACTAAAGCGCTGTATCACCAGATGTACGTGGAGTCCGTCCAGATGGTGGCCCAAAGTCCGGGCGCGCCGGTGATCACTCCCATCGATCCGCCGGGCTTCGCAAACTGCGTCGCCCAGGTGCGCAAGGTGATTCCGATGGATGCAAAGGCCCCGACCGCGCGGATCAAGGCCGCTTGTGCCCGGGTTTTCACGGCTCTCTCGAGTCAGGCGCTGGACCTCCTGATCAAGGGCTACTGGTACCAGCTCGATGCCGCGGCGGCGCACATCACGGTTTCCAATGCTCAGGTTCAGAAGATGTTCGAGACCGAGAAGAAGCAGTCGTTCAAGAGCGAGGCCCAGTTCCAGAGCTTCCTGGCCCAGTCGGGCACGACCGAGCAAGACATCCTATTCGGGATTCGGGCGTCCCAGCTCTACGAGAAGCTGATCGCCAAGCACACCACGAGCGTCACGAGCGCGCAGATCAAGTCCTACTACAGCATCCATCGCAGCCAGTTCGGGAGCGCCGAGAAGCGCGATATCCGGATCGTGCTGACCAAGACGGGCGCCCAGGCGCAGGCTGCCAAGGCGGCCCTGGCGAAAGGAAAGAGCTGGAGCGCCGTGACCAAGCAGTACTCCACCGACGCCACGACGAAGAACAAGGGCGGGCTGCTTGCAGGCGTCGTAAAGGGATCGGAGGACCCCGCGCTCGACAAGGCAGCGTTCTCGGCGCCGCTGAACAAGCTGCTGGGCCCCGTGCACGGACAGTTCGGCTTCTACGTCTTCGATGTCACGAAGGTCACCCCGGCCACCCAGCAGACGCTCGCGGAAGCGACGCCGAAGATCAAGTCCGAGCTGACCGGCCAGCAGCAGAGCGCCGCCGTCGCGGCTGTCGAGAACGCCGCGCGCAAGCGCTGGCAGCATAAGACCACGTGTCGCGCCGCGTACTCGATGATGGACTGCAACGGCTACAAGCCCCCACCCCCGAGCCGGGCACCTACGACCACCGCCCCCACGCAAGCACCCCCGCCTCCTGCGAGCACCCAGCCTGTGCCCCAAGCGCCTCCGGCGAGCACTCCGAAGAAGAAGCCCTAACGGCGTGAGCTCCGGATCGCCGGAGGATGCCCGCAAGCGCTCGCGTGCGCGTCTGGAGCTCGTGTCGCGCGCCGCCTGCGAGAGGTTTCGCTCCGCCATAACCGAAGGAGGCCGTCGACAGCAATGAGCCAGATCGAGCAGGTACACGCGCGTCAAATCCTCGACAGCCGCGGCAATCCGACCGTGGAGGTCGAGCTCAGCTTGCGCTCGGGCGCGTGGGGCCGCGCCGCAGTGCCCTCCGGAGCGTCGACCGGCGAGTTTGAGGCTGCAGAGCTGCGCGACGGCGGCTCGCCGTGGCTGGGCAGGGGCGTCACGAGGGCGGTGGACAATGTCAACGGGGAGATCGCGGAAGCGGTGCGGGGCCAGGACGCGTCAGCTCAGGCGGCGCTTGACCGGACACTGATCACACTCGACGGTACGCCCGACAAATCGCGTCTAGGCGCCAATGCGGTGCTTGCCGTGTCGCTCGCAGCCGCTCATGCATCCGCCGCGGAGGAGCGCATGCCCCTGTGGCGCTATCTGGGCGGTGAGAGCGCGCACGTGCTCCCGGTGCCGATGATGAATGTCCTCAACGGCGGCATGCACGCGGACAACAGCGTCGACTTCCAGGAGTTCATGATAGTTCCGGTCGAGGCGCGCACGTTCAGCGAAGCACTTCGGATGGGCGCTGAGGTCTTTCACAACCTGAAGGCGACGCTGAAATCGAGAGGGTTGTCGAGCGCGGTGGGCGACGAGGGCGGCTTTGCGCCGGACCTGAGCTCCAACGAACAGGCACTCGAGGCGCTGATCGCGGCGATTGCAGCCGCCGGTTACGTGCCGGGTGACCAGGTGGCGATCGCGCTCGACCCGGCCGTCTCAGAGCTTTATCGCGACGGGGCTTATGTGCTGGAGCACGAGCGGCGCACGCTGAGTGCGGACCAGCTTGCCGCTTACTGGACCGAGCTCGCCGGCCGCTATCCGATCATCTCGCTCGAGGACGGCATGGCCGAGGAGGACTGGGCTGGGTGGACGACGCTGACCGATCGGCTGGGCAACCGCCTTCAGTTGGTCGGAGACGACCTGTTCGTGACTAACCCGAAGCGGCTAAAGCGCGGCATCGACAACGGCGTCGCTAACTCGATCCTGATCAAGGTGAACCAGATCGGCACGCTGACTGAGACGCTCGCTGCGATCGGCATGGCCCGCGAAAGCGGTTATACGGCGGTGATCTCGCATCGATCGGGCGAGACCGAGGATGTCACGATCGCCGACCTCGCGGTCGCGACGGGCTGCGGGCAGATCAAGACCGGGGCACCCTCCCGAACCGACCGGGTGGCCAAGTACAACCAACTGCTGCGAATCGAGGAGGTCCTGGGCGCAGACGCGGTGTATCCCGGGCGCTCGGCGTTCCGGGCGTGAGCTTGCAGCAGGAAGGAAAGCCCGCGTGGGCAGCGAAGCGCGCACCGGATGCCCTCAGCCCGCTCCGCCGCAGCAGCCCACGCCAAAGAGGCGCGTTCGCCATCGCCATCTCCCGCCCCGCGGTGGGTGGCTTCGCGAGGACCAAAGCCGCGAGTCCGATGGGACCGTGTCGGGCGGGTCGGGCTGCTCGTGGTGCTCGCGGTCGTCGTCGGGCTCTACGTTCAGCACACGCTCTCTTATTTCGAGGTACACGCCCAGTCTCAGGCGCAGCTCGCGGTCGTGGCGCGACTGGCGCGCCAGAACGCGGAGCTTGCTGCGCAGCAGCGTGCCTTGAGCGATCCGGCGACGATCGAGCGCGATGCCCGCGTGCTCGGCATGGTCCGCGCGGGCGAGCGTCCCTACGTGGTTACTGGGCTGCCCCAGCACTGAAGCGTCCAGCAGCTGCCGGGGCGGGGCGCGGTGGCTGGGCGGGGCACGGTGGTGGGGCGGGGCACGGTGGTGGGGCGGGGGCCACCTGATCGCCGTGCGCTTCGAGGAGGCGATCGGCCTCTGGCGCGAGGGACAGCGACGGCTGGCTAGCGCGCAGCCACCGGAGCGCCCCGTGCTCGAGCGTGTCACCGACGAGATCGTGCACGAGCTGCGCCGCCGTCTGGGCGGCCCGTTTACGACCCAGGAGCTGGCGACCCTCTACACCGAGCAGGGAACCGATTGGTGCTTTGCGATTGCCACTCGGGTCGCGCCCCGTGAGCCTGGTGCTTGGGATCTGACGACCGTCGCGGGAGCTGCGTTTGCGCGCTACACGCGCGAGGCGAGCGACTACGTAGGTGGGCGGCGATAGCCCAGGAGTAGGTAGCCGCTCGAGGGACTAGTCAGTCCTCATCCTCGGACTCCTCGCCCCCAGCCCTACGGATCACTATCTGGTCCTCTTCGATCGCGACCTCGACCGGCCGATGACCGGCCCAATACTCGGCATAGATCGGGTCGTCCTGAACGGCGGGATCAAGCCACAAGCCGTAGCCCTCCTCGCCGTGCTCGAACGTAGCCTCCAGTGGGCTGGAGCTCTTTCGTCGTCCGCGTGCGCCACTCCTTCCCCCGCGCCTGCCCCGGCGGCGCGGGGGAGGCTGCTCCTCTCCGTCCTCTCCGTCCTTGGCTTCCTTCGCTTCCTTGGCTTCCTTCTCCTCTTCCTCGGCGCGCTTGGCCTGCGCCGCGTCGAGCTCCGCGGCCACCATCGCGTCGTCCTCGGCCCTCAAATCGATTTCGTCGTCGTAGTCCGTAGCGGTGCCCGGCGCTTGCGCTTCGCCGCTGCCCGTGAGATCCTGCGTGCGCTTGAAAGCTTGGATCTGCTGCACGGTGGCCTCGAGCTGGTGTGCGATCCACGCGTCGGTCCGTCCTTGACGCACCCAGGCGCGGATCCGGTTGAGCTCGGGGCGTAATGATCGACGTGGCATGCTTCAAGGAGACTATTACAGCCGGCGGCGTAACGGCGTAACGGCGCAACGACGCAACGGCATCACGCGCAAGGGCACGAGCACCCACGGAGGTACGGGCAAGCCTTCAGTTGACGTCGCGGGAGGCGCGTCGCCCGTCCTGGCTCAGAACGCCCTGCACAAGCGTTTCCAGCCGCTATTCTGGCGGTTGGGCGGTGCTGGCGCGCCACGGATCGGACGGCCGAGCCGGAGCGCCCTGTCCGCCTTGTCAACCACCAGGCGAGCAGGGAGGCACTTCGATGTTGGTATTGACCCGCAAGTCCAACCAGAGCATCATGATCGGCGACGGCATCGAGGTGTCCGTGCTGTCGATCATGGGCGAGAAGGTGCGGATCGGCATCCAAGCCCCGCGGGACATTCCGGTGTTTCGCAAGGAGGTCTATCTCGAGATTCAGCAGGAGCGGCTCGGTGCCGAGGAGGACGTGGGCGACGAGGCTGACGCTGAGAGCAGCATGGGCGACGAGGCTGATGCTGAGCTGCCAGGACTGGACGGACGGGGCTAGAGGCCCCCTGTCAGTCCAGCAGGTAGTAAAGCGTTCCGAACATCGCCACCGTCACGATCGCGGCCGTGGCGAGCAGTGAGAGCACGAGCAGCCAGAAACGCATCGAGATGCGCTGCTTGGCTCGCTCATGCGTTCGCTTGCGCGATCGCATGATGGCGCCGCGCCGCAGGGTCTCCCGGCGGCCGCGATCTAGCTGGGTCTCGTGCCGGAACTCCTGCTCGAGCTCGGTGAGGCTCTGGCGCATCTTCATCGCCACTGCACCGAGCCTACCAACTTGACATGCGGCGTTAGGCTCCCGCGCGTGGAGCACCGCCTCAAACCCTTGCAGCACAACTTCACCGGTCCGGCATACACGATCGGGATCGAAGAGGAGCTGATGATCCTCGATGCCCAGTCGCTGGAGCTTGTCAACGGGATCGAGACGCTGCTGGAGCCTGCTCCCTCGGGCGAGATCAAGCCCGAGCTGATGGAGTCGGTATTGGAGGTCTCCACCGAGCCCTGCGAGAACATGGCCCGAGCCGGCGAGCAGCTACGCGCGCTGCGCCGCCAGGTCTCACAGACGGCGGCGAGCAGGAAGCTCGCGATCGGCGCGGCCGGCACGCACCCGTTCGCTATGTGGGAGGACCAGCGGATCGTCGCCAGGCCGCGCTATCGCGACCTGATCTCCGCACTGCGCTTCGTTGCGCGCCAGGAGCTGATCTTCGGGATGCACGTGCACGTGGGGATCGACGACCCCGAGAAGGCGATCCACGTGGCGAACGGGATGCGCGTGCATGTTCCCATTCTGGTCGGGCTGTCGGCAAACTCTCCCTTCTGGCGAGCGGATCAGACCGGACTGGCATCGACGAGGATGCCGATCTTTCGTGCGTTCCCGCGCGTCGGCATCCCCCCCACCTACAAGAACTGGGAAGACTACGAGCGGCGAATCGAGTTCATGACTCGCGCACGGGTGATCGAGGACTACACCTATCTGTGGCACGACGTGCGTCCCCACCCGAGCTTCGGGACCGTTGAGGTCCGGGTGATGGATTCACAGACCCACATCGAGCACACGCTTGGGCTGGCCGCTCTCGTCCAGGGACTCGTGCGTGAGCTGGCAGAGCATTTCGCTGCCGGAAAGCGCTTGTCCCGCTATCCGTTCGAGATGCTCGACGAGAACAAGTGGCTGGCGGCACGCCACGGGCTCGACGGCGACCTGGTTGATCTGCCGAGCAGCGATCGGGTGCCGACTCGGGCGCTGGCGCGGCGGCTGATCGACCGGATCCGCGACCATTGCGTGGATCTCGGCTCAGAGTCCGAGCTGGACGCGGTCGAGGATCTCCTGGTACGCGGCAACGGTGCAGCGCGGCAAGTAGTGGTCTACGAGGCCAATCACGACCTGCGCGAGTTGATGGCGGAGATCGTCGCAGCGACCGCCGCATAGGCCACTGACCGCTCGGCCTCGGAGATGCCTCGTAACGATCCAGAACCCGTCCCGGCGCTCCGGGGGTGCCCACCGAGGGCTTCTGGGCGCCTCTACAATCGATCTTCGTGAGCACGGGTGGCCCGGATCTGTTCGTGATCTGCAAGAGCTGCGGGTCAGAGGTGAGCCCCTATATCACAGAGTGTCCGTATTGCGGGAACCGGCTGCGCAAGCGTGCCCCAAAGATAGGTCGCGACGGCCGCGTTTCCGAGACGCAGCGACGGTCGCGCCCCAAGTACTCGCTGCCACCTCTGCGCCGCGACGAGATCCCCGGAATCCGGGTCGACTCGCGGCCGTACGCCACGATCGCTCTGGTCTTGCTCGGGATCATCGGCGCCCTGCTCTGGCGCACCGCGTTGGTGGACCAGCTCGGGGTGAACGGAAAGCTCGGACCGCACTGGTGGCGCCTCTTTACCGCCACGTTCACCTATGACAACACGGGCTATGCGTTCGTGGTGCTGGGCGCGATCGCCTTGTATGGCTGGTTGCTGGAGCGCCGGCACGGCCCGGCGTCGGTGATTGTCTTATTCGTGCTCGGTGGCGTAGGGGCAGTTGGGGTGACCGCGGTCGTTTATCCCCACCCGGTGGTGCTCGGAGCCGGCGGCGCGGCGCTGGCGCTGCTCGTTGCCTGGGCAATCCCCGACTTGATGTCATTGCGAGCGGGCGCGGAGATCGACGCCGACTTGATCGGAACCGCCGCGATCGCCGTCGCCGTCGCCCTGATGCCGCTCGCCGTCACGGATGCGAGCTGGATCGCCGACGGGGTGGGTGTGCTAGCGGGATTGGCCCTGGGCTTGCCGCTGGCACGAGGGGCCGCGCGGCGCACGATCAGAAGACGCTGATCGTGCCCGGGGGCCTTCGACTAGGCGACTCACGACACTTCCCGGAACCCCAGCGTGCAGCCCTCCGCTTCACAGCCGTCGAGACGACCCCTGCACCGAGTGGCTTGGTGAGCACGAGCGTGTCTCCGGCCTGGCCGCCCGCGTTCGTGATCAGCTCGTAGGGTGGACTACGCCGGTGACCCACGCACGTATGATCTTCCAAGCGAGTGCCGGAACGCGCCTACACCGACGCCGAGCTGGATGCAGCGATCGCCGCTGTAAGCGATCCGCAACGATTGCGCGAGGCACAGGATCTCGTCGCACGCAGTGCGCCTGCATTGCGACGCGTGCTCGATGCTGCGCTTTCGGAGGGGGGCTGGTTTGATCAGGCGCACGAGCAGGCGGTCCGCGAGGCGATGGGCGCCGAAGATCCCGACCAGCGGGCTCGAGCTGTGCAAGGGCTACTCGCCGAGGAGACTCACCTAGCGATGCTCGTCGGGGTGACGGTCGGCTTCGAGCTGGCCCGCGAGCTCCGTCACAACGGGAGCCCTCCAAGCGTCCGCGAAGACTGAGTCTCCCTGATCCGCGTCCTCCTGCTGCACAACCGCTACCGCGCAGAAGGCGGGGAGGAGCGCGCCGTCGGGGACATCGCCGCGCTACTGATGCGGCGCGGGCACACAGTCGAAGTGCTAGAGCGCCGCAGCGCGGAGGCGGGTCGAGCTCGGGCGGCCCACGGGCTAATCGCGGGCGGCGTCGATTCCAGTGAGGTCACCGAGGCCGTGCGCCGTCTCCGGGCCGATGTTGTGCATGCTCACAATTTGCACCCTCTATTTGGTTGGCGCGCGCTCGCCGCAGCTCGCGCGGCCGGAGCGCGGACGGTGCTCCACCTGCACAACTTCCGCCTCTTCTGCGCGATCGCAGTCGCCTACCGGGACGGTGCACCGTGCTTTCGCTGCAGGGAGGCTAATACGCTCCCCGGACTGCGCTTGCGCTGCCGCGGCACGCTATCCGAGGCGGCGCTCTATGCGGCTGGCCTTCACAATCAGCTCGCGCCCCTGTGTCGTCATACCGATCGCTTTGTCGCCGTGAGCGGAGCGACCGCACGGCGCCTGGTCGAGCTGGGTCTGCCGGCGCGGCCGACTCTCGTGATCCCGAACTTCGTCCCCGCGGCTTGCATCGCGCAGCGATCGAAGGCGCAGGAGGGCGAGTATGCGCTCGTCGCCGGCAGGCTGGTGCCGGAGAAGGGCTTTGACACCGCGATAGCCGCGGCGCGCGCGGCCGGCGTGCCGCTCGTCATCGCCGGCGATGGCCCTGACGAGCGGCGCCTGCGTGGACTGGCTCGCGGCAACGAGGTCGAATTCACCGGACGCCTTGATGCCGGCGCACTCGCCGCGGCTCGTGCGCGGGCGGCGGTCGTGCTCGTACCCTCGCGCTGGGAGGAGCCGTGCCCCTACGCCGCGTTGGACGCGCTCGCTGCGGGGGTGCCGGTGCTGGCGAGCGATCGCGGTGGACTCCCGGAGCTCGTGGGAGCCGGTGACGTCCTGGGGGCGGCGGACCTCGGCGCCTGGTCTGAGAAGCTGCGCGATCTGTGGCGCGACCCGGCGCAGCGCGCAGCGGACGGAGCGCGGGCGCTAGCGCGGGCGCGTGAGCACTTCAACGAGGATCGCTACTACGACGCGTTGATGCAGGCCTACGCAGGAGCGAGTGCACCGGTCAGAGAGACCTCCGAGTAGCCGAGCGTCGCTGCCGGAGCACCCGGATTGTCTATCCTGGGAGCGTGGGCCGCCGGCTGCTGCTTGGAGTGCTGCTCCCCATGCTCCTGCTGTGCGCGGCGTGCGGGAGCTCTGGAGGCGCGGGCCAAGCCTCCGGCGTAGCCGCAGGAGGCTCGAGCGTGGCGAAGTCCTCGTCACCGGCAAGGGGGCCGTCGGCGAGGGTCCCAGCCGGAGCGGGCACGACCACCGCCGCCACGACCCGGGGCTCACCGACCGCGGGCGCGCACGTGCGGTTGCCGGCCACGTTCACGATCGGGGCGGGTGCAAGCCTGCGGCCAGCTTCGATCAGCTCACCGGCGGACCTCGCGGTGGAGCTGACATTGGTCTGCACCGATAGCGTGTCGCATCGGGTAGTGCTCCGCACGCCCACGGTGCATGCGTTGACGGTGCCGGCTCGCGGGCGCTCGTCGGTCCTGATCGGAGGCCTGCGCTCCGGGCGCTACGAGCTCTTGGTCGACGGGGCGCGGCGCGGCGCGCTCTTGGTGGGCGGCGAGCCGGGACCATGAGCCTTCGCAATGTGTTGAGGCCGCGGGGCCCTAGCCGTCCTGCGCGACCCGGGGGGCCGTTGCCGTCTCGTGGGGCCCCGGGTCTCAGCCGTACGACCGGGCCGAGGGCTCGTCGCCCGGGGCGGTAGGACGGTGGGAAGCGTTTCGGACAGGTGCCGGCCCGGCGCAGGCGCCGGGAGCTTGGGCGCTGGTCCGGAGTCGGGCTTGACAGCGAGCTTCCCTTGTCCGGTGACGATCGAGGGGGCCTTGCCGGATTGAAGCTGTTTCGCGTTCGGACCCTTGGACTTGGATCCGGCGGGGTCCTTGTTGGTCGCGGCTACGCGGCCAACAAGCCCGCCGTGGTGGCCACCCAGCCCGGGGCCCCTGTTGAGGGTGCCGTGATGGCCTGTGGTCACGGACCGGTGTGCACCCGCCCGCCGGACCGAGGTGCCCGGCGATCCGACCGCCGCCCGCAGCGATCGGATGCCGTGCGCGTGAGCATGCGGGCGGAGGACGGCATGGTCGACCTCGACGGCTCCGGCGGTCACCAGCGCGGCGGCCGCCAGTCCGACAGCCGCCTTGGTCGCTATGACTCCGACGCCCGCGGAGACAAATCCGCCCGCCGTCGAGCCCGCTACGACTGTCGAGCCAGCGGCGGCAGCCGAACCCGCGAGCGCAGTTGAGCCTGCGGCCGTGGTCGAGCCCGCGGCACCGCTCGCTCCGGCGGCACCTACGCCCGAGCCAGCCGACGCGGTCGTGGCGCTCGAGCCGGCGGAATGTCCGAGGTGGATCAGCGCGAGCTTCTTGAAGACCACCAGCGGTCCAATCGGCATCAGCGCGGCGAGCGCCTTGTTGGTCTGCCTGAGCTGAACGCGGAACGTCGAGCAGCGCTCGCAGGTGCGCAGGTGCCGGCGAATCAAAGGGCTGGGGCGCCGCCGAAGTCCTTCGGCGATCTCCCCGAGCTCGATCCGCACCTCGTTGCAGGACAGCAGCCGCGCCTCGGAGGCTTCGGCCAGCGACACCCGGGCACGAACGAGGAGCGACTTCACGCTCGGGATCGTCGCCTCCATCGCCTCCGCGATCTGCTCATAGGACAGCGCATCCATCTCCCGCAGCACAAGCGCCGTCTTCTGCGTCTCGGGCAGCTCGTGGATGTCGCCCACCAGCAGCCTGAATTCTTCACGGTCGTGCACCTTGTCGGCGGTGCTCGCGCCGTGGTCGGAAAGGTGCACGTCCATGGAGTCCACGCCCACGGCCCGTGCACGTCGCAGATGGTTGAGGCTTCGGTTGCGCGCGATCCGGTACAGCCACGGCCTGACGTTGAGAGACCGGTCGTCGGCAAGGATCGCATTGAACGCGGCGGCGAGAACCTCCTGAAGAACGTCCTCGGCATCTTCGCGGCACCCGAGCAGGTGGCGGCAGAAGGAGAGCAGCCGCGATTCATACCGGCTGACTAGCGTTTCGAAGGCAGCCGTGTTGCCCCGGCGAGTGAAGGCGACCAGGCGCTCGTCGGACTGCAGTCTGAGCAGGGGCGACCGGCCGTGCAGGCCGACTCCACTGGGATATTTGAGCGCTGAGACTTCCATCCGGCTTACTCTGAGGACCTCCCTTGCCAAGAAACACGCTAGCAGTGAGTTAGTTGCGCTTTCCGCGCTCGTGCTCGCTCGAGGCCGCGCCGGTAGGATGGCGACTCGAGCCCGGGTAGACAAACTGGCAAAGTCCGCGCGCTTAAAACGCGCTGCTCGCAAGGGCATTGCGGGTTCGAGTCCCGCCCCGGGTATTCAGATGCGTCGACCTCGCGGGCCGCCAGCGCGGCGTGGCCCAGAGCCCTTCAGGCCACGGCGCGGATGGCGTCTTGCGAGCGGTGAACGGCGCTCAGAGTGAGGCCGTCGAGGACCTGGGTAGCGAGCTGACAATCGCCGGAGATCTCGAGTCCGAGTACTGATCGGCGGGCGCCGGCGGGCGAGAATGCAGCCACCCAGGCAGCGGTGGTGCCGGCGACGCGAGCGTCGGCGTGCTCCGCAGGGCGCTCTCGCAATTCCGCGCGCCCGCGTGAGAAGGTCAAGGTGTAAACGTGGGGCTCGCCGTGGGGC
Organism: Actinomycetota bacterium; assembly: GCA_030853685.1. Classification (GTDB taxonomy): domain Bacteria; phylum Actinomycetota; class Thermoleophilia; order Solirubrobacterales; family Solirubrobacteraceae; genus Palsa-465. Next base: position 6,509 of record JALYUQ010000202.1, on the reverse strand, counting down.
TCGCCCTGGTCGGGGTGGGGCTCGTGGGGCTCACCCTGGTTGGGGTGGGGCTCACCCTGGTTGGGCTCGCCCTGCCCGTGGGCCGCATGAACGGCGAGCTCGACACTCCCGCGGATGCCGTTGGCACCGGGGGCCCTGAGCAGCCCGGGCGCGAGCCTGAAGATCGCCCCCAGGTCTACGCACTCCGACGCACGCGGCGCGCTCCACGCCCACTCGTATCCCCACCGCGCCAGCTCGCCGAGAATCGGCATCAGCGCCCGGCCTCGCTCGGTGAGCTCATAGTCGACTCGGGGCGGTACCTCGCGGTAGCGCATGCGGGTCAGCATTCCGTCGGCCACCATGCGGTTTAGCCGCGACCGGAGCTGCTCGGTCGAGATTCCCGGTAGGACGCGCTGGAGCTCGATGAATCGGCGAGGACCACCAACGAGGTCACGCACGATTAGCAGCGTCCACTTGTCGCCGACGAGGTCAAGCGCGCGGGCATCCGGCGACCACTGGTCGTACGGGTGACGCTTGGGCGATGGTACGTGAGGGATGGGACTCCTACCTTTGACTGAGCCTACCTGCCAACCTCCCATTCTATCGCATGTAAGGGCCCGTGACAAGGTCTGCGGGCGAGTCTCGCGAGTCTCGCGAGTTTCGCGAGTTTCGCGCTCGGCCGTCGTTCGGCAATAGTGATGGGAGACGTGATTTGTCTGCGCCGGCGAGCTGCGCACCGAGTAGGCGGTCGCGAGCTGGATCGCCAGCGGCGGCCCCGGGCGGCCGCACTGCGCGCCGGCGCGGACTACCTCCCGCCACTGGCACCGGCGGGCTGAGCACGTCACACTTTCTCGGATGAAGGCTCCTGTGGACCGTCCGGCGCGAACTCGCGCATCGCGGCGCACGAGCGCCGCGGGGGATGGTGTCGGGGTCCTCGGGGGGGGACAGGGCGCGGCGGCTGAGGAGGGCGTGCCTGGAGAGGCTGATGAGGAAGGCGTAAGGGCTGGGGAGGGCGTTCGTGGAGGCGTTGATGAAGAAGGCGTGAGAAGGGCTGGGGAGGGCGTTCGTGGAGGCAGCGGGCCTCGCCCGCTACTGGGTGGCCGATCTACCGTGCTCCACAGGGCGCTCACGGCGGTACGGCGATTCTGGCGGTTGGCTATGGACTCCAACATCACCGGGCAGTCCTCGATGGTCGCCTACAGCATGCTGCTGGGAATCGTCCCGATTGCTCTGCTCGCGCTGTTCGTCGCCGGGCAGGTGCTCTCGAGCCCCTCGGTGCAGCGGAGCGTATTGACCGACCTGCAAGGGGTGTTCCCCAGTGCGACCGAGCCCACCCTCAACGCTCTGCTGGGTCAGATCACGAGCTCCACCACGAGCACCGGCGTACTGGCGCTCCTCGCCAGCCTGTGGCTGGGAGCCACGTTCTGGGGTGCGCTCGACACCGCCTTCAGCCAGATCTACGGTTGCAAGTCGCGATCCTGGCTGGGGCAGAAGCGCTTCGGGCTCGGCATGCTCGGGGTGGTCCTGCTGTTCATGCTCGCCACTGTCGCCGTGCCGACCGTGCAGAGCATCCTCAGGGCCGGCGCCGACGACCTGCCGTTCGATCTCGCGCGCGTGACCAACGCCGTCTACGCGATCTCGCTCGGGGTGAGCGTCGCGCTGCTATTCAGTTGCCTGGCGCTGATCTACTCGCGCGTGCCCAACCGGCCGGTGCCCTGGCGCGCGGTGTGGCCTGGTGCCCTCAGCGCGACAGTGGCGATCGGCGTGATCGACTACGGCTTCCCGGCATACCTGACGAACATCTCGACGATCGCTCAGTTCCAGACGACGATCGTGTTCATCCTGATCGTGCTCGGCTGGTTCTATATCCTCGCGTTGATTATCCTCGGGGGTGGGATCGTCAACGCACTGCGGCTGGAAAGCACCGCACGCGGGCGCCGTGGCTAGCTTTTCGCTCCGCGATGACCAGCTCGGCGAGGCGCTCGGCTGCCACGGGGAGCTCATCCGCGAGTGAGGGGTTGCTGGTTGCTGGCCGCAGGCCAGCAACCGGAGTGACCGCAGCCTGGGAGCCTCAATCAGTCGCCGGGCCGAGTCCCAGGGCGGCGCCGCGCAGGATGTCGTGCTCTGAGACCTCCACCTCGCGCAGGCCGAACAGCCGCAGGATCTGGAGCAGGATGACCACGCCTGCCACGATCGTCGGCGCGCGGTCGGGGTGCAGCCCCGCGACCTCGCGTCGCCTAGTGAGGGGGAGGGTGGCGAGCTTGGCGAGGATCTCCTCGCACTCCTGCTCGCTCAGCCGATGGCCGTGTACCCGCGCTGGGTCATACCGGTCTAGCTCCTGCGCGATCGCGGCCAGCGACGTTGCCGTGCCTGCTACGGCGATCGCGTGACTGACGGCGCGGCGCTCTGGCGCGGGTACGCCCTGCTCGAGGATGGCTTGCACGTCGAGGGCCACCTGCTCCAGTTCATCCACTGTTGGCGGATCGGAGTGGATGTGGCGTTCGGTCTGGCGCACGACGCCGGCCTGGGTTGAGACGTGGAATCCAGCCGCGTGGCCGGTGCCGATCACGAGCTCGGTGGACCCGCCACCGATGTCAGCCACCAGGGTCGGAGTCCCGTCGCTCGGGTCGCGCTCGCTGGTGGCGCCGAGAAAGGTCAGGCGCGCCTCCTGCTCTCCGGTCAGGATGTGAGGGGTCAGGCGATATCGATCCTGGACGCGTTCAGCGAAATCGGCTCCGTTGGCTGCGTCGCGGACAGCGCTCGTGAGGACCGCGATCCGGTGCTGGGCCTGATGGCGCTCGAGATCGTCCGAGTAGTCCGTCAAGGTGGCGAACACGCGCTCCATCGCCTCTTCGCCCAGCCGCCCGCCCGCGTCGACGCCGGTGCCCAGGCGCGTCACGCTGCTGCGACGCTCAATCTCGGCCGTGACATGCCCGTCGCCTACCTCGGCGATCAGCAGCCGCGTCGAGTTGGTCCCGATGTCGACGATTCCAACACGCATTCGGTGCCCGCGATCGTATCGCCGGCTTCTACAATCAGGCAATGGGCGCGCTGAGCACCGAGGCCACACGATCGATTGCGGCCAGGGCCGCCACCCAAGAGAAGTCCCACCCCGAACGTGACGAGATCGAGCTGAGCGCCGTGCTCCATGCTCTCAGCGACCCGATGCGGCTGCGGATCGTCGCTGCGGTCGCCGACGGCGGGGAGCGAAGCTGCAAGAGCATCCATCTTCCGGTCGTGAAGTCCACCTGCACACACCATTTCAGAGTGCTCCGCGAAGCTGGTCTGATCCGGCAGCGGTGCGCGGGGACGACGCGACTGAACTCCCTGCGCCGCGAGGATCTCGAGTACCGCTTTCCGGGCTTGGTCGAGGCCGTGCTGCGCGCTGCTGGTTGGGTGCCAGCGGTGCCGGCGATGCCGGTCCTGGCGCGAGGCCCCGAGACTCCCGTGCTGGCGCGGGGCCCCGAGGTCCCGGCGGTGGCGGTTCTAGCTCGGAGCGCTGCGGTTCCGGCGGTACCGGAGCTTGCGCGGGGCGCCGAGGCTCCGGCGGGACCGGTCCTGGCGCGGGGCGCCAAGGTTTCTGCGGCGCCGGTCCTGGCGCGGGGCGCCGAGGCCGGCTCGTGCTTGACGGTCAGCCTCTGGCCCGCGACCGAGCTGTGACGGCGGAGGGCTTGACTGGGGCGGACTCAGCCGGTTCGGGCGATTCAGTCGATCCGGGAGATCCAGCCGATCTCGCTGATCTGGCGATCCGCGTCAGTGGTCTGGTCAAGTCCTACGGGCACGTGAAAGCGCTCGCTGGCGTCGATCTGGATGCCGCGCGTGGAACGGTGCTCGGCCTGCTCGGGCCGAACGGGGCCGGTAAGACGACGGTTGTGCGCGTGCTCACGACGTTGCTGAAAGCGGACGCGGGTACCGCCACCGTCATCGGGCTCGATGTCGTGCGAGACGCCGCCGAGCTGCGCCAGCGGATCGGCCTCGCCGGCCAGTACGCGGCCGTCGACGAGAACCTCACAGGCCTAGAGAACCTGACCATGGTTGGCCGGCTCTATGGCGAGCGCCGCAAGATGGCCAAGGCCCGCGGCAAAGAGCTGCTCGAGCGCTTTGACCTGAGCGAAGCCGCGAACCGCCCGACCAAGACCTACTCGGGCGGCATGCGCCGACGGCTGGATCTCGCGGCGGCGCTGGTCGCCAAGCCCCCTGTGCTGTTCCTCGACGAGCCGACCACGGGCCTTGATCCCCGCAGCCGGCTTGGCCTGTGGGAAGTGATCGAGGGGCTCGTTGCAGAGGGGACAACAGTGCTGCTGACGACCCAATATCTAGACGAAGCCGATCGGCTTGCGGATACGATCGCCGTCATCGATCAAGGCCGCGTGATCGCGAAGGGAACCTCCGACGAGCTCAAGGACCGCGTCGGCGGAGAGCGCCTGGAGGTTCGCCTCGACGCCGGCTCTGACGCCGAGCTCGCGGTGCGGGCGCTGGCGCCGATGTCAGACGAGCAGCCGAACGCCGAGGGCACCCTACTCCAGCTCAGCGTGCGGCGGCGCAGCGGCAGCATCGTCGAGGCGGTGAGGCTGCTCAGTGAGGCGGGGGTGGGCGTCGATGACCTCGTCCTGCGCCGCCCTACGCTTGACGATGTGTTCCTGACGCTGACCGGCCACGCCGCCGAGGAGTCCGACGGCGCTGGGCAGGAGCAAGACCCAGAGCAGGCGGCCGGACCAGAGCCCGAGCGGGAGCAGGTGACTTGAGGCGGCTCGTCTCGGACACCCTGGTCATCGCCGAGCGCAACCTCGTCCGCCTGCCGCGCGCACCCGAGCTACTGCTCGCGTTCACCATTCAGCCGATCATGTTCGTGCTGCTGTTCCGCTACGTCTTCGGCGGCGCGATCAGGGTGCCCGGACACATCAGCTACGTCGACTACTTGATTCCCGGCATTATCGTCCAGAACATCGCTTTCGGCGGCTTCGTCACGGCGCTCGGCCTCAACGAGGATGTCCACAAGGGCCTGATCGATCGCTTCCGCTCGCTGCCGATGGCACGCCCCGCCGTCCTAGCCGGACGGACGTTCTCCGATGTTGTGACGAACCTGATCTCGGTAGCGGTGCTCCTCATCACTGGCGTGATCATCGGGTTCTCGTTCCACACGAGCGTGCTCCACGTGATCGCCGGGATCGGCCTGCTATTGCTCTTCGGTTACGCGTTCTCCTGGTTCTTCGCGCTCATCGGCCTGCTCGTCTCCTCGCCGGAGTCGGCCAACTCTGTCGGCTTCATCGCGGTCTTCCCATTGACCTTTATCTCCTCGGCATTCGTGCCCGTGCAGACGATGCCCTCGGTTCTGCGGGCGTTCGCGAACGTGAATCCGTTCACGATCATGGTCGACGCGATGCGTTCGCTGTGGATCGGCACGCCCGCGCACAACAGCGTCTGGGGCGCGGTGGTCTGGGCGTTCGTGATCCTCGCGGTGTTCGCGCCGTTGGCCGTCTCGCGGTACCGGCGGGCGGCAGGGCAGTAGGGGCCGGCGGCAGGATTGGGGATGACGTCTCGCAGGATCGGGATGAGCGCCGCCGCGGTGTGGCCGTGGCCGAGCGGGGGCCATGACCGCGCGGGAGTGTTCGGACCGTTTTCCGCCGCGCTGTTCGGAGCCGCATTTAGCCAGGCCTGGTGGATTTGCTATTAATAGGAGTCCGCCGCGGGGTGGAGCAGTCTGGTAGCTCGTCGGGCTCATAACCCGAAGGTCGCAGGTTCGAATCCTGCCCCCGCTATACGAAAGGCCCCGGAAACGGGGCCTTTTCTGTTTCCGGGGCGTTGAGTCGGCGATTCTCGCTAACAGCTCTCGCTAACAAACAGCGGGTCCCGCGCGAATCGTGTGCCCGCTGACCCGGCAGATTCTTGACGCTCACGACGGTGCCGGTTGAGGCGACCGGGTGTTTGTTTGCTCTCGTCCTGAGCAGCAGGACCCTGGCGGGCAACAGGTGCGCTTTCCGCGCATTGCGAGGGTTGGCGGCGGCCCGACGATGCCGGTGCGGCCAGGGGATATGCAGGTCTGGCCGGTCGGTGCCGACCCGACCCGAGGGCTGGTCCGCGTCCACACCCCCGTCACGCCGTCTTGCGGCGGGACGAGCGATTTAGCTTGAGCGGTCGGTTCGGCGCTCCAGCCGGTCGTCGCGGAGGAAAACCTGTTGGACGAGACGCATGCACGAGCCTCGAGCGGCCCGATCGAGCCGGCACCGAAAGTCGATTGCGCAACGACCGAAGTCTTTGCAAGCAGGAGGTCGCCGGTTCGATCCCGGCTGGCTCCACTCAAGAAGTCCCTGGAATCGCCACCTTTTCTAATGTCCCGACTAGCTTGATAGCGAATTGGGCCTCATGCTTGGGCCTCATTTCGGCGCGCGGCGAGTCAGGCGTATCGCCGGAGGCGAGCAAAGCAGCCAAACCCGAGTAGCCGGGGCGCTCGCGGTTCCTGCTGAAACCTGGCAATGGGTCCGGTGGCTGTTGGCTCTACACGACGGCCGACGCGCCCAGCGCTCGAGGCT
>JALYUQ010000197.1 GCA_030853685.1 Actinomycetota bacterium | reverse complement strand
AGCCTGAGCTTGCCGTGCAAGCCATCCCACGCGACCGCGGGCGCCTCAGCCTCCCAGCCGATCAGGCGGATGCCGACATCGTGCTTCTTGCCCTCGACCGAGCGCAGCTCACCACGACGGCGGAACCGAGGGCGGCGACGAGTGCCGTACATGTTCTCCTCGACCGCCCGCCACGCCTCGGTCGCGGCCTTCTGCGCAGTGTTCGCGTCCAGATGCTCCCGGATCCAGCACTTCCGCCCAAGGCTCGGATGCTTATGAGCCGAGAACTCCGACAGCCCGTAGCGACAGCGCACCGCGAGGAACGCGGCGGAACGAGCGGTCCGGTCGAACTTGGTCTTGCGAGGCATCTCCCTCGCCTCGGCCCATCCCGGATCGCGGCGAGCCGCGTCCAAGCGCCACAGCAGATCGTCGAGCACCGCGTTGTAGAGCTGCCGGGCGGCCTCCATCCGCGAGCGCAGCACCCGCCGATCATGCGGCGTGGTCTGGACCTCGATCTCGCACACGAACCGGGGCGCTCCGGGCTTGCGCACAGGTCAGCGTCCCCTCTGCTCTTCGACGTAGCGCTTGACCACATCGAGCGTCGCCCCGCCCGTAATCGCGGCGAAGTAGCTGTTGGTCCACAAAGACGGCAACCGGGAGCGAAGCGCCGGAAACTCCTCGCGCAGCCGTCGGCTGGTCACGCCCTTGACGTGCTTGACCAGGCGATGCACACCGAACTGCGGGGCTACGCCGAGCAGCAGATGCACGTGGTCTGCCATCACCTCGTAGGCATTCAGCTCCCCACGCTTCTGTGCCACCAGCTCCGGGATCAGCTCCCGCAGCCGCTGCTCGACGGGTCCGACAAGCACCCGCCGGCGGTACTTGGGGCAGAACACCGCGTGGTAGGAGCAGCGGTACACCACGTTGCGATTCGAGCGGATCGCCGACGCGACTGCCATCCACACCACCATAGAAGACAGGCCGGCCGTATCGAATCCGTCCGGGACCGGCCCTCACGGGCCGGGGTCGCGTTCATCCCCACACCTCGAGGCGGGGGCTTCCCGCTCCCAACACGGTGACCGTTTGGATGCAGCCCGCAGCGGAGATCGGCGCGCGGCGCGGAGAAGTGGTCGTCTGCATCCCGCTCTACGCCGGCCACGAGCACTTCGTGAGCTGCCTGCGCAGCGTGCTGAGGCACACGCCCCTCGAAGTAAGAGTCCTGATCTGCGACGACGCCAGCCCGGACCCGCGTTCACGCGAGCACGTCCGCGAGCTTCAGCGCCAGGGTGCCGTGCGCCACGAGCTCTACTACACGTGCCGCGAGCGCAACGCCGGCTTTCCGGCAAACGTCAACGGAGCCTTTGCGAGCGCCGCGCCAGCCGACCTCGTGGTGCTCAACTCCGACTGCGTGGTCGCAGAGGGGTGGCTCGAGGGTCTGCGCGCGGCGGCCTATAGCGCCAGCGCCGTCGCGACCGCGACCGCGCTGACCAACCACGGCACGATCGTCTCGGTGCCCGAGCGCTGGGCTCCCGCGCGCCGGCTTCCCGAGGGCTGGAGCCTCGAGGATGCCGCGGGCGCCGTGCGCCGAGCCTCGCTGTGCCTGCGTCCCCGCCTGCCGACGGCGGTCGGGCACTGCGTATACGTCCGCCGCAACGCGCTGGAGCTGGTGGGCGGCTTTGACTTGGCGTTCAGCCCCGGGTACGGCGAGGAGGTCGACTTCTCCCAGCGCTGCCTGGCCCACGGCCTCTGCCACGTAGCCGCCGACGACGTGCTGGTCTTCCACCACGGCGGTGGGAGCCTGGGCCCCGGCGGGGCTCCCAACCCCGTTCAAGCCGAGCACGAGCAGATGCTCGCGCGCCGCTATCCCTATTACCACGACGCGGTGCGCGCCCTGCAGGCACAGGAGGGCAAGGACCGCGAGGGCCCGCTGGTCCGCGCGCTGGGGGCCGCGCGGCGTGCCTTGAAGGGACCGAGCGTCGTGATCGACGCCCGCATCCTCGCGGGGGAGGAGTCGGTCACCGGTCCCAGGCTGCGCATCCTGGAGCTGATCGCAGCGCTGTCGCAGACCGGCGAGGCGCGGGTCAGCGCGCTCGTGCCGGTAGACCTGAGCAGCGCTGCGCGGCGGGCGCTGGAGCGCCTCGCCGGCGTCGAGCAGGTGACGCTTGGCCCCGGATCGCCTCGTCCCGGCGACGAGCGTCGCGCGCCACCACCAGCGATCGCGCGCGCGGACATCTTTCACCGCCCGTTCGGGGTCTGCGAGCGCGAAGACCTGGCGTGCGCGGCAGCGCTCGGGGAGCGCTTGGTCGTTACGTGCGAGGACCTGATCGCCTACGGCAACCCTGCCTACTTCCGGTCCTTCGCTGCCTGGGATGCTCACCGCGGCCTCACGCGAGCATCGCTGACGTGCGCGGACCGCGTGGTCTTCTCCTCCGCACGCGCCCGCGCGGACGCGCTCGCCGAGGACCTCCTGGACCCCGCGCGCGCAAGCGTCGTGCCCTTCGGCGTAGAGGGCGGGCTGCACCCGCTCCCATGCATAGGTGTCCCTTCCTGTCCGCCCTGCGGGGCGGACAGGCTGCCAGAGGGCCTCGAGGTAGTGGTCTGCCTTGGCAGCGATCGGCGCCACGAGAACAGGGTCTTTGCGCTGAGCCTGCTGCAGCAATTGCAGCTCCGCCACGATTGGCGGGGAGTGCTCGTGCTGGCCGGGCCCCGGGTCACGCAGGGGTCCTCTGCGGCGGATGAGGCGCAGTTGCTGGCGGACGACCCTCGCCTGGCAGATGCAGTGCTCAGTCTAGGACAGGTTGGCGAAGCGCAGCGGCGCTCGTTGCTGCGCCGCGCCTCGCTGGTGCTCCACCCACCCGTGCGAGAGGGGTTCGGCTCGGTCCCCTTCGAGGCAGCCGCGGAGGGCGTACCGTGCCTGTGGTCTGAGGGGAGCTGGCTGGGGGAGATCGCGTCAGGCGGCGGCATCGGAGCGAGCGCGGGCCCGGGCATCGTCTCATGGGACGCGGCGCGCAGCGCCGACCGCGCGCTCGAGCTGCTCCGTGACGAGCAGGCCCGCCGTCGCAACGTATCGGCGATCGCAGACACCGGCGCCGAGCTGACCTGGGAGCGGACCGCGGTGGAGCTGCTGGCGCTCTACCGGGCCGCCTGCGACGATCGTCCCGTGCGCGCGCTGAAGCCGGAGCGGGCGCCAGGCCGAGCGCTGCCCTCCGACCTCGAGCGCCCGCTGCTGGCGCTCGTCACCCATCCACGGATCGCCGCCCCTGTCTTCGGTGCGATCAAGCTGGGCTACCGGGGATCGCATTGGCTGCGACGCGTGGCCGAGGGCCGCGATCGTGGGGGGCGATGACTATGATCACGCGCCGTGCCCGTGGAGATCTTCGAGGACCGGGTGTGGCAGATGTCCCGCGGCGAGCGCGCCGCGGTGCGAGGGGTGCTGAGCCAGCTTGCGCCTTCGCTGGCGATCGAGGTCGGGTCCGCGGAGGGGGCCTGCCTGCGCCAGATCGCCGCTCACGCGCAGGAGGTTCACTCGTTCGACCTCCATCCTCCGAGCCTGGAGCTGCCCGGCAACGTGACGCTGCACACGGGCGACTCCCACGAGCTCCTGCCCGAGCTCCTGGCCGCCCTGTCCGAGCAGGGCGCAAACGTGGACTTCGTGCTCGTCGACGGCGACCACACGCCCGAAGGGGTGCGCCAGGATCTCGAGGATCTGCTGGACGCCACGGCGCTGGCACGTAGCGTGATCCTGATCCACGACGTCGCCAACGAGCGCGTGCGCCGGGGGGTCGACGCGGTGCGCTTCGCCGCCTGGCCGAAGGTCGCCCACGTCGAGCTCGACTGGATCCCGGGCCAGCTCTTCGCCGAGCCGGCGCTGCGCAACGAGCTCTGGTTCGGGCTCGGACTGGTGATCCTCGACTCCTCGCGGCTGGCGTACCGGGGCGGCTCGGTCTATGAGCAGCGCTTTCATCCGGCGGGGGCGCTGCTGGCGCAGATGCGCGAGCAGGTGACGGCGCGCGAGCGGGTGCCGGCCGGGACCCAGAGCCCGCAGGACGAAGCGATCGCCCTGCGAAAGCGGGCGGCAGAGCTCCAGGTGGAGGTGGCGGGCGCACACACGCGTGAGGCCGGGCTCACCGCGGAGCTCCTCACGCTCCGGCCCAGGCTCGCCGGCGCCGACCGCGCGCTACAGGACATCAAGGCCTCGTTGAGCTGGCGGGCCACCGAGCCGCTGCGCCTGGCCAAGCGGCGGGCGGCAGCGCGCGTGACGCGTTGAGCGCGGTGGAGCACGAACCTCGCATTCCGATTTGCGCATAGCGTTCGCATCCCGTGAGGTCTATCCGCTGGGGGGCGGGGGGATCGCTCAGTTCGTGAGCGCTGCTGCGCGGCTGCTCTCGAGCGTCGCCGAGGTCACGATCCTCACAACC
>JALYUQ010000195.1 GCA_030853685.1 Actinomycetota bacterium | reverse complement strand
GTATGCGACCGTCACCGCCAGCCGGGACTACAACACGAATTCGTACGCGTCGGGTCCCAGCGATCCGTTCGGATCCCACAGCACCGACGGCGAGCAGATGTCGCTCTACGCGACCTACACGAGCGGCTGAAGCCGCCGCTCCGCCGAAGATCTGCTACGGATCTGGGGCGTGACTTCGTCACCACCCGGACGGTCGGCCCCGCGCTCTCCTGGCGCTCCCCTCCCGGGCGGAACAGCCAGTATAGATATATGCTATACGACCACGGGTAAGTCCACTGGTTGATGGAAGGTGCATCCGCTAGGTTTCGTGCCACTTGCAACAAGCTGCGCTGTAGTTGCCATGCGTAGTCTCGACGATCGAGCCGCCCGTGAGCCGCGCAGTCTGAGCCGGAGCCGTGATCTACGCTGGATCGCAGGACTGCTCCGCTTGGCGACCGCCTCTGGGGCATGCCGGTCAGCGCCATTTGGATCTGAGAAAGCAACGGGATTGACCCGCGACGTGACGCTCGCTCGTTGCCCTAGGAGGGTCCAGCGAAACTCGTAAGCCCAATGGTGGCGGGCGATTCTGACGGGTGCGGCATCGGCTTACCCCACTTTCGGCTGAATTTTACCCCACGCTCTGCGCGCAACGCCGGCCGCAGTCAAGGCAGCGGTTAGCGTCGCGAGCAGGGAATAACGATTCGAGCGTTATGGCCTATCGCCAGAGCAGCGGGTCCAGGCTCCGCATGTTGCCACTCGTCGTAGCTCGGCTCAAGCTCGCCCTCGGGCACGAGGACGCTGGGTTGCAGCCGGCGCTCGGGGACGAGGATGGCGCTGGCAGCCAAGGACCGTAAGCGCAGAGCTACTGGATGGTGTGGTCGCAATGACTCGTCTCAGCGCGATCGGGGATGGACAGCGACGCCGAGCTATCGGTGATGCTCTTGGAGCTGCCCCAGACCTGTATCTTGACGCTCGCTAGCGCTTGGGCCTTGCTGGCGGTCATGTGAATGTGCAGGTCGCCGATGTCGCCGTTGGCGAGTGGTCCGAGGTTGTAGCTGTCGCCGCCGAGATCGGTGGACGGCGCATTGCTCATAGACGCGTTGTCGAGCCGGAAGTCGCCCTGCCGGTCGATGAACGCATAGGTTGCAGCCCAGTTGTGGCCGCTCGTGTTCTGGATCTGCACGATGTCGTCAACCCCTTGGCCGAACGCGATGCTTGAGCTGTTGTCGCAGTTGGCGCTCAGGCTAACCGTCGTGTAGTTCGTTCCGGAGCCAGTCCCACAGCCAGCAACCACGAGTGCCAGGGCTAGAACTGCTCCGCTCACCCTTCGCATATATCTGTTTCGCTCACGAGCGTGCCTCATCGCTGGTTCGTTCCAGCGGCAGTTCTAGTGCTCGCCGCCGTGGTCCGAGCATGCGCCCGACAAGCCTCCGGAATGACTCCACTCGCCATCAGCGCATTGGACCACGGTGCCGTTTCCGTTCGGGAAGTTCTTGATGCACGTGTGCGCCGAGCAGAATTGCGCGTCGCCTGCGTGTGTCGCGTCTCCTGGGCCTTCGACAGGCGGCGGCGGCGGCGGCGATGTCGTGGTTGCCGGCACGGAACTCGGTGCGGGCGTCGGCGCAGAACTCGGTGCGGGCGGCGGTTGCGGCGCAGCACGATGTTTGCGCACAGGCGCGGCCGTTGTCGTGACGGCGGCGGGTGCCGTCGGCGCCGGTTGCGACAAGGACGAAGATGACGAGCCGCTCCCGCAACCCGCAAGTGCGATACCGATCAATCCCAGTAGCAGCGACCGGCGCATATCCCGGCAAACCTACTGCATCAGGCCGCGTGAGGGCTTCGCGCGAAGGGACAAGTCGAGCATCGCGACGCGAGCATCGAGACACTGCCAGCCGATAGCGCGTGGCTGCGACACGCCTACGACATACGGGCCACCCCCACGTCGCGCCCCCAGGCGGGGACGCCCTGGCCTCATCTCCCCCACGCGTGGGCCCCACGGCGCCCCCTTGTCGCACCCCCATGACGCTCCGCGTATCCTTGTCTACCCCCCTTGACGCTCCGCGTATAGTTCTTGGGGACCCGCACCGTTGACCAAGGAGGCCCGCCGTGGCGACTACGCACGCAGATCAAGCACCGCCAGCGTCCCGCACGGCTGCGCATTGCTCGCCCCAGGGAGATGTCGAGCTCGAGCCGGTCGAGGTCGCGAGCGAGGAGTATGAGCGCAAGGTGTTCACGACACCAGGCGTCGTCGAGGGCTATGACGAGACCACGCGTATTATTGAGGACTGGAAGCACTCGCTTTAGTTGTACGAACTCGACCCCGCCTCTCAGGCGGAACTTCTCGGCTTGTGCGCAGTGCTCGGCAAGCCTGGGGATGATCTAGAGCGGGCAATCGCACGGGTGTGCGCAGACCCGTCGGGACAGCTTCAGCCTAAGCACGGGTTTATACGGAAGTTCGCTAACCCTCGTAAGTATGTAGCCGCACCCAAGGGCGAGACCGTCTGGGAGTTCAAGACGAACCAGTGGCGCGCCCTTTTCCGGCTCGTGACGATAAAGGGGGACACGCAGACGCATCGCCTCATCGCCTTCATCCCCGTTCGCGGTACGCGCTTCTTCACGGTTCAGAAGTGCCCCTGGCACTGAGTGACGATGGTGCTGTCCTGGTACAAACGCGCGAAGACCTATGGCGCGTTGCCGGTGTCCGAGAGTCCGAGGACAGGGCGACACCTTCGAGGCGGTGGCGTCGCAGCCGCCCCGCTGACTGATTCCAGCGCCATATGTCCTTCCAGCGCCAGGTGTCCTCGAATGCCTTGACCTGAGCGGCCGAGCGCGAGCCGTCCCGCTCGGCGAACAAGACGCTGTAGCTCGCGTTGCTGTTGAACGGCGGATCGAGGTAGACCAGATCGACCGATGCGTCTGCGACGTGCTGGCGCAGCACGTCGAGATTGTCGCCGTAATACAGGGTGTTCCCCGACGAATCAGCCATCGCCCCGAGAATCGTGATCGCAGCCTCGGACGGACCGCTTCTGGCGCTATAGTGGTCAGTGTCGGAAACTACAGTTTTGCAGGTTATTCCGTCCGACCCGTAGTGTAATCTACGTAGTTCGGTTGGGCAAAAGAAGGCCCCCGCGACGCGACAACGTCCGGGGGCCAGAACCAAGAAAGTGGACTTCTCGGCTGATGCATATGGTACACCGCTCGGCAGCCGCTGAGCTTCAGGAAATCCTTGCTGCGCCTGAAGTTCTCGGGCTGATCGCCGATCTGGAGGC
>JALYUQ010000191.1 GCA_030853685.1 Actinomycetota bacterium | reverse complement strand
GACGGCTCCGGATCGCTACCTGCCATTCCGCCGCAACCCGCGAGTCATCTCGTCTGGCCCATGCCGAGGTGTCGGCGACGAACCGGCGACCGCCAAAGGACTCTTGCGTTTCTATTGGGTAGCGACCTCGTCGAGGGGACCGGCGTCGCGCAGCGCAAGCACCTCTTGCACTGCGTCGGCGTTCAGGCGCGACGCGGTCAGACGTGGATCGGCGAGCTCGTCGAGCAGATGCCGGCGCTCAGCAACCTTGAGCGCGACCCGCTTCGCGCCCTCTATCGCCAAGTCGTGGATCAGACTCGCATCCGCGAGCCTTGATCGCCCCTCGCGATCGACTTCGCCGTGCAGCCCACGCGCGTGCTCGAGCGCCTCGGAGAGAGGAGCGTCGACCGGCACCGAGACTCGGCGGTACTGCGATGGCACGCACGAAAGGGTAACAGGTGCAGCACTCAGGTGAAGCCCTGACCACGGCGACGGGGTGCGGCTCGAAACCTCCCCAAGAGCCGGTCCCACTCGGCAGGCCGCTGTCAGTTGGCAGCCCTCTCGAGCGACGAAGACCACGCTGTCCGATACGTTGCCGCGGGTGCGGCGAATGCGGGAGCTGTTGAGCAGCGAGCGGGTGTGGCTCGGGTTGGTGGTGCTTGGCGCCCTCGCCTTGCGGCTGATCGATGCTGGCTCGAGGCTGAATCATGATGAGGGGTATTCGTGGCTGGTGGCTAGCGCCCCGGATGCGGGTGCGTTTCTGAGCCGGCTGGCCCGGTTTGAGAACACGCCACCGTTGTTCTATGTGCTGCTGGCGCCGCTGCCTCTGGATCACGAGCTGTGGCTGCGGCTTCCATCGATTCTCGCCGGAACTGCGCTGATTCCGGTGCTGTATGCGATCGTCCGCCCGCTGCTGGGAAGCGGGGCCGCGCTGCTGGCTGCGGTGGGCTTGGCCGTGGCGCCGTTCGCGGTTTCCTACTCGGACTACTCGCGCGGCTTCATGCTCGCGGGCCTCGGGCTTCTCGTGGCCTTGCTGGCCGCCCAGCGGCTGGCGTTGGGTGGGTCGCGAAGATGGTGGGCGGTGTACGCGCTCGCTGCGACGGGGGCGCTGTACTCCGAGTACTACGCGGCCTTGTATCTGCTCGCGATCATCGGCGCCCTGCTGGTCTTGGGCCGTCCGAGGCGCGGGGAGAGCGTCACGCTGGGAGCGATTCCCTTTGTGGCGTTCCTGCCCTGGATCCCCCAGGTGGTGCGCTCCATGAACGAACTCGGCAAGACCAAGCTCAGCTTCGCTTCGACCTCGGTGTCGTTCCCTGTGGCGCGCGATGCGGTGGTTCCCCTGTTCTTCGGCGAGCACGGCTCGGCCCAGGCGCTCTCGGTGAGGAGCGCCCAGGCGATCCTCGTTCTGGTCCTGCTCGCCGTTGCCTGTGCGTGGCTGTATCGCAGAGCTTCGCGCGAGGCGTTCTGGCTGCTGGGTGGCGTGCTGCTCGCTGTTCTGCTGCTGCACCTTGTCGCCTCTGCGGTTGAGGCGAACGTCTTTCAGCAGCGCTACATGACCACCGTCATAGGCCTCGCCGCCGCGGTTATGGCCGGCGCTATCAGCCTCATGCGCTGGCGGGCGTTGCTGCCGATCACCGCGGCAGGGCTGGCGTTGCTGGGGATCGCTGTCGCGGTCCGGCGGGCCGGGCGGGAGTACGAACCGGATTCGCCTGGCGCCGTGGCGATTGCCGCCAGCCACGGCCCGCGAACGATCCTCACCAACAGCGCTGTGGTGGCCTTCTACGGCCGCAAGCTGCACGTCAGGCTCGATCGACCATTTGGCTTGGGACACGGCATCGAGCGCACCTGCGCCCCCAGGTGCGTGGTCATCGACGACGCACGCTACGGCGGGGCGCGAACCGGGCCGGGCGCGACGATCGACCTCGGCCCGCTGAGCGTCCGCTTCCCGCCGCGGGAGCGTGAGCCTCGAGGCCCTCTCCTCTCGCGGTGAGAGTGACGAGTTGAGACCCAATCCATGAGCTGCCCTTGCGGTTCGGCCGCGTCGCGCTAGCGTAGCGTCTCAGTTTTGGTTGGTGATCGCGTTGAGGGTAACGCGTCCGCGGCGGACCTGCTCGAGAATCGAGTCCGGGGTTGCTGTCCGTACGAACGGTGCGGGTGGGTGCTGCTGGCCTCGAGGTAGTCCTCGATCGCGGTGATCAGCTCAGGCACGCTGTGGAGCACGCCGCGGCGGATGGCCTTGTCGGTCAGCTTGGCGAAGAATCGCTCGCCGAGGCTCAGCCACGAGCTGGACCTCGGCG